>NZ_JBYITE010000008.1:0-191493 GCF_057709105.1 Streptomyces sp. bgisy100
GCGTGCCGACTGGTCGCCAGGAGCCGGATGCGATCGTTCAGATAGCTGTTGAGGACCCGTTTGCACTCGGCGATCAGCTGGGGGTCGCCCTGCGGATCGGCGCGGAAGGCCAGTTGCAGCCCGCCGTCCGCGCACTCAAGGGCCACCCGCACGGCGATCTCGAGTTCGGCGTCGTCCTGGACACCGGCCAGGGAGGCGGTCAGTGCGCGCAGCGATCCGGCAACCGCGGTGTTGTTGTCCCGGTTCGGCTCCAGGATGTGGTCCTGCCCCACCATGCCGAAGTCGACCGCACCGAACCCGGTGATCGTCCGGCGCATGGCGACGAACTCGTCGACGGTCACATCCACGATGCCCGGGATGCCGTCGGGCGCCTCGCGCTCCAGCCGGTCCGCGACCCGCGCCAGGAAGGACTCCAGATTGCGGGCGGCGAGCGCGCCGATCAGCCCTTCCCTGTCGGAGAAGAACTGGTAGAGGGTGCCGATGGGCACCTCGGCTCTGCGCGCCACCTCCTTGGTGGTCAGCGCGGCATAGCCGACCTCGTCCAGGAGTTCGGCGCAGGCATCCAGCAGCCGTTCGAAGCGTTCGACGCTGCGCTTCTGGACCGGCAGCCGGCGCAGCGTCCCTGCGGTGCGGTCTTGATCCATGCTTTCCATCATCCCACCGGAACGACTAACGTGAGCATGACTCATGTTTCGGGGGAGGCGTACGTGACACTGGACCATCTGCCCGCGGACTTCATCTGGGGCGCCTCGACGGCGTCGTATCAGATCGAGGGCGCCACCGAGGAGGACGGTCGCGGACCGTCGGTATGGGACACCTTCACCGCCCGCCCCGGCACGATCCGCGACGGGCACACCGGTGACATGGCCTGCGACCACTACCACCGGTACGAGGATGACCTCGCGCTGATGGCCGAGGCGGGCCTCACCGGCTACCGCTTCTCCATCGCCTGGCCCCGGATCCAGCCGACCGGCAAGGGCGAGGTCAACCTCCGGGGCCTGGACTTCTACGACCGGCTGGTCGACGGCCTGCTGGCACGCGGCATCGAACCCGTCCCGACCCTGTTCCACTGGGACCTCCCACAGGGCCTCGAGGACGACGGCGGCTGGCTGAACCGCGACACCGCGCACCGCTTCTCCGAGTACGCCGCCGTCATGGCCGACAGGCTGGGAGACCGCGTCCAGACTTGGATCACGCTCAACGAGCCGTTCATCCACATGGTTTGGGGCTACGGCCTCGGCACCCACGCACCGGGCCGCACCCTGTTCCTGGACTGCCTGCCGGTCGCCCACCATCAGCTGCTCGGTCACGGCCTGGCACTGAGAGAGCTGCGGGCGCGCGGCCTTCAGATGATGATCTCCAACAACTGCACCCCGGTCCGGCCCGCCTCGGACACCCCCGCCGACCGCGCCGCCGCGCGGGCCTATGACAACCTGCACAACCGCCTGTTCAACGATCCGATCCTCACAGGCGCCTACCCCGACCTGTCGGCCTTCGGCTCGGACGCCACTCTCGGCGGCTCCGTCCGGGACGGCGATCTCGAACTGATCTCGGCCCCCCTGGACGCGCTCGGCATCAACTACTACAACCCGACCCGCATCCAGACGCCGACGTCCGAGGGGCTGCCGTTCGAAGAGGCCCCCATCGAGGGCTACCGCCGCACCGCCTTCGGCTGGCCCGTCGTCCCCGATGGCCTACGGGAACTGCTCGTCGGCCTCAAGGAGCGCTACCCGGCACTCCCGCCGGTCTACATCACGGAGAACGGCTGCTCGACCGAGGACGTCGTCGCTGCGGACGGCACCGTCGTGGACCTCGACCGCATCGACTACCTCGACACCCACCTCCGGGCCGTCGACGCCGCCGTGGCCCAGGGCGTGGACGTGCGCGGCTACTTCACCTGGACCCTGCTGGACAACTTCGAATGGGCCGAGGGTTTCCACCAGCGCTTCGGACTCGTCCATGTCGACCACGACACCCAGGTGCGCACCCCGAAGGCGTCCTTCGCGTGGTACCGCGACCTCATCCGCGCGCAGCGCAGTTGAGCTCCCGGAATTCCGTCCGGCAGGAAGCTGCGGGTGACACCCGCGCTGGGCCGTCCTGCCACTGACGCAGATCACGCACGGCACGGTGGACCGTGCGCATACGCCTGGACGGCCGACGGCGAGGGGAAGCCGACGGTCAAGAACACCCCGGCCGTCCTGGTGCGGGTCATGGACCCGGCCCTCCGGGACGGCCCCCTGCGGGCACTGTAAGAAGCGCACAAAATCACCGCACTCGGACATGATCTTGCCCCCCGGAGAACATGCCCTGATCTGCGGTTCTTCATGACCGTGGTCCCAGAGCACCCCCGGCACATGACGATGCGTCAAGAATGAGGCGCACCCACACAAGCAAAAGGCCCGCTGACCTGGAGTTTTCCAGATCAGCGGACCTCTTTGCACCGTCGGGACGACAGGATTTGAACCTGCGACCCCTTGACCCCCAGTCAAGTGCGCTACCAAGCTGCGCCACGTCCCGGTGCCCGTGCGGCCTGGGGTTTCCCCCTGCCGACCGCGCACGAGAACAATACCGCACTTCACCGGGTGCTTGCTCACCCCAGGCTCGGACAGAAGCGTCGGACCGACCCAGGGCGGGGATGCCGACGGTCACGGTCGGGCGGAAGCAACCCTCTCGCTCTGCGGCTCCGGGCTCTCCCCATGCCCACCTGCGGGAATCGCGGGCACGGCACCTCAGCGGCCCCGAGCCGACGCCTCCCCGGCGAACCTCTCCCCCCTCCCCGCGAAGCACCCCTCGGCGAGGCCGGCGTGCGGCCCACCGGGCACCCCTGAGCCAGGGCTCAAGCACTCATATTTCACCTCATAGCAGACATGGCACCTTCGACATCGCTGCAGTCGGCTCCGGCGGCATACCGAGACCGAGACCGCGGGCCTCTGAGCGCGACCCCGGCCTTCACTGATGGAACATGCGCCGTCACTCGTAGCGATGAATTCCGCGCGAAGGAGCCGTCAGGCCGCCGGGACGTGCCCGTCCAGCCAGGTCAGCAGGTCGTGCTGCACCTCGTCGCGGTTGGTCTCGTTGAGGATCTCGTGGCGGGCGTTCGGGTACGCGCGCCAGGTCAGGTCCTCCGTGCCGAGGTAGCGGAAGTCCTCCAGCAGCTCGTAGACCAAGGTCAGCCCCTGATGACAGGGGTCCTCCGAGCCCACAGCGAGGTGGACCGGCAGCCTGGTCGGGATGCGGGCGAGGTTCCACGGCGCGTTGATCTTGCGTACGGCCCGCACCCACTCCAGGGCGAGGCCGGCGCTGAACGCGAAGCCGCAGCGCTCGTCGGCGGCATACAGGTCCACCTCCGCCTCGTCGCGCGACAGCCATTCGAACCCGGTGCGATGTGGGTACGGATCGTTGAACGCCGCGAAGAGGTCCGGGATGAAGTCGGAGGGGGCGCTGCCACCACGGTCCGCGATCTCCCGCTCCAGCGCGGCGGCCGCCCCCTCGGTCTCGGCACCGGGGAGGGAACGGAAGACGCCCGACAGGATCAGACCGTGCAGCTCGGATCCGTACTCCTGGGCACAGTCGCGGGCCAGCATGGCCCCGAGACTGTGGCCGAGGAGGACGAGGGGCGCCCCCGCGTGTTCGGCTCGCGCCCGGTCGCCGACGGCTTTCAGGTCGGTGACGATCGCCGGCCAGGCTCCGTCGCCCGCGACGCCGTAACCGCCGGTCGAGGCGGCCGTCGCGCCGTGCCCGCGGTGATCGGAGGCGACGACGGCGAAGCCGTGACCGGCGAGGAAGCGGGCGAACCGGTCGTAGCGCAGTCCGTGTTCGGCCGCCCCGTGCACGATCTGCACGACGGCCCGAGGGCGATCGCCCACCGGTGTCCAGGTGTAGGTCGCCACGCGCGTTCCGTCCGGACGGTCGAGGTGACCGGCGCGGTACGGGTGGGGTGGGCGGCCGGCGCCACCGCTCCCGTCACGGCCGACCTCGCCGGGGCTGCCGAGATGGCGGTCGCGGTTGACGTCGGAGCTGCCCTGGTCGGTGATTCCCTGATCGGCGTTTCCCTGCTTGGTGCCGCTCGGGTCTGCGATGCCCTGGTCGATACTTCCCCGCTTGGTGCCGCTCGGGTCGGCGGTGCCCTGGTCGACACTTCCCTGCTTGGTGCGGCGCGCGCCGGAGCCGCCCTGCTCGGCGTTCCCCTGCTTGGTGCCTCTCGGGTCGGTGGTGCCGCGTTCGGCGCTTCCCTGCTCGGTGCCGCTCCGGCCGGTGGTGCCCTCGTCGGTGCTTCCGTTGCTGATGGCGTGCTCCGCCATGCGGCTCGCCCTCCGTGTCGGGTGCGTCGGGTCGTCGGCTGGGACGGGCCGCCGTGGCGGCCCGGGTTTCCGTCCCGCCATGACCGTCCCCCGGCACACGGACGTCATGCACGCCCCTCACAGAGGAAGACCCCCGCACGGCCTGCTCGGCGCGCGGCGCCCCAGGCCCGGCGCCCCGTTCCGGCATCGGAGCGCGCCGGACGGCCCGTGCGGTGGGCGCGGCCGAGACACATGTCCCGGTACCTCGACCGCGCCCGCCGTACGGGCCGTGATGACGAGGATGGGCTGCTGCGCCCAGCCCCGGTCCCCCGCAGCGGACCGACTTCCCGTCAGTTCCCCCGCGTCAGTACGGGTGGTGGTTCGGCTTGTCCGCCCACGCCTTGTACGACTGGGCGCCCAGCTCCGGGTGGATCTGTTCGAGGGGCAGGCTGCGCTGCTCCGGAGGCTTGGCGAAGTCCTCGTACTGGAACGCGTCGTCGAAGCCGATCTCCTGGGTGGCCTTCCAGTCACAGCTGTAGTAGACGGCGTCGAGCCGGGACCAGTAGATGGCGCTCATGCACATCGGGCAGGGCGCGCCGCTGGTGTAGATCAGGCAGCCCTGGAGCATGCAGGCGCGTTCCGGTACGACGTCCTGGGAGCCCTCGGGGCGGGGGATCAACTGCAGCGTGTACTGGTTCTGGTGCTCCTCGGCGATGCTGGGCGCTTCCGGGTTGAGGAGCTGTACCGCCTTGCGGATGGCTTCCACTTCGCCGTGGGCGGTCGGATCGGCCGTCAGCAGGACGCGGTTCTGCCCGCGGGCGATGATCTCGCCGTCCCTGGTGATCACCGAACCGAAGGGGCCGCCCCATCCCTTCTCCACGGACTCGGTCGCCAGCCGGACAGCTTCCGCCATGAACTCCTTGTGCCCCATCGCCGCACCTCCACCGAGCCGTTACCGTCAGGCCGAGCAGCTCTCGTAAACCGGTCAATCGGTCAACCATCCACCGCCGACTGAGCAGTCAACTGAGCATCACCAGACACCATTTGTCCGATATCCACCTTTCCGCCTAGACTACTCCGTATGACTGTCGGTGCAAGCCGCAACCTCAGCGGCAACAGCGCGACCGTGGTGACCTCGCAACGGGTCCGGGACGGCCATGACGACGCGTATCAGTCGTGGCAGGAACGCATGAACCGGGCCGTGCGGCACTTCGAGGGCTTCGAGGGCACCGAGCTGTATCCGCCGGCCAACGGTGACGAGAACGAGTGGGTCGTCGTCTTCCGCTTCTCCTCGATCGAGCAGCTGACCGCCTGGCTGGAGTCGGGTGCGCGGCAGCAACTGCTGGACGAGGGGCGCCCGCTGTTCGACGGCCCCGCCACCCAGGAGGTCCTGGCCGGCGGAACGCCCGCGGCGCCCGACCGGGAAGCCGTGACCGCGGTCATCTCCCACGATGTGCGGCCCGGCCGGGAGCAGGACTTCGAGCGATGGCAGAGCAAGATCCTCAAGGCGCAGGAGCAGCAACCCGGTTTCATGGGCTCGGAGTTGTTCCGGCCGTTGCAGGGCATTCAGGACCACTGGGTCGTGGCCTTCCGCTTCGACACCAGGGAGCACCTCGACGCCTGGCTGGACTCCGAGGTCCGCGAAGAGCTCCTGAAGGAGGGGCGCAACTACTTCTCCTCCTACGACGTCCGGAAGATCGGCTCCGCGTTCAGCGGCTGGTTCCGCTTCGGCGACGGCGGGGACGAGGGCGTCCCCGCCAACTGGAAGCAGGCCATGGCCGTCGTCCTGGCCCTGTATCCCACGGTGACGGTGCTCAATCTGGCGGTGAACGACGAGCTCGGCGACGCGGGCGTTCCCGGCTACCTGAATCTCTTCATCGGGAACCTGCTCAGCGTCAGCGTCCTGACGTGGCTTCTCATGCCGTTGGTCAACCGCGGTCTCGCCTTCTGGCTGCAGCCCAGCCGGGCGAAGTCGGCCCGTACGCACATCCTGGGGGCGCTCGTGGTCATCGTGTGCTGGGGCATTCTGCTCACGATCTTCGGGCTCACCCTGGACTGACGCCCTCGGCCGGTTCGGACCGGGCTGATTCACCGCGGACGACAACCCAGCCCGGCCTGCTTCGCCTCGGCCGTTTCGCCTGAGCCGATTCCCCTTCGGCCGGCCATTCCGCGGCCGCTGCATCGGTCGGGCGCGGCGGCCCGGCCCGGGCGGTATCGCGCCCGTGGGCGTGCCCGCGTATGAACCACTAAACTGGGACATGGCCCCAACCTCGTGGCAGTGCGGCCTGAAGCAGTACGGTCTCGTCGTCCATCGCGGCACACGGCTCAAGGGCTTTCCCCAACGGAACGGCCGCTTTCCCAACGGAGCGACCGATGGAGACCGCTTGCGAGCTCGTGTCCGGTCAGCGAGGAGTGCACCATGCGCGAACACCCGCAGGCCCACGGCGTCGAGGGGCAGGTCGAAGGGCAGATCGTCCGGCGGGGGGACGCCGCGTACGAGTCCATCCGGACGAGCATGGTGTGGAACGGGCTCATGCCGGGGCGCCGTCCCGAGGTGATCGTCCGGGTCGCGTCGGAGCGCGACGTGCCGGCGGCAGTCCGGTTGGCCCGCGCGGAGGGGCTGCGGATCGCCGTGCGCTCGGGTGGCCACAACTGGTCCGGGACCTCCCTCCGGGACGGGGGGATGCTGCTCGATCTGTCGCGGCTGCGCCGGTTCGAGATCGATACGGCGTCCGCCACGGCCACCGTGCAGCCGGCCGTCCGCGGGCAGGACCTGATGCCCGCACTCGCCCGGGAGTCCCTCGCCTTCCCCGGCGGCCACTGCCCGTCCGTCGCCCTCGGCGGGTATCTGCTGAGCGGCGGTCTCGGCTGGAACTCCGCGGCCTGGGGGCCGGCCTGCGCGAGCGTCCTGGAGATCGAGGCCGTGACCGCGGACGGCGAACTGCTGCGGTGCAGCGAGAAGGAGAACGCCGACCTGTTCTGGGCGGCGCGGGGTGCCGGGCCGGGCTTCTTCGCCGTCGTGACGGGATTCCGGATCGCGCTGTACCCGCTGCCCCGGGCCATCCGCACGACCACGCACGCCTTCCCGCTGTCGGACGTCGAGCGGGTGACGTCCTGGGTCACGGACACGGCCGAAGAGCTCGCCCCCACGGTCGAGTCGGTGCTCGTCCTGGCCACCGCGGCACCGGACATGACGAGCCGGACGCCGCGGCCCAAGGTGGTCATCGCCGGCGCCACCGTGTTCGCCGGGACGGACGAGGAGGCCGACGCGTCCCTCGCACCGCTGCGGGACTGCCCGTTCGCGGACCGGGCAGTCTTCTCGGACACCGACCGGCCCACCTCCTTCGACGCGCTGTACGCCGAGTCGGCGGCCGTCTGGCCCCCGGAGCACCGCTACGCGGCCGACACCCTGTGGTCGGACGAGGACTTCACCACGCTCCTGGCCAAGCTCAGCGAGTCGGCCGCCGCGAGCCCCTCCGACCAGTCCCTGGTCCTCGCGCCCGTGCTCCCGGTCTCCACCGACGAGCGGCTGCTGCGCGACATGGCGTTCTCGGTGCTCGGCCGGAGTTACGTCGTGCCGTACGCGGTGTGGGACGACCCGGCGGAGGACGCCGTCCAGATGCGCTGGCTGCGCGAGGCGATGCACGCCGTGGAGCCGTTGGGGACCGGGCACTACATCGCCGAGGCCGACCTCACGGCCGCCGCCTCACGGGCCGAGCGGTCGTTCAGTCCGGCCGACTGGCAGCGTCTGCGGGCGCTGCGGGCCGCCTACGACCCGGACGGGGCCTTCCACTCGTATCTGACCCCGGAGGAGGGCGGGGCGTCGTAGCCGACCCCGGAGGAGGGCGGGGCGTCGTAGCCGACCCCGGAGGAGGGACGGGGCGGTCTGACGCCGGAGGGCCCTCTGACGACGGAGGAGGGCGGCGCGCTCTGACCCCGGCCGGGGCGCGGCCGGGGCGGACGGCCCCGCGGCGCGGCTCGGGCCCGGAACGCCGTCCAGGCCGGAGCCCCGGGGCAGGCCCCGCCCGGCAGGCACCCCCGCAGACACCCGGTGGACACCCGGCAGACAACCCCGGCGGAGGACCCGGCAGACCCCGGGCGGAATCCCCGGCAGACACCCCGGCAGGGCGAAATCCCCTTCGTCCGCGCCGCGTTCCGTTCTCCTGCGGCAGCGGCTGGTGCAGGGTGTGGTCCAGGACCGCACCGGTGCGTACCGAGGAGCAGCATGAGCGACGCCATGAGCACTCCCGATTCTCCCCTCCCGACCGACCTCCCCTACTACGAGGCCCCCTCCCCCGGCCACGGCACCCTCCCGCCCCGTGCCTGGTTCCCGGCCTCCGACGCGGCCCGGCTGAGTCTCGACGGCACCTGGCGCTTCCGGCTGTCGCCCACCGCGGACGCCGAGGACGAGTCCTTCGCCCGCCGCTCGTTCGACGCCTCCGACTGGGACGAACTGCGCCTGCCCGCCCACTGGGTGCTCCACGGACACGGCGCCCCCGCCTACACCAACACCGCGTACCCGTTCCCCGTCGACCCGCCCCACCTGCCGGACGAGAACCCGACCGGCGACCACCGGTTCGTCTTCGACCTCCCCGAACGCTGGGACGGCGAGAGCGTCCTGCGCTTCGAGGGGGCCGAGTCCTGTGCCCGGGTGTGGCTCAACGGGGAGGAGCTGGGGACCTTCAAGGGCAGCCGGCTGCCGCACGAGTTCTCCGTGGGGGCGCTGCTGCGGCCGCGGGGGAACGTGCTGGCCGTGCGGGTGCACCAGTGGTCGTCGGGCAGCTATCTGGAGGACCAGGACCAGTGGTGGCTGCCCGGCATCTTCCGTGAGGTGACGCTGCTGCACCGGCCGCCGGGCGCGGTCCGGGACTTCTTCGTCCACGCCTCGTACGACCACCGGGACGGTACGGGCACCCTGCGGGTGGACGCCGAGCCGGGCGACGCCCGGATCACCGTGCCCGAGCTGGGGCTCGACCTGGCGGCGGGCGAGCAGGTGACCGTGCCGGTGGAGCCGTGGAGCGCGGAGATCCCGCGGCTGTACGAGGGCGTGCTGGCCACGGCCGGGGAACGCGTTCCGCTGCGCATCGGGTTCCGTACGGTCGCTGTGGAGGACGGTGTGCTCCGGGTCAACGGCCGCCGGATCCTGTTCCGCGGGGTGAACCGCCACGAGTTCCACCCGGAGCACGGCCGCGCGCTGGACCGGGAGACGATGCGCCGCGATGTGCTGCTGATGAAGCAGCACAACATCAACGCGGTGCGCACCAGCCACTATCCGCCGCACCCGGCCTTCCTCGACCTGTGCGACACGTACGGCCTGTGGGTGATCGACGAATGCGATCTGGAGACCCACGGCTTCCACGCCCTGGGGTGGCGGGGCAACCCGGTGGACGACGCCCGCTGGACCCCGGCCCTGCTGGACCGGGCGGAGCGGATGGTGGAGCGGGACAAGAACCATCCGTCCGTCGTCCTGTGGTCGCTGGGCAACGAGTGCGGCACCGGGCGCGGGCTGACCGCGATGGCCGGATGGATCCGCCGGCGGGACCCGTCGCGTCCGCTGCACTACGAGGGCGACCCGTCCTGCGCGGACGTGGACGTCCACTCCCGGATGTACGCGGACCACGCGGAGGTCGACCGCATCGGCCGGGGCGCCGCATCCCCGGACGACACCCCGGAGGCCACCGCCCGGCACCGCGAACTCCCGTTCCTCCTCTGCGAGTACGCGCACGCCATGGGCAACGGTCCGGGCGGGCTGAGCGACTACCAGCGGCTGTTCGAGACCCACGAGCGCTGCCAGGGCGGCTTCGTCTGGGAGTGGATCGACCACGGGATCGCCTGCCGCACCGGTGACGGCCGCCGGTGGTTCGCGTACGGCGGGGACTTCGGCGAGGAGCTGCACGACGGGAACTTCGTCTGCGACGGGCTGCTGTTCCCCGACCGCACCCCCTCCCCCGGTCTGATCGAGTACAAGAAGGTGATCGAGCCGGTCCGGATCGAGGGCGACGGCCGCGCGGGCACCGTCCGCATCGGCAACGGCCACGACGTCGCCGACCTGTCCGGGCTGGCGTTCCTCTGGTCCTACGAGGCCGAGGGGCGGCAGGTGGCCGAGGGGACGCTGTCCGTTCCGCCGCTCGGCCCCGGCGAGAGCACCGAGGTGAAGCTGCCCGCGCGCCCGGACACGGAGCACGCGGGCGAGGCCCTGTGGACGGTGCGGTCGGTGCTGGCCGCGGACACCGCCTGGGCGAAGGCCGGGCACGAGGTCGCCTGGGCCCAGCTCCCGGCCGTGCCGCGGCCCGCGGCGCCGCCCGTACGGCCCACGGCCGTCCCGCGGGCGGGCGAGGGCGGTGTGCTGCTGCTCGGGCCGGGCACCTTCGACGCGGCGACCGGCGCGCTGCGGTACCTGGACGGTTTCGAGGTCGCGGCGCCCCGGCTGGACGTGTGGCGGGCGCCGACCGACAACGACGAGGGCGCGCCCTGGCAGCCCGGCCTGCGGATGGGCACCCTCTGGCGGGGCCTCGGGCTGCACCGGATGCGGCACCGGACGGACTCCGTGCGGGCCGGGGAGACGGAGCTGGAGGTCCGCGGCCGGGTCGCCGCGGCGGGCAGCGGGCTGGGCCTGGCGACGGTGTTCCGGTGGACCGCGGACGGCGAGGAGCTGCGGCTCGGGGTCTCGGTGACACCGGAGGGCGACTGGCCGTGCGCCCTGCCCCGGCTCGGGGTGCGGCTGGGCGTGTGCGGGAGCCTGGGACTCGCCGAGTGGTACGGCGGCGGGCCGGGCGAGGCGTATCCGGACACCCGCGCGGCCTCCCGCACCGGCCGCTGGAGCCTGCCGGTGGACGCCCTGCAGACGCCGTACGTGCGCCCGCAGGAGAACGGCGCGCGGGCCGATGTGCGCTGGGCGGAGCTGCGCCGGGACGACGGGACGGGGCTGCGGATCTCCGGCTCCCCCACGTTCTGGTTCACGGCCCGGCGGTGGACGAGCGAGCAGCTGGACGCGGCGGCGCACACCACGGACCTGCGGCCGGGCGGCACGGTCTGGGTGAACCTGGACCACGGGCAGCAGGGCATCGGCAGCCAGTCCTGCGGCCCCGGGGTCCTGCCGCGGTACCAGCTGCGGCCCGGCCCGGCGGCGTTCTCGTTCACCTTCTCGACGGTCGCGGCGCCGTCCGCCGGGGCAGGGGCCGGCGGGAGCACCGGGACCGCGGGAGCGGCCGGCGCGGACTGAGAGCACGGCGACGGCCGGGGCGGACTGCGGGCGCGGGGCACGCGGATGCGGATGTTCCGGACCGGGCCGACGATTGAGGGGTCCTTGCACGACGAGCGCGCGACCCGGGCTGGCATCGTGCGAGCACCCCTCAGGCAGGTTCCGTACGGCGGACGAGGAGGTAGCGGGTGTGCCCCACCGCTCCGGGCCGGGGCGGCGCCGACCACTTCTCCGACGCGGCCGCCGTCGCCCTCTCCTCGGGCGGCACCGACCATGTGCTCCGGAACGTGCTGAGCGGGACGACCGCCGGGGTGGCCATTCTCGACCCCCAGCTGCGCTACCTCTACGTCAATCCCGCGTTCGCCCGGACGATCGGGGTGCCCGCCACCAGCCTGCTCGGGCGGACCATCAACGAGGTGCTGCCGGGGATCGAGAGCCGGTCGGACGTGCTGGAACAGGTGCTGCTGGACGGCCTGCCCCGGGAGGCGACCACGACCGGCGTCACCCACACCGACGCGTCCGGCGCCCCCGGGCAGCGCCGTTGGTGGCACGGCGCGTACCACCGGCTGGAGATCGGCGGCGAGGTGTTCGGGATCGCCGGGATCGTCGTGGAGGTCACCGCCTCCCAGGAGCAGCAGCGGGCCCTGGAGCAGGCCCAGGCGCGGCTGACCCTGCTGGACGCCGCCGCCACCCGGATCGGGACCACCCTGGACATGGACACCACGTCCGGGGAGCTGGCCGAATTCCTGGTGCCGCTGCTGGGCGACGTGGCGACCGTGGAGGTCTTCCCGGAGGAGACGGGCCAGGTCAGGGGGGTGACGGCCTCGGGCGGGCTGCGGCTGCGGCGGTCGGCCCTGGCGTCGCTGCCGGAGCTCCGCGAGGCGACCCGGCAGCTGGGCCTGACGGGTGAGTACGTGGACTACCCGGCGGGTTCCGCGGTCCCGCGCTGTCTGGCGACCGAGCGACCGATCATGCGGAATCTGCAGTCGGAGGAGGAGCTGACCCAGTGGGTCGCGAGTCCCGAGCGGCTGGCCGCCTACCGTGCGGTGGGCATCCATTCGACGCTGGTGGTGCCGCTCGCCGCGCGCGGCCACACCATCGGCACGGTGTCCCTGGCCCGGGCGGGTGACTCGCCCGCGTTCACCGACGAGGACGTGGTCAACACCCAGGACCTCTCCGGGCGCGCGGCCATCACCATCGACAACGCCCGCCGCTACACCCGGTCGCAGGGCATCGCCCTGGAGCTGCAGCGCGCCCTGCTCGCCGAGCCGGGCAGCCCGCACCCCAATGTGGAGCTGGCCTCCCGTTATCTGCCGTCGGGCAGCAGCGCCCTGGTGGGCGGCGACTGGTTCGAGACGGTCCGGCTGCCGTTCGGGCGGACCCTGCTGGTCATGGGCGATGTGATGGGGCACGGCGTGGAGGCGGCCGTCGACATGAGCAACTACCGCTCGATGATCCGCTACGTGTCGGCGTCCGACCTGCCGCCGCACCGGATCCTCCGGCAGCTCGACACCAACATCTCCGAGGGCGAGACGGGCCGCCCGGCGACCTGTCTGCTCGCGCTGGTCGATCCGGCGCGCGGCATCTGCTCGTATTCGAGCGCCGGGCATCTGCCCCCGGCCGTGCTGGGGGCGGACGGCCGTCCCCAGCTGGTGGAGGTCCCGCCCGGTCCCCCGCTGGGCACCGGCTTCGGCGGGTACGACATGGTCACCCGGGAGTTCGGGACCGGCGAGGTGCTGATCCTCTACACCGACGGCCTGGTGGAGCGGCGCGACGAGGACATCGACCGGTCCCTCGCCCGGCTCACCCGGCTGCGGCTGCCGGTGGCCGGGACGCTCGACGCGCTGCTGGACCAGGTGCTGCGCCACCTCACGGACCGGGTCGCGGAGGACGATGTCGCGGTGCTCGCGGCGCGGGTCCGTCCGCCGTCCGCGGCGGGGCCGGGCGCGGCCAGCCGGGCGGCTCCGGGCCCGCCCGGCCCGGGACCCGGCGGGGCGCCCGGCGCGCCGGGCGGCGGCAGCTGACCGCGCGTCTTCCGCACCGTCGTCCGCGGTCCGCGGGCGGCCTCAGGACGCCTGCGGGGCGGCCGCCCCGGCGCTGCCGCTGCTCGCCTCCGCCGTCCCGGCCCCGCCCGGGGAGGGGGCCGCGGCCGGACGGGGGCCGCTCGGCCAGCCGTGTGCGGGCGGCACGGCGATCGGACGCCACCAGGCGTCGACGACCTGCTCGGCCGCGGGCTCGAAGGGCTCCCCGGGACGGGGCATGGCCAGCTTCGCGCCGGCCTCCCGCGCGGCGGCCAGGGTGCGCTCGGCCGGCTCCGCCCACGGGTGCGGGGCGAGGTTGAACGTGCCCCAGTGGATCGGCAGCAGCGTCCCGGCCGGGGCCCCGCCCGACAGGTCCGCGTGCGTCAGCAGCCCCTCCTCCGGCGTCATGTGGATCTCGGACCAGAACTCGCTGTACGCCCCGATCTGGATCATGGTCGCGTCGAACGGCCCGTATGCCGCGCCCGTCTCGGCGAACCCCGGGTAGTAGCCGGTGTCACCGCTGTGGAAGATCCGGTGCTCGGGCCCGGCGACCACCCACGACGCCCAGAGGGTGCGCAGCCCGCCGCGCAGCCCCCGGCCGCAGAAGTGCCGCGCCGGGGTCGCGGTCAGGGTGAGGCTCCCGACCTGCGTGGACTCGTGCCAGTCCAGCTCGATGATCTGGTGCGCCGGCACGCCCCAGTGCTCCAGGTCCGCGCCCACTCCCAGCGGTACGGCGAAGAGCGTGCCGGTGCGGGCCAGGGCACGGATGGACGGCATGTCCAGGTGGTCGTAGTGGTCGTGGGAGATGACCACCGCGTCCACCGGGTCGAGGGCGGCCAGCGGGACGGGCATGGGGTGCAGCCGCCGCGGCCCGACGAAGGTGAAGGGCGAGCAGCGCTCGCCCCAGACCGGGTCGAAGAGGACCCGGTGCCCGTCGATCTCGGCGAGCACACTGGAGTGCCCCATCCAGGTGAGCCGCAGGCCGGACGCCGGGGGTCCGCCCCACTCGGCGGCGGTGGGCCGGTGCACCGGGACCGGGCCCGTCGGGTACCGGCGGGCCCGGTCGGCACGGCTCAGCTGGGTGCGCAGCATGGGCATCGTCGAGCCGGGGAGCATGGTGCGGGTGGGGACGGGGTTGCGGAACTGCCCGTCGGCGTACTGGGGCGAGCGCCGGATACGCTCCAGCCGCTCTCCGGCAGGGTCGGCACCGAAGGAAGCGGGGCGCAGCCGGCCGATGAGGGAGCGTCGGGGGCGGGATCCGGGCACGGCACCTCCAGGTGAGGACGGTGGGGAGCCCGCCTCGGGACGGAAGCGGACTCCGGTCGATCCATTATGGGCGCAGGTAAATAATCTTGGCGTACCGGCGAGGTGTCTCCGCTGGTCACAGGCGTCCGGACGGGTCAGGCCGCCGGCCGGCGGAGCCGTACGGCACCGTTTCCTTCCGTTGCGCCGCCTTCCACCACCGCAGCAACAGCTGCGGCAGACGATCCGGTGCCGCCACCGCGGGACTGCAGAGGACAGCCGCCGCGGGGCCCCGGATATTCCGCTCCCAGGAGCGTTCCGGGGCGGTCCATGGCGGTCCGTGGCATTCCTGAGCTTTTTCATGGCAGCCCATGGTGATCCGTGGCCATCCGGGGGTCACACCCTGCCCCCCACTCCCCACCGGGCCCGCTCCCGAACCATCGACACCACGCCTCCCGTCCGGTCCTCGGCGCCTGTCCCGACCTCCCCGGATCGGCCCCGCCGGCGGCCCGTCGGGTCACCCGTGAGTGGCCCGACGGGCGTGCCGTGCCGGGGCGACGCCCCGGTGGTGTCCGCCTACGGCACGAAGCGGATGTCGGGGTGCGCTGCCGACGGCCCGTCCAGCAGATGGCTGTCCCGGTCCCGCAGCCAGCGGTCGAAGAACGCGGTGAGATACGCGCGCTCGGCGGCTACGGCGCGGCGGGGCGGGACCGTGCCGATGTTCCGGGTCACGGTCCGCTCCGGGAGGCCCAGCTGCTCGGCGATCTGCGGGAGTGCCGACGCCGTGTCGGAGAAGGCCCCGTGCTCCGCGCCCCGCAGGGTCAGGTCACGGTGCCATCCGGTGCTGTGCCGCCAGGTCGCATCCCAGGACGCGACCGTGTGGTGGTCGTTGCCCTGCTTGCCCATGAGCAGGAACGGACGGTCGAGCCCGTCGGTGCCGACCGTGGAGGGGTTCGACGGGTCGGCGTCGTCCTGGGTGTAGCCGAGGACTCCGTCGAGGTTCGCCGCGGCCTTGATCCGCGGATCGTCGTGCATGGTCTGAGCCGCGGTGAAGCCACCGGCGGACGCCCCGAACATGCCGATCCGGTCCAGGTCCGGAGCCCCGAGCAGGCCCTCGGGCAGGCGCTGCGGCCCGCCGCCGGGACGGCTTGCGACGCCCTGACCGCCCCCAGCGCGGGAACGCTTCCCGGCATCGGAAGGGCTCGCGTCTCCGGAACGGCTCGCGTCTCCGGAGCGGCTCGCGTCTGCGGAACGGAGCCCGGCACCGGAGCCGTCCCCTGCGGCGAGACCGGCCAGTCGGTCGAGGACGAAGCGGGTGTCGGCGACCCGTACCCCGCTGACCTTCTTCAGCAGGTCGGTGACCCGGTCCTCCCGTTCGGCCCGCTCGTACTCCTCCAGCATCCGGCTCCGCTCGGTCCGGCCGCCCGGGAACTCGACCGCGGAGGCCTCATAGGTGTGGTCGACGGAGACCACGAGGTATCCGCGCGAGGCCAGTTCGTCGGTGAGAGTGGTGCCCAGTGAGCGGGGATCACCGGCGCCGGGCGAGTAGAGGACCACGGGAAGCCGTCGGCCTCCCGGCCGGTCCACGGGGGCACCCGTGTGGGCGTGGGTCCGCGTGGCCGCCCAGTCGACCGCGCCCCGCGGGACGCCACCGAGGTTGTTCATGACGTCGTACCCCGCGGCCGCACCCGGCAGCATCTGCGGAGCGCGCGGGAAGCCCCGGGTGTCCCGCGCGGGGTAGCGGATGTCGACCATCAGCTCCCGGTTCTCCCGCGAGTCCACCCAGGGGTCCCGCCGCTCGTGGTCGACCAGGTGCAGCGAGACCGTGCCGACGCGGTGCGGGCCGGTCGGTTCGGGCAGGTTCAGCCGGGCGGACTGCTGCTGGGCGGCGGGAGCGGACCGGGCGGCGGCGTGCGCCACGGACTGCCCGGACGGCTCTGACGCCCCGGTCGGCCCGGTCGGCCCGGTCACCCCGGTCAGGGCGAGGCCGGCGGTGACGGCGGCCGTGGCGGCGACGGCCGTGGCGAGCAGCCGCCGTCGGCGGGGACGGCGTACTGCGGAGGCGGGGACGGAGGCGGTTACGTCAGCGGTGACGGACGGGGTTCCGGCGTCCAATGCGGAGCCCGCCCGGCCCGTGGACCGGCGAAGAGGCATGGGCACTCCCGATGCGGCTGGGTCGATGGAACGGCACGACCGACAGTGCGTCGCGCCGTGCAGCCAGCATTCCGGGGTGGGGGAAGCCGATCGATCGTGCAGACCGGCCGGTTGACAGGTGGGGACAGCCACACCCCTCTGCGGGTGGGGTGAGTGTCGTACGGACCCATCGCGCCTGACCGCGGACATGCACATGCCCGGTCATCCTCCACAGTGGGAGGATGACCGGGGCGGTCCGCGCAGGGCCGTCTATCCGTCGCCCGACGACAGGCCCGCTTGCGGGTAGCAGAGCCGGACCGTCGACATGAACTCGTACGGGCCGACGGCGCGCGCCTCCACGCTGATCGTCGAGCCGTACCTCTCCGCGACGTCAAGCGCTCGCTGAAAGATCTCGCTCAGCGCCATGTCGGACGACATGGGGCCTGGTGTGGCTTCTCCGGTCACCAGCCGACCATCCCACAGTCCAAGCACTTCTGACGGCCGTCGGGCAGCGTGATCACGCTCTTGTGCCCCGTTCGAGTAGGTGTTGCATAACGGGTGTACCTGCGTCGGCTCGTTCATGGCGTCTCGTTCGCTCAGGCGTATTCATCCGGGTTCCCTCCGTGCTGGTCCTGGGGCCAGGCGACGCGGCAGTCGAGGCAGGTGAGCCGCCAGAACAGCACGCCTGTGTCGGGGTGCTTCGCCTTCGAAAGAATCACGCTGGTGCCCCAGCACTTAATGCACTTCACGGCGGGATTTCCCGGGATGCCCTGCCGAGAGGCGTCAGGCCACATACTGTCGTCCACGCCTGACAGTCTCTCAATTTTGAGCAGACTCAAGGCAGTTATTCGGTGGGGCACCCGACCGGGCCGGCCGCACCGGGGCCCGCCCATGTGCAGAGAGGTTCTTCGGGTCCTTTTCACCACCAGAGGAATCGCCCCGATCTTCTGGCCATGGCCAAGCGGGCTGGGCTGCGGGACTGATTTCCGTTTCAGCCACCCTTGGCCGCAGTCAATGACCGGCGGAGTCGTCCAGCCCGCTGACCCTCAGGGTGATGTTGAGGCGGCCGGTCAGCCCCAGGTCCGGCGGTGCGGTGCCCGGCCGGATGCGGGGCACCCCGTGGTAGGCGAGCCGGGAGGGGCCGCCGAAGACGAAGAGGTCGCCGCTCAGCAGCTCGACATCGGTCCAGGGCCGGGTGCGGGTCCCGGTGTTTCCGAAGCGGAAGACACAGGTGTCACCGAGGCTGAGGGAGACCACCGGTGCGTCCGAGCGCTCGTCGCTGTCCCGGTGCAGGCCCATCCGGGCGGTGGCGTCATAGAAGTTGATCAGCGCGATGTCGTACGGCGCGGTGCACGGGGCCCCGTACGCCGCCTGCGCCGCCCGGCGGGCCAGATCGCCCAGCACCGCGGGGAACGGCTTGACCGGAGCTCCGTCGCCGTCCACCACCGTCCGGGCGTAGCCGTACGGGTACCAGTGCCAGCCCAGACAGAAGCTGCGCACCGACATCTCGCCGCCCCGCGGCATCCGGACCGTCCGGAGCCCGGCAGGCGGCTTCGCCCAGGTGCGGCAGGACTCCACCAGCCGGCGCTGCTCGCCCGCGTCGAGCCACCCGGGCAGATGGACGGCGCCGGGGGCCACCTCGGCGGGAGGACGGGGGAAGAGCTCACCGGTCACCCCTCCATCGTGGCAGCGACGGGCCAGTAGGGGGCCGACGGGCTCCCGGCCCACAGGCCGGAGGGCGGCCTCCGACCCGTGACGAGGGGCAGCGGGTGGACGAGAAGACCCCCCGTACAGACGCACGCACCGCCACCCGCCCCGTGACCGGCCGCCGTGACCGGCCCCCGGGCCGCGGGCCTCAGGCGGCGGGCGGCGGGCGGCGGGCAGCAGGGACCAACTCACCGCCGCGTCAATCCCTTTGACAGCCGCTCCCCAGGCTCCGGATACTGAATCGCCGTTCAGCCAGAGCCTGCCGAGGAGCACACCCGTGGCCCCCTCCCGTCCCCTGCTGTCCACGACCTGGACCGACGACGTCACCGGGCGCCAGGGCTTCCTGGTCGTCGACCGCCTGGTGCGCGGGGTGTGCAGCGGCGGGCTGCGGATGCGTCCGGGCTGCACGCTCGACGAGGTCGCCGGGCTCGCCCGCGGCATGACGATGAAGGAAGCCCTCCACTACGACCCGCGGGCCCGGTACATCCCGCTCGGCGGCGCCAAGGGCGGCATCGACTGCGCCCCCGACGCCCCGGAGGCGTACGGCGTGCTGGTGCGCTATCTGCGGGCCATGCGCCCGTACATCGAACGGTTCTGGACGACCGGCGAGGACCTGGGACTCAGCCAGGACGTGGTCGACCGGGCGGCGGCCGAGGCCGGGCTCGTCTCCTCCGTCCAGGCGGTGTACCCGCTGCTGGACGACGAGCGGGCCGCCCGGCAGCGGCTGGCCGACGCCTTCGCCGTCGAGGTGGACGGCATCGGGCTGGACGAACTGGCCGGTGGCTGCGGGGTCGCCGAGGCCGTGCTGACCGCGCTGGACCGGGCGGCGGTCCCGCGCCGGGGCGCCCGGGTCTCCGTACAGGGCCTGGGCACCATGGGCGGGGCCACCGCGCGGTTCCTCGCCCGCGCGGGGCTGGACATCGTGGCGGTCGCCGACATCAAGGGGACGATTCTCAACCCGCGGGGCCTCGACGTCGAGGCGCTGCTGGCCGCCCGGGACTCCTTCGGCACCATCGACCGGGCCGCCCTGCGCCCGTCCGACACCGAACTCCCCAGCGCTGCCTGGCTGGAGACGGAGTGCGAGGTACTGGTCCCGGCCGCCGTCTCCTACAGCGTGGACGCCGGGAACCAGCGGGCCGTCACCGCCCGGCTGGTCGTCGAGGCCGCCAACATGCCGGTGCTGCCCGAGGCGGAGGAACTCCTGACGGCCCGGGGCGTGACGGTGCTGCCCGACGTGGTCGTCAACTCCGCCACCAACGCTTGGTGGTGGTGGACCCTCTTCGGGGACATCGGCCCCGGCGCCGACGCCGCCTTCGCCCACATCCGGCGCTCCATGCGCGAGCTGACCGGCCGGGTGCTGGACCGCGCCGCGGCCGACGGCAGCACGCCGCGGGCCGCGGCCCACGCCATCGTCGCCGACCGGCTCCCGCTGATCACCGAACGTTTCGGCAGCCACCGCCGGTGATGTGAGCCGGAGATGCGTCGGCAGTAGCCGGGACCAACTCGTCCTCGCCGTCGGCAGGATCCGGGACCGGCTCGTCACAGCCGTCGGTGCGGCCGGGACCGAGGAGGAGCCCGCTCACCCCCGTGCCGGAACCTCGCAGCTGTCCTTGAACCCCTGGCTGGTCATCCCGAGTGCGGTGTTGATCCGCGAGCGCATGTTCTCGACGGCCACCATCGCGGTCAGCTCCACCACGGCGGGCTCCCCGAGCTGCTCGCGGAGCCGGGCCACGAGGGCGTCGTCGACGGTCGGCGGCGTCGCGGTCATCGCCTCCGCGTACTCCATGACGTCCCGCTCCAGCGGGGTGTACACCTCGCTCTCCCGCCACGTCGGCACCTCGTGCAGCCGGCGGTGGTCCATGCCCTGCCGACGGCTCTCCCAGTAGCCGAAGTCCAGGCACCAGGCGCAGCCGATGGACGCCGCCGAGGCCATGAGGGCGAGCGCCTTGAGGCCCGGGTCGAGCTTGTTCCAGTGCGAGAGCGACTGCTCGAAGCGGGCGTAGCTCGTCATCAGCCGGGGGTGGTACCCCATGGCGAGGACCGGGTCGAGCACCTTGCCGTAGGTGCGCCGCGAGTACCACTGAGCGATGCGGACCAGGATGCCGCGCGGCGGGTCGAGCGGGATACGGGCCATGGCGGGCCTCCATCGTGTGCGGGGTCTGCGCTGTCACCCCTACGACGGACCGGCTCCCGGAAATGTGACACCGGTGCCGCGCAGTCCTTACCCGGGCACGTCCGCGGCATCGGGGAGCAGGCGTGGCCGTCCGCGGACGCCGGCCTCCCGCTCACCCCGCGGTGACCGGGAGGCCGGCGGCCCACGGAACCCGGCGAGCGACGGCAACGGACGGCATCAGCGGCCCGACGGAACCGGAGAGATCAGCAGTCCCCCGCCGGCCGGGCTCGCCCCAGGCCCAGCTCCGCGGCGAGGGCGTCGTCCACCCAGGTCTCCATCCGCCGCCGGCTGAGGGCGCCCGGGTAGGCCGTCATCTGCACCGCGAGGCCGTCCAGGAACGCGGTGAGCCGCCAGGCCGCGGACCGCGGATCGGCGCACACGTACTCCCCCGCGTCCGCGCCCTCCGCGATCAGCTCGGCCAGTGTCGACTTCCACTGCCGGTCCAGGCCCAGGGACACCTCGCGCAGCACCGGTTCGCGCAGCGCGGCCGCCCAGCCCTCGATCCACAGCTTCCAGCCCTTGGCCTGCCCGGTGGGCGAGTACCAGCGGACCACGGCGCGGAGCCGCTTGACCGCGCTGCCGCCCCGGCCGGCCAGGGCGCGCAGCCGGGCGAGATCCGCCTCGGCGGCGTGTGCGAACGCCGCCGCGACCAGCTTCTCCTTGGTCGAGAAGTGGTAGAGCACCAGCGCGTTGCTGACCCCGAGCGACGCCGCGACGTCCGAGATCCGGAAGTCCGCGACGCCGCGCGCCTCGATCTGTTCGACCGCGGCGCCCAGCAGTTCCTCGCGCCGTTCCTCGACCCGCAGCCGGACCCTCGTCACATCGTCCCTCTGATCGTCCGCCCGGTGCACACACCGGTCGCCGGTCCGGTGCGCATGCCGTACCCGTTCACTCCTTGACGCCCACCCCGCCGTAGAAGCCGATCCTGCCCAGTTCCTCGGCGGGTGGCGGCGGGCCGTCGGGCCGCCACAGCGGCACCTGGACCAGGCCCGGTTCCAGCAGCCGGAATCCGTCGAACAACGGGAGGACGTCGGCGTGCGGGCGCGGGTTGAGCGTGGCGGTGGCGTTCTTGTAGATCTTCAGCACCTCGGGCATGCCGTCGGGGTGGAAGTCCGAGGTGGCGTGGGAGAGCACCAGCCGGCTGCCCGGGGGAAGGGCCTCGGCGAGGGTGGCGACGATGCCGGCCGGCCCCTCGTCGTCCCGGACGAAGTGCAGGACGGCGACCAGCAGCAGCGCCACCGGCCGGTCGAAGTCGATCAGTTCCCGGACGGCCGGGTGCTCCAGGATCGTCTCCGGCTTGCGGATGTCGGCCAGGGCGAACCCGGTGTCCGGGGTGCCGGTGAGCCGGGCGCCCGCGTGCGACGCCACGATCGGGTCGTTGTCGACATAGGCGACCTTCACGTCGGGCGCGATCCCGCGGGCGATCTCGTGCGGGTTGGGCGAGGTGGGGATGCCCGTGCCGACGTCGATGATCTGCCGGACGCCGTCCTCCACCACGGAGCGGACGGCCCGTTCGAGGAAGGCGCGGTTCATCCGGGCCGCGGTGAGGATCTCGGGTATCTGCCGGACCACGCCCGCGGCGGCCTCCCGGTCCACCTGGTAGTTGTCCCGTCCCCCCAGGTAGTAGTCGTACATGCGGGCCGGGTGCGGCCTGCTGGTGTCTATCTCGTCGGCGGAGAAGCCCTGGTCGGTCACGCCGCTCTCCCTTCGGTGCACAGTCCCCGTCATGCGAGCAGGAAGTCGGCTTCGCCGGCCTTCGCGCCCTGGATGAACGTCTCGATCTCGTGGTGGGTGTAGATCAGCGCGGGTCCATCCGGGTCCGTCGACTGGCGCAGTGCCACCCGGCCGTCACTCAGCTTCATGGCCTCGAGACAGCTTCCCCCGTTGCCGCCGCTCCACGGCTTGTGCCAGCCCTCGGTACCGAGGTCCTTGGCCGGCATGCCGTTGTATATGCGACCCATCTGGTCTCAGATCTCCTTGCGAATGCCACCCAGGTACCCCTCGGTGGTGTGTGCGGGCAGGGCCTGCGCGCACATCCGGTCCAGAGCCTCCAGGAACGCCGAGACGTCGTCGCGTTGGTCGAAGTAGACGCCGCCCAGAAGGCTTTCCGTGTAGGCGATGTCCGGCAGTTCCTGGATCGGGAACCGGAAAATGTGGAACGGGCCGTACATCGCGGGGTGGGGGCCGGCGGCGAACGGCATCAGCTGCAGCCGTACGTTCGGCATCGACATGGCGTCGACCAGCCGGTCCACCTGCTCCCGCATCACGCCGGGTCCCCCGATGGGCCGGCGCAGCACCGTCTCGTCCATGACGACCCACAGCACCGGCGCGTCAGCCCTGGTCAACAGGCTCTGGCGCTCGATACGGAGGGCGACGAGGCGGTCGATCTCGTCGTCCGAGGCGTGCGGCTGTCCGGCGCGCAGCACGGCCCGGGCGTATGCCGGGGTCTGCAGCAGGCCGGGGATGTAGTGCGGTTCGTAGGCCCGGATGAGGTTGGCCTCACCCTCCAGGCTCACGAACGCGCTGAACCACTCCGGCAGGACATCGCGGAAGCGGTGCCACCAGCCGCGCCGGTTCGCCTCTCGTGCCAGGGACAGGAATCCCTCGATCTCCTCCTGTTCCGTGATGCCGTAGGTGAGAAGGAGTTTCTCGACATACGGGATTTTCAGCCCGACTTCGGCCTTCTCCATGCGGCGGACCGTGGCGTGCGTGACGTCGAGGGCGCGCCCCGCGTCCTCGTACGACAGGCCCGCCTTCTCCCGGAGGTCCTGCAAGCGCTTGCCGAGCACCATGCGCAGGACCGTGGGGGCACCGCCGGGACGTGCGTCGGCCACTACCGATCCCCTCCAACTGGCTTCACAGTCACGCAGTGTGTCATGGCGTCAGTTCAGCTGACAGGCTGTCCTTACGATTCTGCAATTTACAGATTGAACCTTGCCATAGGTGTTGTGGCACGCGCATAGTTACGGCGTGGCTTCCTTCCATGACGTCCTCCGGTTAATGGACCACGGCGGCACTCTCGCCGAGGGCCGCCAGGACGCGTTCCAGCTGCCGGCGCTGCGCACCTCCGTGGCCGAGGCACGACGGCGCGTCCTGGAACGGCTGAGCGCGTGGGGAGTCGACGACGAGTCCCGCTGCAGCATGGAGTTGGTGGTCTCCGAACTTGTCACCAACGTCGTGCGGCACACCGACAGCGAGAAACTCGGCTGCGAACTGCGGTCCGACGGGCGCCGGTTGCGCCTGGAGGTGACCGACGAGGGCTGTGCGGCGACCGAGCCGCACCCCGGGTCGGGCGACGTGGACGGGGAGAGCGGCCGGGGCCTGCTCCTGGTCGACGCGCTGTCCCGGACCTGGGGCGTGCACCCGGGGACCGGCGGGCGGGGGCATGTCGTCTGGGCCGAACTGGAGTGCACGGCCGAACTGGAGTGCAACGGGGACGCGGCGGGACGGGCCTGACCCGCCACCGCACCCGGCACACGTCCTGCGCCCGAACGCACCCCGGCGCCCGGGGGTGCCGTAGCGGCCCCGGCATCCCTCACCCGCGGTCGGCGGGTTCAGCCGCAGACCGGACACCGCTGCCGCCGGGCGGCCACCGCGGAAGCCCCGCGGACTCCCCCGGCCGGCCGCGTCGGGCCGCCCCGGACCGGAGTGGCCGCCCCGGACCGGAGTGGTGGCCCCGGATCCGGAGCGGTGGCCCCGGATCCGGACGACAGCCGCGGCTCAGAGCGGCAGCAGGTCCGGACGCTTGGGCTCGACGTGGTCCCCCGAGGACTCACCCCGCAGCCGGCGGCCGATCCACGGCACCAGGTGCTCGCGCGCCCACTGGATGTTGTCCCGGCGCACCTCGGCCGCGCCCCGCTCCGGCTCCGGCGGCCACGGCTGGTCCGGGTCCGCGGGCACCGGCAGGCCGAGGACCTGGGCCGCACGGAGCGCGACCCGGGTGTGCCCGTCCGGGGAGAGGTGCAGCCGGTCGCCGTCCCAGGCCCGCCGGTCCTGCACCGAGCGCAGCGACCACAGATCCAGCACCGGGCAGTCGTAGCGGTCGGCGATGGCCCGTACGTGGGCGGTGTAGGTGGCGATCTTCCCCCGGAGGTGACGGAGGACGGGTACGCCGCGGGTGTCGAAGCCGGTGCACACCATGACGGTGCCCACCGCGCCCGCCAGGTCGGCGACCGCCGCCTCGAAGCGCTCGGCCACGTCGTCGGGGTCGCTGCCCGGCCGGAGGATGTCGTTGCCACCGGCGCAGAAGCTCACGAGGTCGGGGCCGAGCTCCTTGGCCCGGGGCACCTGCTCGGCGACGATCTGGTCGAGCAGCCTGCCGCGGACGGCGAGGTTGGCGTACCGGAAGCCCTCGGGCGGGATGCCGTCCGGGTCGGCGGAACCGGAGTACACGTCGGAGAGGAGGACGGCGAGCCGGTCGGCCCAGCCGAGGAACGCGCCTCCCGGGCCGGGGTCGCCGACCCCTTCGGTGAAGCTGTCCCCGACGGCCGCGTACGACCCGATGAGCCCGCTGGTGATTGAAGTCGAATCGTCTGCCACGTCAGCAGATGATTCACCTCCAGGAGTGACCTACGCCACCGTAACCGGGGGTTGACGAGGCGTGATATTGGCCACCGGCTGATTTTCCCGCATCCCGGAAGAGAACCTCTTCCGTCGAAATGATTGCCCCGGCAACCAATACCGTAGGGTCGAGAAGTCACCTCGTCGGCGGAGAGCGTCGACGGCCGACAGCGAGGAGCGCCCGTGACGCAGACGCCTCAGGTCCCGCAGGCCCCGTCGACCGAACCCGAGCTCGCGGGGGTGCGCAACTTCCGTGACGTCGGCGGACTGCCGGCCGCGGACGGCCGGCGCGTACGGACCGGCGTGCTGTTCCGGAGCGGCCATCTGGCGAGCGCGACGTCCGAGGACGCCACGTTCCTGGCCTCGCTCGGCCTGCACACGATCTTCGACTTCCGGAACTCCGCCGATGTGGCCCTCGAAGGCCCGGATGTGGCGCTGCCGGGCGTGCGCCACCTCAACATCCCGCTGACCGACCCGGCGCACGGCGCCGAGTTCTGGAAGATGGTGCGCGACGGCGAGCTGGACCAGCTCCGGGGCGTGCTCGGCGACGGCAAGGCCGCCGCCCGGATGACCACCGTCTACCGCGAGATCATCCGGGACCGCACCGCCGAGCACAGCCGGGTGCTGCACGCCCTCGCCGACGACAGCGTCCCGGCACTGATGCACTGCGCCGCGGGCAAGGACCGGGCCGGGCTGTCGATCGCCGTGGCCCTGCTCGCGCTCGGCGTCGAGCGCGACGCCATCGAGACCGACTACCTGGCGAGCAACGCCGCGCACCGCCGCTACCGGATGCACCGCGAGGACAAGTCCGAGGCCCGCCTGTCGGACGAGGCCAGGGAGCTGCTGAGCCCGCTCTTCGACGCCCGCGCCGAGTACCTGGCCGCGGCGTTCGAGACGATCGCCGAGACCTGGGGCACGGTCGACACCTATCTGCGGGAGGGCCTGGAGTTCGGCCCGGCCGACCGTGAGCGGCTCCGCGAACGGTTCCTCACCGGCGCGTGACCTGCGTCAACAACCCTGCGGGTCAATACATCCAGTAGCGCCACCTTCTCCAGCCCCGCGGCATCACACCCAAGATCGCCCACAAAGGCACAGTCCGCGACTCCGGCCTGGGAATTACCCGCCGGGTCGTCGACCGGACTTCGCCTGGCTCCACGAGTTCAAGCGACTCCGCATCCGCTACGAGATGCGCACCGGTCTCCAACCGGGTCTCCTCCAACTCACCTGCAGCATCATCCGCTTGAGACGACTCCGAACCTCATTCTGAAACGATCAGTCAAGGATCGCCCGCAACCATGAGGAGCTCCACCTCCGACTCGCCGACTTGCATGGACGAATGAGCAGGGTTCGACTGGGGATGAGGAGTTCATGTCGGGTAGGGACTGGCTAGTGGTATCAAGCCACTCATCTGGCAAGGTGAATGAGAATGGTTGAATATGTAATCCCGCTCGCTGCCGCACTGGTGGGCGGAACAGCCGGATTTTGGCTGCTCTCCATTCGAGACCGCGTCCGGTTGAACCTCAACCTGATATCCATCACTAAAGGCCGCCACCCGGATGACATGGCTGATGTGGGCGACAGGATGGTGGAAATCTCCGAATCATTCAGACTTTCAGATCTCGACCTGGAAAAGCATGCAACCGACAGCAAGATCCAGTGCATCCGCAGCCGCGCGAAGGACGTTCAAGCGGAAGCGCCGGGGCAAGTCGATTTCGCCCGGGAGATGAGGAGGAGGATTTGGCATTGCAGGAGCACCGAGGACAAGATCGACTTCATGACCGAACTAATGAATGACGGCGAGCTCACCTTCCGGGAAATCACAACAGGAGTTCGCAGGAACGAGCTCGTTCTGTCAAAAGAGACAGACGGGAAGAGGGGCGAGGCGTCCGACATCTGCTCTGTCGAGACCCAAACCATTGATGGATCGAAGTCTGTGGCAATTATATTCCCGCCCGATCGCCGGCATAGCTTTACCATCGACTCACCTGCCCTGGAAGATCGTGTGCTACCGCTGGTCGAGGCTATCAAGATTTTCGACAAGGAAGCTCTGGACAAGTGCCTTGGGTTTGCCATAGACGCAATCAAATACGACCAGTCGCGGGCGGATATCCTGATGGGCGGCCTGAGGGAAATTGTAGATTCAGGGCCCTTCAGAGTGGATCTGATGATCGTAAACAAGGGGAACCGAGCCGCAGTATTGAGTCCCTACGCTGCACTGACGACGAGCGGGGCAACTTCATCCCTGCCCGTCGAAATTCTGAGAATAGAGACGATCCTGGACTCCGAGAACGAGCCCACGGAGGTCCCGGCGTCTTCCTTCGTTTCCATTGGGCCGCATGCTGCCGTAACGCTGATTCTGCGCTCAGACCCAATTGAGGCTTCCGCACCTCTTGCCGCCGCTTACGACAAGGGCATCCTTAGTTGCTCAATAGCCCTTGCGAGGTTGAAGAGCGGGATCTCGGGAAACCTTAAATACAAGGTGGAGAAGACGGTTCACAAAGACTTTGGGGCCGATTTCGACGAGAAGATGCGAGAAAAAGTGCTACAGCTGGCGGATCACCATTAAAGGGACGCCGGAGTGCGCCCGTGCCGATATACCTCCGCACCCAAAAAGCGCCCGTGGTGCACAAGTAGCCGCCGGCGCATCTCCGCTTCGAGCTGCACTTCACACCCACGTACTCATCCTGGATCAACCAGGTCGAGCGGTGGTTCGCCGAACTGCAACGGCGCTGCCTCGAACGCGGCGTGTCCTGCTCCGTGGACGAGCTGACAGCCACACTTGAGGACGGATCAAGGCCTGGAACGACCAGGCCCGGCCCTTCAGATGGACCAGGACCGCAGACCGGACCATCGACCGCATCTGCCGCTACTGCCGCTACTGCCGCTACTGCCGCTACTGCGACAGGATCTCCGGACCGGCTCACTAGCGGTCGGCCCCGATGGAGAAGAGCAGGTAGAGGAAGCCGGCGAAGAGATGGCCGGCCACCAGGTAGGCGAAGAGCCGGAGGACGAGTCCGCGGGGGAAGCGGCCGTCCTCGCGCTCGACGCCCGGTTCGTCCTTGGGTGGCATACGGGAGCCTTTCCGGACGGCCCCGGGGCGCACTCGGGCACACCGGGGACGCCCTGGGTGCGCAGGGAGCGTTCCGGGAGGGGAGCGGGCCCGGGATCCGGGGCCGCGGGTCAGGACGTGCGGCGGGGTCAGAAGGTGCGGCGGGGCTGCTCACCGCCGAGGCACAGCTCGGTGGCGCCGCTCCGCAGCAGGGTGTGGACGAAGAGCAGGTCCGCGCCGCCCGCCGAAACGGCCGCGATCCGGTGCGGGGTGAGCGAGTCGAAGTGCGCGGAGTCGCCGGGCTCCAGGATCTCCGCGCCGTCCCCCAGCGTCAGCCGGAGCCTGCCGCCGAGGACGTGGATCCACTCCTCGCCGGGGTGCACCCGCACCAGGTCGCCCTGCCGACCGCCGGCCGGCACATGCACCCGGAGCGCCTGCATGGCGCGGCCCGGAGCGCCGGCCTGCCAGTACGTCCAGCCCTCGGCCTCGGCCGGCTCCGCGCGGGAGGCCCGGATGACGGAGTCCGGGTCCGGGGGCCGCTCGCCGAGCAGCTCCGAGACCGTCGTACCGTAGGCGCGGGCGAGGGCGAGCAGCACCGGGAGCGAGGGCTGCCGGAGGCCCGTCTCCAGCCGCGACAGATGTGCGGGCGAGAGGCCGACCCGGCGGGCGGCCTCCTCCAGCGTCAGGGCGCCGGCCCGCCGCAGCTCCCGCAGCCGGGGCGCGACGGCCGGCAGCTCCTCCGGCGGCGGGCCGCCGGACCGCTGTCCGGTCTCGGGTGTCATACCCCGATTGAGCCAGAGCCCCTGCCTCCGAGGCAAGCACGTTGCCCCAGAGGCAAAAGCCCAGAAGCGGCGGTCAGCGCTCCACCACCGCCTGCTTCACCAGCGTGCGGCCGAAGTCCCAGAGCAGCCCGCCGCCGCTGTGGGCGTCGTCCATGACCTCGGTGAACGCCGTGACGAAGCGGTCCACCTCACGCTCCCCGATGATCAGCGGGGGAATCAGCTTGATCACTTCGAGCCGGTCGCCGGAGACCTGGGTGAGGATGCGGTGCCGCTGGAGCAGCGGGACCACCACCATCTGCGCGAACAGCCCCTTGCGGGCGGCCTGGAGCATCGTCCACCGGCTGCGCAGCACCAGCGACTTCGGCCGCCCGAACTCGATGCCGATCATCAGGCCCCGGCCGCGGACGTCGTGCAGCAGCTCGTACCGGTCGACCAGCGCCGCGAGCCGGGAGCGCAGCAGGTCGCCGGTGTGCCGGGCGTTGGCCACGATGCCCTCGTCCTCCAGCACCGCGAGGGTGGCCAGCCCCGCCGCCATGGCCTGGGCGTTGCCGCCGAAGCTGGCGGAGTGGATGAGCACCCGGTCCATGGAGGAGTAGACCCGCCGGAAGATCCAGTCCCGGCCGAGGGTGGCGCCGACCGGGACGTAGCCGCCGGAGAGCGCCTTGGCCACGCACACCAGGTCCGGTTCGACGCCCTCCTCGTGCTGGTAGGCGAAGAAGTCGCCGGTGCGGCCGAGACCGGTCTGCACCTCGTCGGAGATGAGCAGGGCCTTGTGGCGGCGCAGCAGGTGCTGGGCGGCGAGCAGGAAGCCGGGCGGGGCCGCGTGCACACCCTTGCCCTGGACCGGTTCGACGATGAACGCCGCGACGTCGCCGCGCCGCAGCTCCCGTTCCAGGGCCTCCAGGTCGCCCAGGGCGATGGCGGTGTCGGGCAGCAGCGGGGCGAAGCCGGCGCGGAAGCACTCCTCGCCGTTGACCGAGAGGGAGCCGGTGGTCAGCCCGTGGAAGCCGTGGGTGCAGTGGACGACGCGCGGCTTGCCGGTGGCGTAGCGGGCGAACTTGAGCGCGGTCTCCACCGCCTCCGCGCCGCTGTTGCCGAAGAATACCCGGTCCAGGTGGGGGGCGTGGCCGAGGAGCCGCTCGGCGAGCAGGCCGGGCAGCGGCTGGCAGTCGAAGCGGGTGAGGTCGGCGAGGGAGGCGTCGAGGACGTCGTGCAGGGCCTTGCGGACGACCGGGTGGTGCCGGCCCAGGCCCATCACGCCGAAGCCGGCGAGCATGTCGAGGTAGTCCAGGCCGTCCTCGTCCCAGAAGTACGCGCCCTCGGCCCGCTCGTAGACCTTGTCGAAACCGATGGTGTGCAGCATGCGCGGCAGTTGGTGGTTGAGGTACCGGGTGTGCAGGCCGTAGCGCTCGGCGCCGCGCTCGGCGAGCAGCCGTCCGAGGTCGAAGTCCTTGCTCCCCCGCCCGGCGGGCTCGGCGGGGCCGGTGGGCCCGACGGACTCAGCGGATGTCATGCACTCTCCTCACGGCCCGGACCGGCCGGGGCCGACGGCTGGACGGGGCGCCGCCCGGCGGGAGGTGCCCCGGTGGATCCGGCCCGGGGCACCGGTCCGGCCCCGGGGCCGGACCGGTCGCCTCCCGGGCACCCGGCTCACCCGTGATTTCCGCCCACGGTGTCGCGGGCGGCGCGCAGCGACTCCTTGAGGGAGCCCATGGTGGCGAGCACGGCCGTGGGCTCGTAGCCGCAGTGCGCCATGCAGTTCGCACAGCGCGGGTCCCTGCCCCGGCCGTAGGCCTCCCAGTCGGTGTCCTCGATCAGCTCCCGGTAGGTGGGCACATAGCCGTCGGCCATCAGGTAGCAGGGGCGCTGCCAGCCGAAGAGCGAGTAGTTGGGGATCGCCCACGCGGTGCAGGGGAAGTCGGCCTTGCCCTCGAGGAAGTCCAGGAAGAGCGGGCTGTGGTTGAGCCGCCAGCGGCGCCGGTTGCCGCCGGCGAAGGACTTCTTGAACAGCTCGCGGGTCTGTTCCACCCCGAGGAAGTGCTCCTGGTCGGGGGCCTTCTCGTAGGCGTAGGCGGGCGAGATCATCATCTGGTCGACGCGGAGGTCGTCATTGAGGTAGTTGAGCACCTCCACCACGGTCTGCGGGGTGTCGGTGTTGAAGAAGGTCGAGTTGGTGGTGACCCGGAAGCCGCGGCGCTTGGCCTCCTTGATCGCGGCCACCGCCTCGTCGAACACACCCTCCTTGGCCACGGACTCGTCGTGCCGCTCGCGCAGGCCGTCGATGTGCACGGCGAAGGCGAAGTAGGGGGAGGGGGTGAACTTGTCGATCTTCTTGCGGAGCAGCATCGCGTTGGTGCACAGGAAGACGTACTTCCGCTTGGCCACCAGCTGGTCGACGATCTCGTCGATCTGCGGGTGCATCAGCGGCTCGCCGCCCGCGATGGAGACCATCGGGGCACCGGACTCCAGCACGGCGCCGACCGCCTGAGCGACCGGCATGCGCTGGCGCAGCACCCCGGCGGGGTGCTGGATCTTCCCGCAGCCCTCGCACTTGAGATTGCAGGCGTACAGCGGTTCGAGCTCGACGATCAGGGGGAACTTCGCCCGCCGCCGTAGCTTCTGTTCCAGAAGGTACGTCCCGACCCGGATGGACTGGCGGAGCGGCATGGCCATCTAGCTCACCTCCAGGGGAGCAGCAGAGATCGGTGCCATTCGAAGAAAGCCGGAAGGACAGCGCGCAGTACGCGGAAGGCTGATATTCCACCGCGGAGCGTCCCCACGCGGACGAGCTCATGCTCTGGAGCGTCCACGACCACCCGTACGGCCGCAACCGGACGCGGCCCGGCCTGCCCGTCCGCGGCGTCGCGGGGCACCCGGGTGGCGCTGCGCAGGGTCGCGGCCGACTCCATGTCCACCGCGATGGCCCCGGTGGCGCGCAGCGTGGCCCGCTCGGCGCCGCGCACCACGTGGTCCGAGCCGGTCAGCGGGCCGCGGTGGAGGCCGACGCCGGGCCGGTCCCGGAGCAGCCGGGTGAGCGCCCCGGCCAGCACCTCCGTGCCGGAGCAGGGGATGCTCCCCTCGGCGTCCCGGGTCTCGTCGGCGAGGACCAGGTCCCCCGGGTGCATACCGGGGGCGAGGCCGGCGCAGAAGCCGGTGGCGATGACCGCCGCGCCCCGGTGGGCCGGATCGTCACGCAGCGTGCGCAGCACGGTGCGCTCCGCCGCGGCCGGGCCCATCCCGGTGCGCAGCACGGTCAGCGGGCCCGCCGCGCCGCTGCGGTCGCCGCTGCGCAGGGCGAAGCGCTCGATGCCCAGCGCGCAGGCGATGACCAGCGGTCCGGTGGCGGGGGCGGCCATCAGGGGGCCCGGTGGAGGTCGGTGCGCCGCGGGCCGCCGGGCTCCGGCCCCGCTCCGCGGACGTCGCCGGTGCCGTGCAGGTAGCGGCCGAGGGCGGTCAGCGGGAAGACCTGCCGGTAGAGGTGATAGTTGATCGAGAAGTCCCAGGGGAAGCCGGTGCCGGTGAAGTACGGCTCGTCCCAGGTGCCGTCCTCGCGCTGGGTCCGGGCCAGCCACTCCACTCCGCGGGTGACGGCCGTGCCGTCGCGCTCCCCCGCGGCGAGCAGGGCGAGCAGGGCCCAGCCGGTCTGCGAGGCCGTGGAGGCGCCGCGGCCGGCCCACTCGGGGTCGCTGTAGGAGCGCTGGTCCTCGCCCCAGCCGCCGTCCTCGTTCTGGACGCTCTCCAGCCAGCCGACGGCGCGGCGGACGGCGGGGTGCGAGGCGGGGACGCCAGCGGCGATCAGTGCGGGGACGACGGATCCGGTGCCGTAGACGTAGTTGGTGCCCCAGCGGCCGAACCAGGCGCCGCTCGGCTCCTGTTCGGCGAGCAGCCAGTGGACGCCGCGCCGGGTGCGCGGATCGGCGGCCCGGCCCTCCCCCACCAGCATCTCCACCATGTGCGCGGTGACGTCGGCGGACGGCGGGTCGGTGACCTCGCCGAAGTCGCAGAACGGCAGCCGGCCCGGCAGGGAGCTGGTGTTGTCGGCGTCGAAGGCCGCCCACGCGCCGTTCCGGGACTGCATCCCGGCGCTCCAGCGCACCCCGCGCCGGACCGCGTCCTCGACCCGGGCCGGGTCGGGGTGCCGGACCCGGCGGAGCGCGAGGACGACCTCGGCGGTGTCGTCGATGTCCGGGTAGACGTCGTTGTGGAATTCGAACGCCCAGCCCCCGGGCGGGAGTCCGGGCCGCCGCACCGCCCAGTCGCCGGGCCGGACGACCTGTTCGGCGAGCATCCAGTCGGCGGCCTTCACCAGCGCCGGGTCGTCGGCGGGCACCCCGGCGTCGGCCAGCGCGATGACGGCGAGGCAGGTGTCCCAGACCGGGGACTGGCAGGCCTCGATCATGCGGCTGCCGTCCTCCCGCCAGACGGCGAAGCGGTCCAGCGACTCCAGTCCCGCGCGCAGCACCGGGTGGTCCAGGTCGTAGCCGAGGAGGTGCAGGGCGATGACGGAGTAGACGGCGGGCGGCTGGATGCCGCCCCAGCAGCCGTCGTTCTCCTGGCGTTCGACGATCCACCGGGCGCAGCTGTTGAGGGCGGCCCGGCGGAGCGGGCGGACGGCGACCCTGCGGTAGGCGTGCAGGGCCCGGTCCAGCCCCTGGAAGAGGGCGTCCCAGCCGGTGGCGGGGGCCCGGCGGGCGGACGCGGCGGCGCCGGCCGGGGCGTGCAGCTCGTCCAGGGGGAACGGGGCGGGGCGCACCGGCCGCTTCGCGGAGACCACGGTGAGCGGCACGACGGTCTGCCGCGCCCAGCAGCCGAAGGCGTAGATGTTGAGCGGGAACCAGCGGGGCAGAGCGATGAGCTCGGGCGGCAGCTCGGGCAGGTCCTCCCAGCGCCACCAGCCGAAGAGGGCGAGCCAGATGCGGGTGAAGACGCGGGTGGCGGCGATGCCGCCCCGGTCGCGGACCCAGGCGGACGCCGCGGCCATGTGCGGGGCGTCGGGCGCGTCGCCCGCGAGCCGCAGCGCCACATAGGCCTCGACGGTGGCGGAGAGTTCGCCGGGGCCGCCGTGGAAGGTGGGCCAGGGGCCGTCGGCCCGCTGCTCGGAGCGGATGAAGCGGGCGGCGGCCTCGGTGGTCCGCGCGTCCCGGATCCCCAGGAACTGCCGGAGCATCAGGTCCTCGGCGTCCATGGTGACGTTGGTCTGGAGGTCGCCCTTCCACCAGCCCTGCGGGTCCTGCCGGCCGAGCAGGTCCCGTACGGCCCGGCCGGCCGCCCGCTCGGCCGCCTCCCGGACCGCGGGGGCCCCGGGAGCGGCCGCCGGGGCGGGTCCGACGGGCGCCGGCGCGGCGGGTGCGGACGCGGCCCCAGGAACTGGGGATACGGGTGCGGGCGTGGCCCCGGGTGTCGGGGATACGGGTGCGGACGCGGCCCCTGGAGCCGGGGCGGCGGGTGCGGGCGGCCGGGTGGCCGAGGGCGCGCCGGGCGGTACGGTCCCGCTGCCGCCGTCGGTCGTCGCAGTCATGGCTTCCCCTTCGTGCAGTGAGTCCGGTGGGTTCTCTGCTGTGCTGGGGCCTGCCGTCGGCCGGCGCCCGGCCCGCCTGCGAACAGGGCGGGAGGGGCGGCCGGCCGGCGACTGCGCGCTATATGAGGTTGTGGTGGATCTCCGTCGGGCGGCGGCTCATCGCTGCCGGACGACCACGAAGTCCGCGAGGGCCACGAGCTGCTCGCGGACGCGCGGGGGCATGTCCACGCCGTCGAGCGCCCCGACGGCGGTGGCGTGCTGCCGGCGGGCCTCCTGGGAGGTCCACTCCCGGCCGCCGGCCTCCTCGATGAGGGCGGCGCGGTTGGCGAACGCCTGCTCGTCGAAGTTGTCGAGGTCGGTGCTCTTGGCGTCGGCGGCGAGGAGCTCGGCGAGCCGGTCGGACGCGTGGCCGCCGGCGGCGAGTGCCGCCACGACCGGCAGGGACTTCTTCCGCTGCCGCAGGTCGCTCCAGGTCTGCTTGCCGGTGGCCTCCGGGTCGCCCCAGATGCCGAGCAGGTCGTCGATGGCCTGGAAGGCGAGCCCGAGGTGGTAGCCGTAGGCCTCCAGCGAGTCGGCCATCCGGTCGTCGGCGCCGCCGAGGACCGCGCCGATGGAGACCGCGCAGGCCAGCAGGGCGCCGGTCTTGTTGCCCTCCATCTCCAGGCACTCCTCGACGGTGACCCGCTCGCGGTGCTCGTAGGAGATGTCCTGGGCCTGGCCGTCGATCAGCTTGCGGGTGGCGGTGGTGAGCCGCCGGGTGGCGCGCCCCGCGTCGACCGTGCCGAGCTCCAGCAGGATCTCGTTGGCCAGCGCGAACAGCGCGTCACCGACCAGGATCGCCTGGGCGGGTCCGTGGACCTTCCAGACGGTGTCCCGGTGCCGGCGCTGCTCGTCGCCGTCCATCAGGTCGTCGTGCAGCAGCGAGAAGTTGTGCACCAGTTCCACGGCGACGGCGCCGGGGATGCCCGTCTCGGGCGGGGCGCCGGCCGCCTCGGCGGACAGCAGGGCGAGGGCGGGGCGTACGGCCTTGCCGCCGTCCCCCGCCGCGGCCTGGCCCGCGGCGTCGATCCAGCCGAAGTGATAGGCGGCGACCGTGTCCATGGGCGGCGCCAGCCGGTCCACGGCGGCACGCAGCACCGGGGTGGCGAGCGTCCGTCCGCGCTCCAGCAGGGCGGTGACGCCCGCGGTGTCGATCGCCGGGTTTTCCGAAGACACGGTCTCTCCTCTGTGTCCTGTGGTCCCGGGGGTGTGTCCCGTGGTCCCGGGGGTTCGGGGCTCCGCCCCCGTTACGAACGCGGTCATGCCGCCTCCTGCTGCGGGTTCCCCCGCCGGAAGGCGGGGGGAGGGTCGAGATGCGGGCGGCCCTGTTCCGAGAGTGCTGCCCGCGCCGCGGTGATCCCGCTGCGGACGGCGCCCTCCATGGTCGCGGGCCAGCCTGTGTCGGTCCACGCACCGGCCAGGTAGAGGCCGGGTGCCCGGGTCCGGGCCGCGGGGCGGAGCCGTCCGACGCCCGGAGCGGGGGCGAACGTCGCTGTTCGCTCCCGGGTCACGAAGAAGTCTCTCACCTGCGCACTCCGGGCTGCGGGCAGCAGCCGCGCCAGCTCCGGCAGGTAGCGTTCACGCAGGGCGCCGGCCGGGGTGTCGATCTCGTCGTGCGCGGCGGACTGGGACAGCGCCAGGTACTGGCCGCCGCCGGTGAGCCCGGAGGCGTCCGTCCGGTCGAAGACCCACTGGACCGGGGTGCCGAGCGCGGCGAAGAACGGGCGGCGCAGCACCGGACGGTCGTAGACGACATGGACGTTGAGGATCGGCGAGGTGCCGATCGCGCGGAGCCGGCCGGGGTCGTCGAGGGCGCCCTCGGGGAGCAGCGCGGCGGTCTCGTCCTGCGGGACGGCCAGCACCACCGCGTCGGCGTGTCGCCGCTCCTCCGGTTCGCCTCCGCGGCGCAGCCCGAGGTGCCAGCCGCCGTCCGGGGCCGGGGTGACGGAGCGGACGCGGCCCTGCAGCACGGTCCTCACACCGGCCGCGTCGAGCGCGGTGCGGGCGAGGGTGTCGTGCAGCGTGCCGAGCGGCACCCGGGCCCAGCCGATGTCCGCGGCGCCCGGCCGGGAGAGCAGCCCGGTCCGGAAGACCATGGCGGCGAGCCCGAGGGAGACCTCCGCGGCGCGGGCGTTGAGCGTGGCGACGCCGACGAGGTCCCAGAGCGCCTCGACGGCGCGCTCCGACTGGCCGTGGCGGCGCAGCCAGCTCGCGAAGTCGGTGCCGTCCAGGGCCGGATCGGCCGGATCGAGCCCCTTGAGGGCGAGCGCGGCCCGGGCCACGCCGACCCGCTCGGCCGGCGAGAGGTGCGGGTAGCGGGCGAGGCCGCCGGCCAGGTGCAGCGGGACCGGCAGCGCGGTGCGGCGCAGCCGTCCCAGCCGTGGGGCGCCCCCGGTCCCGGCGTCCAGGACGGGGACGTCCAGGCGGTCCTGGAGCGGCGCGAGCCGGCTGCCCTCGATGCGGTCGAGGAACCAGCGGTAGGCGGTGCAGCAGCGCAGGTAGACGTGCTGGCCGTTGTCGACGGTGAGCTCCCCGGCCGCGCCCTCGCGGCGGAAGGAGAACGCGAGTCCGCCGAGCCGCGGCCGGCCCTCGACCAGGGTCACCCGCATGCCGGCGTCGGCGAGTTGGAGCGCCGCGGTGATGCCGGCGAGTCCGCCGCCGACGACGACGGCGGTGCGCGCGGCGGCGTCCGGCGTGCCCTGGCGGGGCAGGCCGGACGGCGTGCTGTCCGGTGTCATCTGCCCTCCTGAGCCGGTGCGGTGCCGTGGTGGTTTCCGGCCACCGCCCTCCACGACGCAGTGGGCCGCCCGAGGGTTGCCCGGGGACGGACGGCGGCCGTCCGGCGGGCCGTCGGCAGGGTGCGGTCCGGGGCCATCAGGCGCGCCCCCGGACCGAATGCCGGGTGATGTGCCGCGCGTCCAGGCCGGACAGGCCGCGGACCGCGACGTACGCCTTCTCGCGCCCCGGCAGCGAGACCCGTCCGCGCAGCACGGCCTGCGGGTCGCGGGCGATGCGGTCCAGCAGCCGGCGGTAGATGCCCGCCATCGCCGCGACACAGGCCCCGCTGCGCCGGTCGAGCAGCGGCAGCAGCCGGAACCCCTCGGCGAAGAGGGCGCGGGCCCGCTCCACCTCGAACTGGACGAGGCCGGTGAAGTCGGCGCCGGCGGGGGGCCGCTCCTGGTGGAACCCCGCGGAACAGCCGAACTTGGCGAGGTCCTCGGCGGGCAGGTACGTCCGGCCGTTCCCGGCGTCCTCCCGGACGTCCCGCAGGATGTTGGTGAGCTGCAGGGCGAGGCCGAGCGTGTCCGCGTACTCGGCGGCGCGGTCCGCCTCGGGCGCGCCGCGGCCCGCCGTGCCGAACACCCCCAGGGACAGCCGGCCGATCGCCCCGGCCACGCACCGGCAGTAGACGCGCAGGTCCTCCCAGGTCTCGTACCGCTCGCCGCGCACGTCCATCAGGACGCCGTCGATGAGTTCGTCGAGCCCGCCGAGGGGGATGGGGAAGCGGGCGGCGGCATCGGCGAGGGCCACGGCGACGGGGTCGGTGTCGTCGGGCTCGATCCGGCCGTCCCGGACGCGGCCGAGCAGCGCGCGGGTGTCCTCCAGCCGCGCCTGCTTGACCTCGGGGGCCAGGCTGCCGTCACCGATGTCGTCGATCCGGCGCGAGAAGGCGTAGAGCGCCGACATGGCCTGCCGCTTGTCGGCCGGCAGCAGCCTGATGCCGTAGGCGAAGTTGCGGGCCTGCTGTCCGGTGACGGTCTCGCAGTAGCTGTACGCAGCGAGCACCGGGGCGGACGCGGGTACGGATCCGTTCACGGTTCCGGCTCACCCCTCTCTTCGCAGTGTCGCCCCCAGCTCGCGCACGAGGTCGAGCTTGGTGGGCCTGGGCGGGCCGGGGAGGACGTCGTACCGGGCCGCGGCAAGGGCCCGCAGCGCGGCGCGGCCGCCGGCCAGGAATCCGGCGAGCAGCAGCCTGAGCCGGCCGCGGACGCTGCCGACCAGCGGGGTGCCTTCGTCCAGCAGCTCCCGGGCGCGGGCCGCCTCGAAGGCGATCAGTTCGCGCACCGCGGTGCTCGCGTGGGCGGCGCCGAGGTCGGCCTCGGTGACGCCGAAGCGCTTCATGGCGTCGGCGGGCAGGTAGATGCGGTCGCGGCCGAGGTCCTCGGCGACGTCCTGGAGGTGTTCGACGATCTGCAGTCCGGTGCAGACCGCGTCCGAACGGCGCACCCGCTCGGGGGTGGTGGAGCCGGTGACGGCGAGGACGAGCCGGCCGACGGGGTTCGCGGACAGCTCGCAGTACCCGAGGAGGTCGTCGTGGGTGGCGTAGCGGCGGATCCGCTGGTCCTGCCGGTTCGCCTCCAGGAGGCCGCGGAACGGGTCGGGGGTGAGGCCGCAGCGCTCCACGGTCGGCCGGAGCGCGGCCAGCAGCGGGTGGCGCGGCTCCCCGCCGGCGGCGAAGACGCGGTTCAGGTCGGCTTCGAGGGCGTCCAGCAGGGCGAGGCGGTCGTCGGCGCGGGCGCGGCCGAGGCCGAGCAGGACCGCGTCCGTGCCGCCGGGGGCGAGGTCGCCGTCGCCGATGTCGTCGACGAGCCGGGCGTAGCCGTAGACGGCCATCAGGTCGCTGCGCCAGGCGCGGGGCAGGAACCGGGGCGCCACGGGGAAGTTCTCCCGGCGCGCCTTGTCGAGGACCGCGCGGGTGTGCTCGGCCGTGCCCGCCGTCATCGCCGCCCGCCGGGCGCCGTGCCGTCGGGGAAGGACGTGCAGTCGGAGGAGGCCGTGCCGCCCGGGAGGGGCGCCGGGGGACGGTGCGTGCCGGAGGCCGGGGCGGTGGTGCCGCCCGTACCGGCGGCGGTGGTGGCGCCCGTACCGGGGGCGGTGGCGGCGCCCGTGCCGGATGCCAGGGGTGAACCCGGGCGGGGGACGGCGCACGTACCCCGGAGCCGGAGAGTACCCGTAGCCATAGCCGTCACATCTCCCGTTCTACACTGCCGACCCAGAACATCCTATTTCGGACACGCCGCCCGCCCGCCTGCGACGATGCACACCACCCAACAACGACACCCCGGGCGTTACGCCCGACTTGCCGCAATTGCGCACCGGCACAGCTTACGCCGTACAGCAGTCCGTCGAACGGAGGGGGTCACTCCGGTGCCGCCGCAGGAGCGGTCCCGGACCGGTACCGGGCGTGCGGAGGCCCCCGCCAGTCGGTCGTGCTCCGGCAGGGGCCTTCACCACGGGCAGAGCGTCGGACGGGCTACTTCCCCGTCTCCTTCTCGTAGGCCTTGATGACCTCGTCGGTCGGGCCGTCCATGACCAGCTCGCCCTTCTCCAGCCACAGCACGCGGTCGCAGGTGTCCCGGATCGACTTGTTGTTGTGGCTGACCAGGAAGACCGTGCCGGCTTCCTTGCGCAGCTCCCGGATGCGGGCCTCGGAGCGCTTCTGGAACTTCCGGTCGCCGGTGGCCAGCGCCTCGTCGATCATCAGCACGTCGTGGTCCTTGGCCGCCGCGATCGAGAACCGCAGCCGGGCCGCCATGCCGGAGGAGTACGTGCGCATCGGCAGGGTGATGAAGTCGCCCTTCTCGTTGATCCCGGAGAAGTCGACGATGCCCTGGTACCGCTCGCGGATCTGCTCCCGGGTCATGCCCATGGCCAGGCCGCCGAGGATGACGTTCCGCTCACCGGTCAGGTCGTTCATCAGCGCCGCGTTCACGCCCAGCAGCGAGGGCTGGCCGTCGGTGTAGACCTTGCCGCTCTCCGGCGGCAGCAGGCCCGCGACGGCCCGCAGCAGGGTCGACTTCCCGGAGCCGTTCGACCCGATCAGACCGATCGCCTCGCCCCGGTACGCGGTGAAGGTCACCCCGCGCACCGCGTGCACCTTGCGGACGCCCGGCGACTCGCCGCCCCGCTTCACGATGCGGCTCAGCGCCGCGGTGGCGCTGCCCTTGCCCGTCCGGGCGCCGTTGACGCGGTAGACGATGTGCAGCTCGTCCGCGATGACGGTGGGGATCCGTGCCCCCGTCTCCTGCTCAGCCACGGCCGTACCGCTCCTCCGCCTTCCAGAAGTACACAAAGCCGCCGACGGCGACGAGCACGGCCCAGCCGAGCCCGAGGGCCCAGACGTGCGGCGGCAGGTTCTTTCCGCTGTAGCCGTCGATCAGTGCGAAGCGGATGAGGTCCATGTAGACGGCTGCCGGGTTCCACTGCAGGACGTCGGCGATCCAGGCGGGCTTGCCCTCCAGCACCAGCGGGATCGAGAACATCACGCCCGAGGCGTACATCCACGTCCGCATGACGAACGGCATCAGCTGGGCCAGGTCGGGGGTCTTGGCCCCCATCCGGGCCATGATCAGCGCGAGCCCCATGTTGAAGAGGAACTGCAGCGCCAGGGCCGGGACGATCAGCAGCCACGCCATGGAGGGGTAGCTGCCGAAGGCGACCGCCACGACGAAGAGGACGATCATCGAGAACAGCAGCTGCTGGAGCTGCTGCAGGGCGAACGAGATCGGCAGCGAGGCGCGCGGGAAGTGCAGCGCGCGGACCAGTCCGAGGTTGCCCGAGATCGCGCGGACACCGGCCATCACGGAGCTCTGGGTGAAGGTGAAGACGAAGACACCGGTGACCAGGAACGGGATGTAGACCTTGAGGTCCATGCCCCGGCCGGCCTCGAGGATCAGGCCGAAGATCAGGAAGTAGACGAGGGCGTTCAGCAGCGGAGTCGCCACCTGCCACAGCTGACCGAGCTTCGCCTGGCTGTACTGGGCCGTGAGCTTCGCCTGCGAGAAGGCCAGGATGAAGTGACGGCGCCCCCAGAGCTGGCCCACGTAGGCGCCGAGGCCCGGACGGGCACCGCTGACGGACAGCCCGTACTTGTCCGCCAGCTCCGCCGGGGACAGTCCCTCGTCAGGTGATGGCGGGGCGCTCACCGCGACCGCACCGTCATGCGTTGTCTCACTCACTAATGGAAACTTTCGTCTTCGAGATGCGCAGCCGGATCGGGCGTGGCACCGACGCCGGCGGCTGCCGGTCCCGGGGCACGCCCGATGCTCTCAGACCCGAGCTTGTCAGATCACGGGAGGTCGGCCCAGTCGGGTCAGACGCCACACCGTACGCCACCCCATGGGACGACGGGGGCCGCACGGAGTGGTCCAGCCCTCCTTGAAGCCGCCGAACCAGGCCCGCAGCGCGGGGCGGGAGGGCCGTCGCGCCAGGGTGAGCAGCAGCCAGACCCCGAGGTAGACGGGGACGAGCGGCGCGGGGAGGTTGCGGCGGGCCAGCCAGACCCGGTTGCGGGCGACCATCCGGTGGTAGACCGCGTGCCGGCTGGGGGCGGTGGTCGGGTGGAACAGCACCAGGTCGGAGCGGTAGTCGATCATCCAGCCCGCGTCGAGCGCCCGCCAGGCGAGGTCGGTCTCCTCATGGGCGTAGAAGAACTCGTCCGGCAGGCCGCCGACCTGCTGGAAGACGGTGGTGCGCACGGCGTTCGCACCGCCCAGGAAGGTGGTGACCCGGGAGGAGCGCATCGGGTCCGAGGCGCGCAGCCGCGGGACGTGCCGGCGCTGGGTCTCGCCGGTGTCCGGGTCCGCGATCCGGAAGCTGATGATGCCCAGCTCCGGGTCGGCGGCGAACGCCTCGCGGCAGAGCTCCGCGGTGTCCACACCCGGCAGCAGACCGTCGTCGTCCAGGAACAGCAGGATGTCGACGTCACCGCCGCCGGGGCCGAACGCCTCGATGCCGACGTTCCGGCCGGCCGGGATGCCCACGTTCTCCGGCAGCTCCACCGTCCGGACGCCGTCCGGGAGTTCGGGCAGCGGGGAACCGTTGCCGACGACGACCACCTCGACCCGGTCGCCGTTCTGCTTGGCGACCGAGTCGAGCAGGGCGCGCAGCTCCTCGGGGCGGTTGCCCATGGTGAGGACGACCGCTCCGACCTTCGCGGTCTGCGGGGAGCTCTCCCCCGGGTTCCGGTGCATCGGGGCCGCCTTCACTTGAGCCTGCTCGAGGCCAGGATCGACACGAGGTGCAGCACGGTCTGCAGCACCGCGATCGCGGCGAGCAGGACCACGGCGATCCGGGTGAACAGCAGGTCACCGTGGACGAAGTCCGCGATCCCCGCGACCAGGATCACCAGCGACGCCTCGACGCCGCCGACGAGCCGGTGGAACTTCAGCGCGGCCGCGGCCTTGCGGGCCAGGGCCAGGCCGGAGGAGCGCGGCACCGACGCCTCGTCCTTGACGGCCGGGAGGCCGCTGCGCGAACGGGCGACGTCGACCAGGTCCGTCTCCGCCTTGATCAGGATGGCGCCGAGCGCGGCGAGCGTGCCGAGGAACGCCCACAGCCACTCGGTGGCCGAACCGTCCCGGTGGAACAGGTCCGCGGCGCGCAGGCCGAAGCCGACCAGCAGCGCGGCCTCGCTCAGGTAGTGGCCCACCCGGTCGAGGTAGACCCCGGTGATCGAGGTCTGCTTGCGCCAGCGGGCCAGCTCTCCGTCCACGCAGTCGAGGAGCAGGTACACCTGGATCAGCAGTGCGCCGAGCACCGCCCCGGCCAGGCCGGGCACCAGCAGTGCCGCGCCCGCGGCCACACCGGCGACGATCATGAGGCCGGTGTACTGGTTGGGCGTGATCCGGGAGTTCACCAGGTGCCGGGTGCACCGCAGCGAGATCTCCCGCATGTAGATGCGCCCGGCCCAGTGCTCCCCGCTGCGCCGGTCCTTCAGCCCACCGGGGTGAACGACCGGACGGAGTTCAGCTAGTGACGGTTTTGGCATAGTCGGCGTATGCGTCCCTGATCTGGTCGGTGGACAGGTTCAGGTGCTCGAGGATCGTGTAGCGCCCGGGCCGGGTCTGCGGTGCGTACTCCACCACCTGGACGAACTCGTCCACGCTGAAGCCGATCTCCTCCGGCAGGACGGGCAGCCCGTGCCGGCGCAGGGCCTGCGCCATCAGACCGGACTCCTCCTGAGCGCCCCGCAGGTGCATGGCGAACGCGGCGGCGAGGCCGCACTGCTCGCCGTGGCTGGCGGCGCGCTTGGGGAAGAGCAGGTCGAAACCGTGGTTGATCTCGTGGCAGGCACCGGACGCCGGGCGGCTGTCGCCCGCCACGGACATCGAGATACCGGTGAGCACCAGACCCTCGGCCAGCACCTGGAGGAAGCCGTCGTCGCCGACGCCGCCCGGGTGCCGGAGCACGGCCTCGCCCGCCTGGCGCGCCATGGCGGCGGCCAGTCCGTCGATCTGCTCGCCGGTCTCGCGGTGGGCGAGCTCCCAGTCCGCCACGGCGGAGATGTTCGAGAGCGCGTCACCGATGCCGGAGCGGACGAAGCGGACCGGGGCCTCGCGGATCACATCGAGGTCGATGACGACCGCGATCGGGTTCGGCACACCGTACGAGCCGCGGCCCGCGTCGTTGTCCAGCGTCGCCACGGGCGAGCACAGGCCGTCGTGCGACAGGTTCGTCGCCACGGCGACCAGCGGCAGGCCGATGCGCGCGGCGGCGAACTTCGCACAGTCGATGATCTTGCCGCCGCCCAGGCCCACGACCGCGTCGTAGTGCCCGGACTTCATCTCATCGGCGAGCTTGATCGCGTCGTCGAGGGTGCCGCCGCCGACCTCGTACCAGGTCGCGCCGGGCAGCGCCGGGGTGAGCCGCTCGCGCAGCACCGCCCCGGAGCCGCCGCTGATGGCGATGGCCAGCTTCCCCGAGGAGGAGATGCGCTGGTCGGCGAGGACGCCCGCCAGATCGTCCAGTGCCCCGGCCCGGATGTCGACGACGAGCGGCGACGGGATGAGTCGGGTCAGTACTGGCACGCGATCTCACGGCCCTTCGCCAGGTCGTCATGGTTGTCGATCTCGACCCACTTGAGGTCGCCGATCGGCGCGATGTCGATCTTGAAGCCGCGGTTGACGAGCTCCTGGTAGCCGTCCTCGTAGTAGAGGTCGGGGTCCCGCTCGAAGGTGGTCTTCAGGGCGTCGCCGAGCTCCTCGGCGGCCTCGCCCTCGATGAGGGTGACACCGATGTACTCGCCGGTGGCCTCGGCGGGGTCCATCAGCTTGGTGATGCGCTGGACGCCCTTCTCCGGGTCCACGATGACCTTCATCTCCTCGTCGGCGAGCTGCTTCACCGTGTCGAGGGCGAGGATGATCTTCTGGCCCTTGCCGCGCTCGGCGAGCAGGGTCTTCTCGACGGAGACCGGGTGCACGGTGTCGCCGTTGGCGAGGATCACGCTGTGCTTGATCGCGTCACGGGCGCACCACAGGGAGTAGGCGTTGTTCCACTCCTCGGCCTTGTCGTTGTCGATCAGCGTGAGCTTGAGGCCGTACTTCTGCTCCAGGGCCTCCTTGCGCTCGTACACGGCCTCCTTGCGGTAGCCGACGACGATGGCGACCTCGGTCAGGCCCACCTCGGCGAAGTTGCCGAGAGTGAGGTCGAGGACGGTGGTGTCGCCGTCGACCGGCACCAGTGCCTTGGGCAGGGTGTCGGTGTAGGGGCGCAGACGCCGTCCGGCGCCGGCTGCCAGCACGAGGCCGATCATGCGGGTTCTCCTGATTCGTCGTGTACAGCGGGTGCCCCGGAGGACACCCAGAAACGGATGCTCTCGATGAGCACCGCCAGCGCCAGGGCCACTGCAAGGGCCGTCAGCGCGATGGTGAAACCTGTGTGGTGCAGCAGGACGGCGGCGATCGTAACCACCAGGACCCGCCCCTCGTGCCCGCCGATCGCCCGCACCAGCCAGTGCGGGGGCGCGCCGGTGCCGCCGCGGATGCGGTACACCGTGTCGTAGTGATGGTAGGCGACGGCGGCCACCAGCCCGAAAGCCGCAGGCAAGGCGCCCTGCTCCTCCGAACGGGCGGCAAGCATCAGGATGGCGGTGTATTCGGCGACCCGGAAGAGGGGCGGCACCAGCCAGTCGAGGGCGCCCTTGAGCGGCCGGGCCACGGCCCGGCCCGAGCAGAGCGCGTAGACGAGCGCGGCGAGCACGGTCGTCCAGTCACCGAAGGGGCGGAAGGCGAGTGTGGCCAGCAGGGCGGCCGTACCGACCGCGGCCCAGACGGGCGCGGCGAACGAGCCCACGCGTGCCGCGCCGCCCCGCTTCCCGGCGACCGCCTCGGCGATCGGACCGGAGTCGGCGAGTTCGGCCAGGGCCTGCGCGGCGCGGTCGGTCCGCTCGGCCCGGCGGGTCAGGGAGCGCAGCACCCGGCCCGCTGTGGTGTAGCAGGCGGCTATCGAGCAGCCGATGAGCAGCGCGAGGAAGACGATGCGCGGGGTGGTCAGCGCGGTGAGGACGGCGATCATCGCCCAGCGCTCGCCGATCGGGAGGACGATCATCCGGCGGAGCCAGACCGTCCAGCCGACGCTGTCGAGCCGGCTGGAGAGGGCTGCGGTGGGGCTGGTGTTCGCGGAGGCGTCGTGGTTCGCCTCGTTGAAGGAGAAGTCCACGATGTGCCGGCAGGACTGGAGCACCATCGCGCCGAGCGCGAGCGCCCAGACGTCGTCCCCGCCGCGCGCCGCGCCGAGGGCCAGCCCGGCGTAGTACGCGTACTCCTTGGCGCGGTCGAAGGTGGCGTCCAGCCAGGCGCCCATCGTGGAGTACTGCAGCGAGTAGCGGGCGAGCTGCCCGTCCGCGCAGTCGAGCACGAAGGAGGCGATGAGCAGCACACCCGCGGCGATGTAGCCGGGGCGGGTGCCGGTCGCCGCGCAGCCGGCCGCGATCAGCGCGGTGAGCAGCGAGGCGGTGGTGACCTGGTTGGGGGTGAGGCCGCGCCGGGCGCACCAGCGGGCCACGTACCGCGAGTACGGGCTGATGCAGTAGGTGGTGAAGAAGCCGTCGCGGGCCTTCACGGCGGTGCGCAGCCGCACCTGCTCGTCGTCGACCGCGTCCAGGGCGGCGCGGGTCTCGGCCAGCTCGGCGTCGTCGGCGGGCACCCGGGCCACGAGAACGCCCAGCTCGGGGCGGTGCACGGCGACGCCCGCGGCGTCCAGGGCGGCGGCGGTGCGCTCGGGCACGGCGCCGGGTCCGGCGGCCGGCTCCGCGGCGCCGGCGGTGTCCGCGCCCACGGTCGCGGGGGCGGCGGCCTCGGCGAGCGCGCGCAGCAGGGCCGGGCGGTCCTCCGGCTGGACGGTGACCGCGCCGGTCACCGCGGCGGCCGGGAAGCGGGGGTCGGTCAGCGCCATCCGCAGGGCGTGCCGGTGGGCGACCAGCCGGGAGTCCACCACGGCGACGCGCTCGGTGGCGGGCAGCGCGGCGGCCAGCGCCGCCAGGTCGTCACCGGCCGGGGCCGCGACCACGTCGAAGCCCAGCGACCGCAGGTCGCCCTCGAGCTGCGACCCGGCGACCGGCGGACCGGTGAGGATGGCGGTCGACAGACGAATTCACTCCTTGACTGCTGGCGTGGCCGCCGCGGAGCACCGGGGTGTCCGGACAGGCGGGTCGTGACACGCCCCGGCTCCGGTACGGGCGGGCGGCACGTCGGCAGAGGCTATCGGATCCTCGGAAGCGATCGTTCATCGCCCATTTACGCCCGCACAAGGCCGCAGAAGGGTTGGCGACGACCGATGAAGATCCGTCCGGAGCATCATGGTCGATCACGGCGCCCCACGACAAACGGCACCGGCGTTACGCTGCCGCGCATGACATGGCTGATCACCGGTGGAGCCGGTTACATCGGAGCACACGTGGCGCGCGCCATGACGGAGGCCGGTGAGAACGTCGTCGTCCTGGACGATCTCTCCTCGGGTCTCCCGGAGCGCCTGCCGGAGAGCGTCCCCCTGGTCCGCGGCAGCGTTCTGGACCGCGAACTGCTGGACCGGACCCTCGCCGGGCACCACGTCACCGGGGTGGTGCACCTCGCGGCCCGGAAGCAGGTCGGCGAGTCCGTCGAGCAGCCGCTGCGCTACTCCACGGAGAACGTGCACGGGCTGACGGTGCTGCTGGAGGCCGTGGTGGCGGCCGGGGTGAAGCGGTTCGCGTTCTCCTCCTCGGCCGCGGTGTACGGGATGCCGGATGTGGACCTCGTCACGGAGGACACCCCGTGCGTGCCGATCAACCCGTACGGCGAGACCAAGCTCACGGGTGAGTGGCTCGTGCGGGCCACCGGCCGGGCCCACGGCCTGGCCACCGTCTGTCTGCGCTACTTCAACGTGGCGGGCACGGCCCGTCCGGAGCTGTCGGACCTCGGCGTGTCCAACGTCATCCCGATGTTCTTCGACGCGCTGACCCGCGGCGAGGCCCCGCTGATCTTCGGCGGCGACTACCCGACCCCGGACGGCACCTGCATCCGCGACTACATCCATGTCGCCGACCTCGCCGACGCCCATCTGGTGGCCGCCCGCCGGCTGGCCGCACAGGAGGGGCCGGGCGACCTGACGGTCAACATCGGCACCGGCCACGGGGTATCCGTCCGCGAGCTGGCCGACCTGGTCGCGGAGGTCACCGGCCGTACGGAACCGGCCGCGCGGGTGGTGGAGCGCCGCGCGGGCGACCCGGCCCGGGTGGTCGCCGCCGCCGACCTGATCGCCAAGGAGCTCGGCTGGAGCGCCCGGCACGATGTGCGGGACATGGTCGAGTCGGCGTGGGAGGGCTGGTGCCTGCGGCACCCGGAGGCCCGCACCCGCTGACGGGGGCGCCGGACCGCTGGTGACGGGGGCGGAGGCGCCTGGCTGACGAGGTCGGGCCGGATCTCGCCGGCGGGCTCTCCCGCGCCGCTGACGGACCCGGGCCGCTCGTGACGGCCGCGTCGAGACCGCTCCCGTCCCGCTGCTCCCGTACCGCCCGTCCGATCGCTCGCCGCAGGCTCGCTCCCGCCGACGGCCTTCCCCCGCCGGCGGCGGCGACCCGCTTCCGACCCCCGGTGAGGGTCCCGGACTGCCCCCGGAAGGACGTTCCCGCAGGTCCTGCGCCGATGACATAACAGCAGGTCAGAGGCAATGACAACGGTGTTCAGTGCCGTGTTGCCGGGCACGGTGCACCAGTAGTTCACTGTGATCACGGCGGGCACTCGACCGGGCCACGCCGGCACCGCACACCACAGCGTCAGCGACCCTTGGAGGCAGCGGGTATGGGGGCAGGGCACGATCACGGACACACCCACGGGCCGCCGCCCGGCGCCACCGGCACCGCGGCCGCGGCATACCGCGGGAGGCTGCGCATCGCGCTGGGCCTGACCCTGACCGTGCTCCTGGCGGAGATCGCCGGCGCGGTCGTCACCGGCTCCCTGGCCCTGCTGGCCGACGCCGGGCACATGGCCACGGACGCCGTCGGGATCTCGATGGCGCTGCTCGCCATCCACTTCGCCAACCGGCCGCCGAGCGAACGCCGCACCTTCGGCTACGCCCGTGCGGAGGTGCTGGCGGCGGTCGCCAACTGCCTGCTGCTGTTCGGCGTGGGCGGCTACATCCTGTACGAGGCGGTCCGGCGGCTGATCACGCCCACCGAGGTCGAGGGCGGGCTGACCGTCGTCTTCGGTCTGGTGGGTCTGGTCGTGAACCTCATCTCGATGGCCGTCCTGCTGCGCGGCCAGCGGGAGAGCCTCAACGTCCGGGGGGCGTTCCTGGAGGTGGTGGCGGACGCCCTGGGGTCGTTCGCGGTCATCGTCTCGGCGGCGGTCGTCATGGCGACCGGCTGGCGCCAGGCCGACCCCGTCGCCTCGCTGCTCATCGGCCTCATGATCGTCCCCCGCACCTGGAAGCTGCTCCGCGAGGCGCTGGACGTGCTGCTGGAGGCGGCACCGAAGGACGTGGACATGGCGGCGGTCCGGCGGCACATCCTGGACCTCCCCGGGGTGGAGGGGCTGCACGACCTGCACGCCTGGACGATCACCTCCGGCCTGCCGGTGCTCTCCGCACATGTCGTGGTCAGCCAGGAGGCGCTCGACGCGGTCGGCCACGAGAAGCTGCTGCACGATCTCCGGAACTGTCTCGGGGAGCACTTCGACGTGGAGCACTGCACCTTCCAGCTGGAGCCCTCGGGACACGCCGTGCACGAGGCGCGGCTCTGCCACTGAGCCGGGGCCACTGAGCCGGGCCGCACCACCGAGTCGGCCCCGCCGGTGCGCCGGCCGCTGAGCCGGCCGCGTTCCTCAGTCGGCAACGCCCGTGAGCCGGCCGCGCCCCCGGAGCCCGCCGCTCCGCCGTGCCCGCCGCTCCGCCGTGCGCGACGCCCGGCGGGGCGCGCGGCGCCTCCCGGGCCACCGATCGCGCCGCGGATCGGGGAAACGCGAGGGCGGCGCTGGAGCCTTTCCCGGCCGGTACGGCAGACTTGGAGGTTCGCAGCCCAACCGAAGGATGGCCATGCCGACCACACCAGCCTCCGCGGCGGACGTCTCACCGAACGGCGTCGCAGAACCGATCATGCTCGAACTGGTCGACGAGAGCGGCACGACGATCGGCACCGCGGAGAAGCTCTCCGCGCACCTGCCGCCCGGCCGGCTGCACCGGGCCTTCTCGGTCTTCCTCTTCGACTCCTCCGGCCGGCTGCTGCTCCAGCAGCGGGCCGAGGGGAAGTACCACTCCCCCGGCGTCTGGTCCAACACCTGCTGCGGCCACCCGTACCCCGGGGAGGCGCCGTTCGCCGCCGCCGCCCGTCGCACGGCGGAGGAGCTGGGTGTCTCCCCGTCGCTGCTGTGCGAGGCCGGCACGGTCCGCTACAACCACCCGGACCCGGCGTCGGGGCTGGTGGAGCAGGAGTTCAACCACCTCTTCGTGGGGCTGGTCCAGGCGCCGCCGCAGCCCGACCCCGACGAGGTCGGCGGCACGGCCTTCGTGAGCGCGGAGGAGCTCGCGCGGCTGCACGCGGAGCGGCCGTTCTCCGCCTGGTTCATGACCGTGCTCGACGCGGCCCGTCCGGCGATCAGGGAGCTGACGGGGGCATCGGCCGGCTGGTGAGGCCGGAGAGCGGCTGGTGAGAAGCCGGAGCGCGCCGGAGAACGGCGGGTGAGAAGCCGGGGGCGCGGTGTGAAGCCGGAGGCCGGCTGGTGGAAGTCGGCGGGCGGCTGGTGGAACGGCGGGCGGCCGGCGAGCCCGTAGGTCACGACAGCGCGGGGCCCGGGCCCGCCAGCGGCAGCGCGGCCCACACCACCTTGCCGCCGCCCGCCGTGCGCTCCGCGTCGCAGACGCCGCCCGCCTCCGCGGTGATCACCTGGACGAGCAGCAGCCCCCGGCCGCCCGTTCCGCCCTGGTCGGCGTGGAGGGCCTTGGGCCGGTAGGGGTGGTCGTCCTCCACCGCCACCCGCACCCAGCCGGCGCCGACCGCGACCTCCACGCCCACCTCGGGGGAGAGCAGCGCGGCGTGCCGGACGGAGTTGGTGACCAGCTCGGAGACGATCAGCAGCAGGCCCTCGACGATGTCGTCCAGGGCCGGAACACGCTGGTCCTGGAGCAGATCGCGGACGGCGTGCCGGGCCTGCGGCACCGAGGAGTCCAGGGCGGGAACGGTGAAGCGCCAGATCCCCTCGTAGGGCGGCCGGCTCGGCGGCCCGTCCGTCACGGGGGTCGCGGTGGGCTGTCCCGGGTCGTGCGGAACGCTCCCGCGGAACTCCATGTCCGGCACCCACTCTCGACCCAGGCGACGATTCCGCAGCTCCGCCCACCGCTCCGGCGGGACCGGCCCGCCGCGACAGCGGTCGGTTCCGCCTCACGGGTCAAGTCTTGGTAATCCATTGGTCCGTACCGAAGTGCTGACAGGAAGTCGGCGGGTATCGACGGATACTGCGCGGCTGTGTGTGACGCTGCCGGATGGCTGACTGTTCCTGCCCGTCCGCTTCCGTTCCGTCGCCCCTCCGGAATCCGCTCGTCGGCCGAAGTGTGCGCAGAGGGGCCGGGCGGAAGCCGGGCCACCGAGCGCGGTGGTGTACTCCCGGTGGCGTACCCCCGGCGGCTGATCATCCGCTGAAGCGCTCCGGATAGCATCCGGCGCATGGAGCCCGGACTGCAGCTGGACGTCGCCGACGGTGTCGCGACCCTCGTCATAGACCACCCCGCCAAGCGGAACGCCATGACCACGGCCATGTGGCAGGAGCTGCCCCGGCTGCTGGCGCGGGTCGCGGACGACGGGGAGGTCCGCGCCCTGGTGCTGACCGGCGCCGGGGAGACCTTCTGCGCGGGCGCGGACATCGGCTCGCTGCGGCAGTCGGCGGGTGAGTCCCAGGGCCTCGCGGTGGCCGCCGAGGAGGCGCTCGCCGCCTTTCCGAAGCCGACCCTGGCGGCGATCCGGGGCTACTGCGTGGGTGGCGGCTGCCAGCTCGCCGCCGCCTGCGATCTGCGGTTCGCGGCCGAGGGCTCGTCCTTCGGCGTCACCCCGGCCAAACTCGGCATCGTCTACCCGGCCTCCGCCACGCGCCGGCTGACCGCCCTGGTCGGCCCCGCCACCGCCAAGTACCTGCTCTTCTCGGCGGAGTTGATCGACGGCGAGCGGGCGCTGCGGACCGGGCTGGTGGACGAACTGCTGCCGGCGGACGCCCTGGACCGGCGGGTCGCGGAGTTCACCCGGGTCCTCACCTCCCGGTCGCTGCTCACCCAGGCCGCGGCGAAGGAGTTCGCGAACGGGCCCGCGGACGCCGGGCGGGTGGCCCACTGGGCGGAGCAGGCGCGCGGCAGCGGCGACGCCGCGGAGGGCGTCGCCGCCTTCCTGGAACGGCGTGCACCGCGCTTCACCTGGACGGGCTGAGGACGTTCGGGCGGGGCCGCCCCGGCAGGCCGGGCCCAGCCGCGCCCGCCCGGCTCCCGGTCGCTGAATCAGGCCCGTTGGCGGCTCCCCCCGGTCACTCCCCCTGGAGCTCGGTCACTCCCCCTGAAGGACGAAGCGGCTGCGGGCGCGCAGGGCCTCGACGACCTCCGGCGGCGCGGTGTCCGGCGAGCCGGCGGCGTAGGGCGGCTGCGGGTCGTACTCGTGCCCCAGCTGGATCGCCTGGGCCACGGTGTCCCCGGCGATCCGCCCGGCCAGTGCCAGCGCCATGTCGATCCCGGCGGAGACACCGGCCGCGGTGGCGTACTTACCGTCGAAGACGTACCGCTCCCGCACCGGTTCGACGCCCAGCGCGGGGAGTTGGTCCAGCGCGAGCCAGTGTGAGGTGGCGCGGCGGCCCGTGAGCAGGCCCGCGGCGGCCAGGATCAGCGAGCCGGTGCACACCGTTGCCGTCCAGGTGCTGCCTCGGTCCGCCGACCGCAGCCAGTCGTGCACCGGCCCGTCCTCCATCTGCGCGGTCTGCCCCGGGCCGCCCGGCACCACGATGACGTCCGGCGCGGGCAACTCGCCCAGCAGGGCGTCGGCGACGAGACCGAGGCTGCCCGATTCGTTGCGTACGGGCCCGGTGCGCTCGCCGACGAAGACGGGTTCGGCTCCGGGGAGGCGGCTCAGCACCTCGTACGGGCCGACGGCGTCGAGAGCGGTGAGCCGGTCGAAGAGCAGGATGGCGATCTGCATGGTCACTGTCCCTGTTCAGTAGGGGGCTTGGGGCCGGTAGTGGCCTTGGGGCCGGTCGAGGTCTTGAGGCCGGTAGTGGCCTTGGGGCCGGTCGAGGTCTTGAGGCCGGCGAAAGGAGTCATGGGGCCGGCCGGGAGCATCGGCCGGAAGCGGCGCCGGTATTCGGCCGGTGCGGTGCCGAGGGTGCGGACGAAGGCCCGGCGCATCGCCTCCGGGGTGCCGTAGCCGCAGGCGCGGGAGATCCCTTCGACGCCGTCCACCGAGTCCTCCAGCAGCCGCCGGGCGGTCTCCAGCCGCACCCGGTCCACGTACCGGCCGGGCGTGCAGCCGACTTCGGTCTGGAAGGCGCGGGCGAAGTGCCGGGGCGAGAGTCCGGCCCGCTCCGCCAGCCGCTCCACGGACAGGTCGGCGCCCGGGTTCTCGGCGATCCACTGCTGGACGTCCCGGAGGGGGCGGCGCTGGGCGGTCTGTGCGGCGAGCTGGCTGCTGAACTGGCTCTGGTTGCCCGGGCGGCGCAGGAAGACCACCAGGTGGCGGGCGACGGTCAGCGCCGCGTCCCGCCCGAGGTCCTCCTCGACCAGGGCCAGCGCGAGGTCGATACCCGAGGTGACGCCCGCCGAGGTGGCCACGTGGCCGTCGCGGACGTAGATCGGCTCCGGCTCGACGTCCACCGCGGGGAAGCGCCCGGCCAGTTGGTCGCACATCGTCCAGTGCGTCGTGGCGCGGTGCCCGTCCAGCAGGCCGGCCTCGGCGAGCAGAAAGGCGCCGGTGCAGACGGAGACCACCCGGCGGGCGCGCGGCGCCGTCTCCCGCAGCCAGGCGATCAGCCCGGGGCCGGGGCTGCGGGTGCCGTCGCCGCCGGGCACCACCAGGGTGTGCGGCGCCGCGGTCCCGGTGAGCGAGGTGTCCGGGGTGATCAGCAGGCCGCTGGAGGTGCGGACCGGGGCGCCGTCGAGGGAGGCGGTGCGGACCCGGTAGAAGTCCGGGTTCCGGGCGGCCTTCGAGGCGCCGGTGAACACCTCCAGCGGGCCCGTGACGTCGAGGCTCTGCACGCCTTCGAAGAGGACGAGGAGCACGGTGTGGGGTGCCATGACTCCATCCTGCGACCGCCCCCGCGCGTCGGCAACGACGAATTTCCCACCTTTTCTGCCATGGGGACCGCCTCTTCCGGCGCCACCTACCTGTGGGTAGCGTGCGGGCATGACGACGACTCTGCCGCCGCGCGCCGGCCGCCACTGTCACAACGCCCTCAACCCGCTGCACTCGGCCGTGTACTTCTCCCCCGAGCACAAGGAGGAGATGGCCGCCATCGGGCTGGACGACCCGTCGGCCGTCTATTTCGCGTCCCGGTCCGCGGCGCTGGGGCCGGTGGGCGCGTCCGTGGTGACCGCGACGTTCTACAACTTCCGGCACGAGATCATCGCTCAGCACCTGCCGCAGGTATGGGAGACCGTCTCGCCGGAGCAGGTCCTCGCGGCCCGGCTGCGCGCCGTCGACTCGATGCTGCGCCGGCTGCTGGGCGAGGACACCGTCGCCTCGCCCGAGATGGCGGAGGCCGCGGAGCTGGCGGTGCGCGCCACCGAGGGCTGCGTCCGTCCCGCCCGGCCGCTCTACGCGGCCCACGCCGACCTGCCCGTGCCCGAGGAGCCGCACCTGGCGCTCTGGCACGCGGCGACCCTGCTGCGCGAACACCGCGGCGACGGGCATGTGGCGCTGCTGGCGGCGGCCGGGCTGGACGCGCTGGAGGCGGTCGTCAGCCACGCCGCGAGCGGCCACAGCATGTCGCCCTCCTGGCTGATGTTCACCCGCGGCTGGACGAAGGAGGACTGGGCCGCCGCCGAGGAGCGGCTGCGGACGCGCGGACTGCTCGACGCGCAGGGCGGGTTGACCGAGGAGGGCACCGGTCTGCGCAAGCAACTGGAGCGGGACACCGACCGGCTGGACCTGGCGCCGTACGAGCACCTCGGCGCGGCCGGCGTCGCCCGGCTCACCGAACTCGCGGGCGGCCTGATCAGCGCCGCGCTCGCCGCCGGCGCCTTCCCGAAGGACCTCTTCGGCGAGGGCTGACCGCCCGCGGGCACGCGCCGGGGCCGAGGGGAACCGGAAGCGGAACCGGAGGGGTGGCGGATGTTTGCGGGCGCCGTGCAGGGCAACGCGCCGGGACACGACACCGACCGTGACGCACTCCTGGAGGAACCGTGTTCCGTGCCATCGCAGACGTACTCCGTGCCATCGGCAGCACCCTCGCCGCCGTGGTGACCCTGCCCTTCCGTGCCGTCGCCCGGCTCTTCGGCGGAGTGTCCGACTCCGCCCGGTCCCGCCGCGTCTGACGGGAGGCTCCGCCGGCCGACGGAGAGCAGGTCGGCGGAGGGCCGGCGCCGTCCGGCCGGAACGTCCGATCCCGTCCGGCGGGGCGGGCTCCCCGGGCACACCCCGGAGTCCCGCCGCGTCCCGGAGGCCGCTCACCGGCGTCACCTGCCACAATGCAGAGACCAGCGCAACGACAAGGCGGAACGGGATCGTGACGACGTCGATCGAGAGCAGGATCGCCGAGGAGCTCGGCGTACGGGAGCGACAGGTGAAGGCAGCCGTCGAGCTGCTCGACGGCGGGTCGACCGTCCCCTTCATCGCGCGCTACCGCAAGGAAGCGACCGAGATGCTGGACGACGCGCAGTTGCGCTCGCTGGAGGAGCGGCTGCGCTATCTGCGGGAGCTGGAGGAGCGCCGCACGGCGATCATCGAGTCGGTCCGCAGCCAGGGCAAGCTCGACGAGGCGCTGGAGGCGCAGATCCGGGCCGCGGACTCCAAGGCCCGCCTGGAGGACATCTACCTCCCCTACAAGCCCAAGCGCCGCACCAAGGCGCAGATCGCCCGGGAGGCGGGGCTCGAACCGCTGGCCGACGGCCTGCTGACGGACCCGTCCGTCGAACCGCAGGCGGCGGCAGCGGCGTTCGTGGACGCCGACAAGGGGGTTGCGGACGCCTCCGCGGCCCTGGACGGTGCCCGCGCCATCCTCACCGAGCGGTTCGGTGAGGACGCCGACCTCATCGGCGAGCTGCGGGAACGGATGTGGACGAAGGGGCGGGTGGCCGCCACGGTCCGCGAGGGCAAGGAGGAGGCGGGCGCCAAGTTCGCCGACTACTTCGACTTCGCCGAGCCGTTCACCCAGCTCCCCTCGCACCGGGTGCTGGCGATGTTCCGCGGCGAGAAGGAGGAGGTCCTCGACCTCGTCCTGGAGCCGGAGGAGCCCACCGAGCGCGCCGGCCCCACCTCGTACGAGCAGGCCATCGCGCACCGCTTCGGCATCGTGGACCGGGGGCGGCCGGCGGACGGCTGGCTCGCGGACACCGTCCGCTGGGCCTGGCGCACCCGCGTCCTGGTGCACCTGGGCATCGACCTGCGGCTGCGGCTGCGGCAGGCCGCCGAGGACGAGGCCGTCCGGGTCTTCGCGGCGAACCTGCGGGATCTGCTGCTGGCGGCACCCGCGGGCACCCGCGCGACGATGGGCCTGGACCCGGGCTTCCGCACCGGGGTGAAGGTGGCCGTGGTCGACGCGACCGGCAAGGTCGCCGCCACCGACACCATCTACCCGCACGTGCCGCAGCAGAAGTGGGACGAGTCCCTCGCCAAGCTGGCGCGGCTCGCCCGGGAGCACTCGGTGGAGCTGATCGCCATCGGCAACGGCACCGCCTCCCGCGAGACCGACAAGCTGGCGGCCGATCTCATCGCGCGGCAGCCGGAGTTGAAGCTCACCAAGGTGATGGTCTCGGAGGCCGGGGCGTCGGTGTACTCGGCGTCCGCGTTCGCCTCCCAGGAGCTGCCGGAGCTCGATGTGTCGCTGCGCGGCGCGGTGTCGATCGCCCGCCGGCTCCAGGACCCGCTGGCCGAACTGGTGAAGATCGACCCCAAGTCGATCGGTGTCGGCCAGTACCAGCACGATCTGTCCGAGGTGAAGCTCTCCCGCTCGCTGGACGCGGTGGTGGAGGACTGTGTGAACGGCGTCGGCGTCGACGTCAACACCGCGTCCGCACCGCTGCTCGGCCGGGTCTCGGGCATCGGCGCGGGCCTGGCGGAGAACATCGTGGCGCACCGCGACGCCAACGGCCCGTTCCGCACCCGCAAGGCGCTCAAGGACGTGTCGCGGCTGGGCCCGAAGGCGTACGAGCAGTGCGCCGGCTTCCTCCGCATCCCCGCCGGGGACGACCCGCTGGACGCCTCCAGCGTGCACCCCGAGGCGTACCCGGTGGTGCGGCGCATGGTGTCCTCCGCGGGTGCGGACGTCGCCTCGCTGATCGGCAACACGGCGGTGCTGCGCGGGCTGCGGCCCCAGGAGTTCGTGGACGACTCCTTCGGTCTGCCCACCGTCACCGACATCCTGAAGGAGCTGGAGAAGCCGGGGCGCGACCCGCGGCCCGCCTTCAAGACCGCGTCCTTCAAGGACGGCGTGGAGAAGCTCGGCGACCTCGCCGCCGGGATGATCCTGGAGGGCGTGGTCACCAATGTGGCGGCGTTCGGCGCGTTCGTGGACGTCGGCGTCCACCAGGACGGGCTGGTGCACGTCTCGGCGATGTCCACGTCGTTCGTGAACGACCCGCGGGACGTGGTCAAGCCCGGCGACATCGTGCGGGTGAAGGTCATGGACGTGGACATCCCGCGCAAGCGCATCTCGCTGACCCTGCGGCTGGACGACGAGGCCGCGTCCGGCGAGGGCGGTGGCGGCCGCTCGGGCGGCGCCCGGGGCGAGCGTGGCCGCGGTGGTCAGGGTCAGGGCCGCGGTGGTCAGGGTCAGGGCGGTCAGGGGCAGGGCGGTCAGGGTCAGGGCCGGGGCGGCGAGCGCGGCCGGGGCGGCCAGGGCCGCCGGGCTCCGCAGCAGCGTCAGGGGCGCGGCGGGAACGGCGGCCGGGACGCGGCCCCCGCCAACGGCGCCATGGCGGACGCGCTGCGACGGGCCGGGCTGCTGGACCCGAAGAAGCGCTGAACGGGTGAACGACGGGGACCGGCGGTGGTGTTCGGCCGCCGGTCCCCCTCCAGCAGCCCTGGCCGCGTCGGCTCCTGCTCCGGCTCCTGACGGAACGCCGGAATGGCTCGGTCGGCCGTGTCATCGGGTCTTCCCCGTAGCCGAGCACGGCGGTGGACTCAGCGCCAGTCGTCGATCACGTAGGCATCGGGGTGGCTGTATCCGGGTTCGTTGGGCCTGTGCATGGTCACGCCTTGCAGCCAGGTACGGAAACCGCGGTCGACCATGTGCCGGTAGGCATCCTGGCGGGCCAGGTTCATTCCGGCGTCCAGTTGCCCCATTCCCCTCTCGGTGGCCAGCCGCTCGCACGCATTCAGCAGTCGTTCGAACCGGTCCGCAGCGTCCGGACCAGGGCGTACGGCGCCGAATTTGACGAAGCACACGTCCTCACCGGCCTCCGACCCCGCTCCGCAGTGGCAGACGGCCAGACCGTCGAGGCCGGAGCCGGCGCCTTCGAGGAGGATGGTGTCGCCGAGTCCCTGCGCCTGTGTGGCCATGATCTCGCGCTCCAAGCTCAGGCCCTCGTACACGGCCCCCGTCAGTGCGCGACTGAGGCTCAGTGCGTCCGGCCGCTCAGCGGCGGTCAGCTCGCTGTAGAGCACTCGGCCGGGGACTTCGGCACTGACGGCGACCTGTTTCCTCATGATGGCTGTAAGGAATCGGGGCCAGAAACCGTACCGGCGGTAGAGCTCGAGGTGCTTGGGACTGTGCGAGAAGGTGAACAGGCCGAGGTGGCGGTTCTCCCAGGTGTCGAAGCAGGCCATGACCGGTTCCATGAGGCGCCTGCCGACGCCCTGGTCCCACAGATCCGGACGTACGGTCAGCGGGCCGAAGAACCCGACGCTGCCCCAGTCGGCGGCGAAGTTCGATCCGACGACCTCGCCCTCGACGGTCGCTGCGAAGGCCGCGTGTGGATCTGCCGCCCAGCGGGTGCGGACATAGTCGGCGGTCCCGAAGAACGTCTCCGGCTCAGGAGCCCCGAGGAAGGTCCCGAAGGCGACCCTGAAGATCTCGTCGGCCCGGTCCAGGTCCGGCTCGACCAGCGGGCGGACCGACACCGAGGCGGCGGCACTCGTTCGCTTCGCTGCGGGCATGGTCGCTCTCCTTTCCGCCCCCGGTTCCATCGCACCACGGACGGGCGCCACGGGCGAAGCGACAGGTCCGGCGGTGCCTCAAGGATCGAGCGGCCGCCTTGCCCCGCCGTGGTTGTCACCGCCGTCGACAAGCTCGCCCAGCGAACTGTTGGAGCCCGCCATGGCTACTTGACCTTCAATGCGTGATGTCGTCATGGTGGCCGGCGTCTGAGACCGGTGCCGGTGAGGCAGCCGTCGAGGACGCCGTGGCGGTACTGGAGCCGGCGGAGGCCCGCGTCGGACGGCAGTGATCAAGCCATCGGGGTCGGCGGCCCCCTGCACACACCTCATGCAGTCGGAATACCGCAGAGATCACGAGACGTCAGCCCTACGACGCCACGCTTTTGGAGGTCGGTAGTTCATCGATCCGCCAACCGACGATCCCGGATGATCCGGCAAGGCCTTCGACGTCAATCTTGATCTGTTCCGGGGCATCCGAAATACGTAGGCGGACTGGGACGTTGTCGCACGCCACGGTCTGCTTCGCTGGGCGTTTCACCGTCACGGCGAGGCGGACCTGTCCTGCTCCCGAGCAGACGACTGACAGCGTGTAGGCCTTGCCATTCGAAAGGACCGAGTAGGTGTGGATGCCGTCGCTTGCACGCTCCAACCCCGACTCCACGAACAGGTCGCCGGTGTCATCCGCCTCCCCAATCCCCAGCGCCTCTTCTGCCTTTCTTTCCAGAGCCTTCGTCCGGTCACTCGTCTGAGACGGTGAAGCGCTCGGTTCGGGATCCATTGACAGCTTGCCCCTGTCCTCGGAGTCGCTACTGCATCCAACGATGAAAGCAGCGGACAGGATTGGGACGAGGAGGGTGGCACCACGGCGTGTGAGCCATAGGTCGTGAATCATGCCCGGGTTTCCCATTAGCGCCATCCGACCTCCTTGGTGGGAAGCTTCGCGGTGCCGGACCCCAGCTTCTTCTTGGCGCAGCGGTCGGCACTCGTTCCGTTCTTGGCTCATGTGATCACGTAACCCCAACGAATGGCTGTGACCAGCACCTTGACAACCGCCCCTGGGCGAGGTTGTCGGTGGCGCTGGAGCACGGAGACCGCAGTCGCGTACTCCTCCTCCGTGATGTCGCCGAGGAGCTCCGCGCACCCGGCTCATGTGTTTCCTTCGCCGTTGCCAGGCCCTCTCGGCCCTGTTCCGTGAGGGTCAGCCAGCCGTCCGTGCCTCTATCGAGCAGCCCCGGTGCACGAGGGCATCGGCGGCGTGGACCATCACCTGAGTGCCCATGCCGTAGGGCACGGCCCAGGCACGTTCTACTCGGCAAAGGAGGCCCGGAACGGGCTGCCTCCAGCAAGCCCGCTTTGGGCAAGCGTGGGTGACCACCGGCGACCCCCGAAGCTGTACGAGGAGGGGACACCCGAGCAGTCGGTGCGGCTCAGCGCGGCCAGGTCAAGAAGCTCGCCAAGGCGTGCGCGGAAACCGGCCGGGACCGGTGGTCCAGCAGTCGCATCGCTGGCAGCACGCGAAGTCGCGGTGGAATCACATGGGACCTACGGAGAGTCAGCTGCCACGTACTCTACGACGAGGGGGCTCGCCACTACACACCGAGAGGCAGCACGGGCACCCGGAAGAAGCCCAGTGACACGCGCGTACCCAGTCATCATCGCGGACATGTTGATGCTGTCGTCCTCATCGTCCAACACATCTAGCAGCTCCTGCACGCCCTGGCCGTGTAGGCGCACTGCTTCCCGGGATGGAGTCTGCTCCGATTGCAGCGGGTCGCGGTGTTTGGTGAGCGCCTCCACAACCTGCCCGACCCTGGTGACGAATGCAGTTCCCAGGCTGAAGGCCGAGTCCTCCATTTCCAGCGCGGGACCGTCTACTGCCATTGGTGCCCAGCCCCTGAGATGACGGACCGACCCATGCATGAGCAAACGACAGCCGTCGTCCGGCATGGAGTCTGCTCTCCCTCGACCTGCAGGGTCTACGAACAGTACAAGATCTTGGTGAGCGCCACCGAGCGTCACGCAACGAAGTGGCGCTTCGAACTGCACCCACTGACCAGGGCGCAGGTCAGGTTTCGCGTACCAATCCGCGATAAGCTCAACGTGCTTGGATACATCGCGAAGGTGCCGTAATTGCCCTTGCTCCGCGTTTGCCGTCGGCGCGTCCATGTCGATGCCGCCCAACGGCGTGGTCACACGGAGAGCACCCGCTCGCGGGACACGCCGTGGCTCAGGCACGAACTGCCGCAGTTTACTTTCCGACAGATAGACGATCTCACGCACCTGCGCTCCCGTTCGGTCGGTCTGGTCACGTGCCACGCCATACTGCCACCCCATACTGACAGTGGCTGAAACAGCTCAATTCTGGATCAAAACAAGCCAGTTACCCGCCAGGCATCCAGGTGGAGTCGACAATGAGCAGGCACGCACCGCAGGTGGTGATGACACCGGGGGATGTCATGGACGACGGACTTGATCTGGACTTGACCCTTCAGCGACTCAGTGAGCGGATCGAGGGCGTAGAGGAGGGGCAAGGGCGTCACGAGGAGAAGCTAGACGGCTTCAGGGACGGGCTGCATGACGTGGAAACGAACGTCGTGAGGCTCAGCAGCGAGGTTAGCGATGTGCGACAAGAGATCGCAGGACTGGAGAGCGCAGTCGTCAACACGCGTCAGACGCTCGACACCTTCATCGAACAGTACGGACGCGACAGAGAAGTCTCCAACGCTCAAGCTGAACTGTCGCGGCTGACTACCGAGTGGCACGCGAGCTTCGCACAACGCAAGCAGGCCCGCGCCCTGGCCCGCGGCCTAGTGCATACCCTCACCGCACAGGCCGTCTACAGAAACGTTGTGAACACAGCCACCGTTCGGGCATGCTCCGAGGAGCGGCTGCTCCTCGAACCGACGTACTGGCTTGCCCCTGCCACCATGGCAGTCGCAGCCAAGTTCCGCCATGAGGAGGAGCAGGGTGAGCGCGCTCGGGCGCACGCCTGCGCCTTGGACGCCGCAAAGGCGAACCTTTTCTTCTCGTTGACGTGTTCTCGCCTCGGAGATGAGACTGAAGCCGCTGCATGGATGGACCTCTACCTTCAGTCACTCGACCCCGATGAACTGGGCCAGGACTTTTTGGTCGTTCTGGACGCGATCGCCGGCAGAGAGTTGGGAGAGGAGGCGCTTGGATACACCCAGCAGGCCATGGCGCGATGGAACCGAGGCGATTCGCCCCTCTCAACCCACAGGCGCGGTGGCACCCAACTGGAGTCCCGGCTGCTGAACCTCCGCGGTCGCCTTCCCGAGAATCGGTACGCAGCACTTCGCAAGACATGCGGAGACCAGTGGGAGGCGCTCCGCGGCGGTTGGGAACTATCGACCGTGCCTGACAGGGCCTTGACCCATTTGGAACGCATGTTCCCGGATGGGTTCGACGGAGCCGACGGAACCGACACGCCGGTCGGTATCGGCGGCCATGTGGAGAGTGCCCTCGAACGCCTCATCGACCAACTTGAGCCGGACGAAGCAGACATGCGCGAGAAGATGCGGCGACTTGAGCGTGTCATCGAACATGGCGGAGACCTTGTGACAGCCGACAGGGCACGCGAATCATCAGTCGCCCCGGACGCCGCCCCGGTCGCACTCATGACGCTCCTCGATCAGGCTGTCTTCGAGCCGGACGAAGTGCGGCTCGGCCAGCCAGCTCGCCGCATGGCCCTGCAAGCCATCTGGCCGGATCTTGAGGAGGCTGCACAGCGCCTAGTCACCGCCTCCCGAGATCGCCTTCCGCATCACATCACGTTGAGCGTCGCAGACTGGGACTGCTCCGTTCCGACGGACCCGCGGTTGACGGTGCAGCCGCGCCGGCTTGTCAATGAACTCGCCACGCACATTGAGCGGCAGACTCAGGTCCGGTCGGACGCTGTAGTTCGCAGATGGCCACGCATGATCGCCGCCTTGGTGATCGGCACCTTCACCCTGGCGCTGGTGGTGCCGTTCGTCGACGGCGCGGCACGGTGGCTCTTCGCGCTGCTCACGATCGGCCTGTTCACTTGGGCGGGGTGGGAGTTCGGGAGCGTACCGTTCCGCAAGAGGCGCGTGCGTGATCAGGGAGACCGATTGCGCCACGAGGCTGTCGCGACGATGGACAAGGCACTCCGCCAGTGCGAGAACGTTCTCGAGGATTGGCACGATGCGGTGGAACAGTTGGATCTCCTCACTCGATGGGGAGAGAGCCATAAGCGGGGCTGATCGTCTGACGTGGGGATCCGGCCAGGGATCGGAAGGAACCAGATGGACACCTCCAAGCTGATCGGCGGCCATTTCAAGGTGAAGGACGGCCCGGTCAGCGGTGCTATGGGGGACGTCTGGCCGGCCGAGGACATCAGACTCGGCCGCACCGTGGCCCTCAAGTTCCTCGCAAGACGACGCCTCCGCCAGCAGGGTGCCGCTACGGCGTTCACTGATTGGACGGTGAAAAGGTTCGGGCGGGAGGGCGTTGCCATGGCGCGGGTCAGCCACGCCCACGTTGCTCAGATCTACGACACGGGTGAACACGAGGGTGAGCTCTACATCGTCATGGAGTACATCCAGGGCAGATCGCTCGCCAGCCTTTTGAAGGAAGGGCCCACTCTCACGCTGGAGCAAACCGTGCGATGGACACGGGAGATCTGCGAGGGCCTGGACGCCGCGCACTCACGCGAGGTGCTCCACCATGACATCAAGCCCGACAACATCATGATCACGAACGAGGGCGAGGTGAAGATCGTGGACTTCGGACTCGCGTCTTTCGCCGACGTCACCCAGTCCCAGACAGGTGTGGGCACCGCGCTGTACAAGGCGCCCGAGAGATGGGTCGGCAGTTCGGGCAGCGTGCGCAGCGACCTGTACTCCGTAGGCTGCGTCCTGTACGAGATGCTGACGGGGCGCCCTCCCTTCGGCAGCCCTCAGGACGACCCAATGGCCGTGGGCAGAATGCACCAGGACAACTCGCCGGCGCCACCCAGCGCCCACCGCCCAGGCGTGCCCGATCAACTAGACCTCATCGTCCGAATTCTCCTAGCCAAGGATCCGGGAGATCGCCCGCGAAACGCCGAAGCGGTTGCCGTGGTGATGAGCGACATCCAGCATTCCCTAGGCGCTGAGGACGTAGCCGTTGCGATGGGGCGGGCACACGCGCCTGACGCCATGGGGAGCAGCACTAGCCATTCGGAGCGTATTCAGGCATTGGATCGCCGCATATTCGAATTGCAGCTCCGGTTCGGGCCGTACGGCCAGCCCGTGATCGAAACGCGCATTGAGCATGCAGAACTTACCGGCCAGTCGGGTGACACACGAGGGGCGGCAGCCCTGTACAACCGCCTCGGCCGTGACTGTCAGGACCTCTTCGGACCGTATGACACGCGGGTACTCAACGCCTTCGAAGGTGTGGCCCGGTGGATCGCGAGATCGGGTGCCGAGTGACCAGCTCGGGTCTGAGGGCATGCCCAGCTCTGAGTTGCCACTCCCGGCAGAAGCGACCTGGGGCTTGATGCCGCGCTTGTGGAGGACAAGGGCGATGGGAAGGCCAGGGCGATCGGCCGCTAGTGGCGCGTGGTGGCGCCGTTCTGCGGGGTGCCTTCCAGCCGTCGTGATCGCAAAGCTAGGACCTCAAATGTAGTTGAGGTCAAGGTCCCATTCTGTTCCGTCAGGAGCCGCCTGTGCGGGACGGGGGGTTCGGATGCGGTGGCCCGGCGCCGGTCCGCGGCGACGGTGTGTCAGACCTCGGTGACCTTGCCGTTCACAACATCCAGCCGGCGCGTGGTGTGCACCGCGTCGAGCATCCTGCGGTCGTGGGTCACCAGCAGCAGCGTGCCCTCGTAGCCGGCGAGAGCGGACTCCAGCTGCTCGATGGCGGGCAGGTCCAGGTGGTTCGTGGGCTCGTCCAGCACCAGCAGGTTGACGCCGCGCCCCTGGAGCAGCGCCAGGCCGGCGCGGGTGCGCTCGCCCGGGGAGAGCGTCGACGCCGGGCGGAGCACATGGGCGGCCTTGAGCCCGAACTTGGCCAGCAGGGTGCGGACGTCCGCGGGCTCCATGTCCGGCACCGCCGCGCCGAACGCCTCCAGCAGCGGGGTGTCCGCGAGGAACAGCGCCCGCGCCTGGTCCACTTCGCCCACCACGACGCCGGGTCCGAGGGCGGCCCGGCCCGCGTCGAGCGGCAGCCGGCCGAGCAGGGCGGCGAGGAGGGTGGACTTGCCGGAACCGTTGGCCCCCGTGATCGCCACCCGGTCCGCCCAGTCGATCTGCAGGTCGACCGGGCCGAGCGCGAACGGACCGCGGTGCGCCACCGCCCCGTCCAGGGTCGCCACCACCGCGCCCGCCCGGGGCGCCGCGGCGATCTCCATCCGCAGCTCCCACTCCTTGCGCGGCTCCTCGACGACGTCGAGCCGTTCGATCATGCGCTGGGTCTGGCGGGCCTTCGCGGCCTGCTTCTCGCTCGCCTCGGAGCGGAACTTGCGGCCGATCTTGTCGTTGTCCCCGGCCTTGCGCCGGGCGTTCTTGACGCCCTTGTCCATCCAGCCGCGCTGCATCCGGGCGCGGGCCTCCAGCGAGGCGCGGTTGCCGGCGTACTCCTCGTACTCCTGGCGGGCGTGCTGTCGGGCGATCTCGCGTTCCTCCAGGTAGGCCGCGTAGCCACCGCCGTAGAGGTTCACCTGCTGCTGGGCCAGGTCGAGTTCGAGCACGTCCGTCACCGTGCGGGTGAGGAACTCGCGGTCGTGGCTGACGACGACGGTGCCCGCGCGGAGGCCGGTGACGAAGGCCTCCAGCCGTTCCAGGCCGTCCAGGTCCAGATCGTTGGTGGGCTCGTCCAGCAGGAAGACGTCGTACCGGCTGAGCAGCAGCGACGCCAGACCCGCGCGGGCGGCCTGGCCGCCGGAGAGGGAGGTCATCGCCTGGTCCGGGCCGATGGTGAGGTTCAGCTGCGCCATGACCTCCTCGGTGCGCTCCTCCAGGTCGGCCCCGCCGAGGCCGAGCCAGCGGTCCAGGCCCTCGGCGTACGCGTCGTCGGAGCCGGGCGCGCCGTCCATCAGGGCCTGGGTCGCGGCGTCGAGAGCGCGCTGCGCGGCGGCGACCCCGGTGCGCCGGGCGAGGAAGTCCCGTACGGTCTCGCCGGGCCGGCGCTCGGGCTCCTGGGGCAGATGGCCGACGGCGGCGGTCGGCGGGCTGAGCCGCAGGCTGCCGTGCTCGGGGGTGTCGAGCCCGGCGAGCAGGCGCAGCAGGGTCGACTTGCCGGCGCCGTTGACCCCGACGAGGCCGATCACATCACCGGGGGCGACGACCAGATCGAGGCCGGTGAACAGGGAGCGCTCCCCGTGGCCGGCGGCGAGGTCCTTGGCGACAAGCGTGGCAGTCATCAGGCGTCGATCCTACGGTGCGGTCCTGCGGTGCGGTCACGGTCCGGTGGGGCGGGGCACGGGGCCGGCGTCCCAGCCGGGCGGTACGGGGGTACGGGCCCGGCGGGGGCCCGCGACCAGGCTCTCCACCGGTGCGGTGAGGACGCCGCCTGCGGCGTGGGCGACCACGAAGGACCGGGCCCGCAGCAGCCCGCGGTCCGGGGTGATCACCTGGCGGCCCGGTTCCAGGATCCCGTCGAGGACGTCGTGGTCCCGGTTCCGGCCCAGCGTGCCGAGGCAGTGGACGACCAGCCGGACCCGGCAGGCCGAGGCCACGTCGAGCGTGATCTCCCGCTCGTCGGCGGACAGCGCCGTCAGGTTCCGCGGGGCCGCCGGGTCCGGGTCGAGGGCCTGGGTCAGCTGCGCGACGAGCACGGGGAGGACCGGGGCGAGCGGGTCGAGGAGGACGGCGGCGGAACCGGCGGCCTCGAAGGCCCGGCGGACGGCTGCGCGCTCGGCCGCGTCCACGGTGTCGCCGAAGAGCACGGCGCCGTAGCGGAGCAGTTCGGCGGGGTGCGCCCGGACCGCCTCGCGGGAGATCTCGGCGCCGATGCCGATGCCGCGCAGCGCGGCGGCGAGCCGGGCGAGGAGGGCGGCGCGGTGACCGACGAGGAGCACCTGAGGGGCGGGTTCAGGCTCGTTCCGGGCGAGTAATCGTTCGAGTTCATATCGGTATTGATCGCTGTTGAAGCGGAACGGCCCGATGTCCGGGTACCCGTGGCGCACGAAGTCGGGGACCTCGTCGCACTGCCAGGCGAAGTCCCGCCAGACGACGTCCGGGCCCTGCCGCTCGATGACGGCGGTGACCGCGCCGCAGTCGAGGGCGGTGCACTCCGCGCAGCCGTAGAGGACGTACCGGCTGCCGGCCAGCGGCGGCGCGGACTCCAGCAGCAACCGCCGGACCTGCGCGGTGAACCGGGCGGGGGCCATTCCCCGGACGAGCGGGGTGACGGTGTCACCGGCGGTGAGCCGGAGCAGCAGGGGCCGGCCGTCGACCGTGAAGTCCAGGAATTCCCGGTGGCGTCGGCGGCCACCGCCCGGCAGCAGGCCACCGGCGCGCATCGCCGGTTTCAGACCGAAGGTCGCATAGGACATGTCACGAGTATCGCTATGTCGTCCGGCTTTGGAGCACAGCAGCCCATATATACACACAGTTCGGTGAAGGAATGTTGTATTCCACTTGCTGGGGCGGCGGGAGGCTGACTACGCGGTCGGCAACTCCGCGAGCAGTGCCCGGACGTGGCGCTCGATGGCGTCGCGGATCGGGCGGATCGCCTGGAGGCCTTGCCCTGCCGGGTCCTGGAGTTGCCAGTCGAGGTATTTCTTGCCGGGGAAGACGGGGCAGGCGTCACCGCAGCCCATGGTGATCACGACGTCGGCCGCCTGCACTGCCTTGGTGGTCAGCACCTTGGGGGTCTCGGCGGAGATGTCGATACCCGCCTCGGCCATCACCTCCACGACGGCCGGATTCACCGCGTCGGCGGGGGCGGATCCGGCGGAGCGGACCTCGACGCGGCCGTGGCCGAGGTGAGTGAGGAAGGCGGCGGCCATCTGCGAGCGTCCGGCGTTGTGGACGCAGACGAACAGCACCGACGGCTTGGGGGTGTCAGTCATGGGAGGCACCTTCGGGGACGGCGGCCTGCGAGGCGGCCGGGGAGGGGGTGTCGGGGAAGAAGCGCCGGGCGGCAAGGGCGACATGGACCAGGCCGATCAGCACCGGCACCTCGATGAGGGGGCCGACGACTCCGGCCAGGGCCTGTCCGGAGGAGGCGCCGAAGGTCGCGATGGCGACCGCGATGGCGAGCTCGAAGTTGTTGCCCGCGGCGGTGAACGCCAGCGTCGTGGCCCTCGGATAGTCCAGGCCGACGGACTTGCCGATCGCCATGGACCCGGCCCACATCACGGCGAAGCAGACCAGCAGGGGCAGCGCGATCCGGGCGACGTCCCACGGCCGGGAGGTGATCGCGTCGCCCTGGAGGGCGAAGAGCACGACGATGGTGAACAGCAGGCCGTAGAGGGCGAACGGGCCGATCTTCGGGAGCAGCTCGGACTCGTACCAGGCCCGCCCCTTGATCCTCTCGCCCAGCTGTCGGGTGAGGAACCCGGCGGCCAGGGGGATGCCGAGGAAGATCAGCACGCTGCGGGCGATGTCCCACACCGACACATCCAGAGCGGCCTGGTCCAGGCCGAGCCACCCGGGCAGGACGGAGAGGTAGAACCAGCCCAGGGCGGAGAAGGCGATCACCTGGAACACGGAGTTCAGCGCGACGAGGACCGCGGCTGCTTCACGATCACCGCAGGCCAGGTCGTTCCAGATGATGACCATGGCGATGCAGCGGGCCAGCCCCACGATGATCAGCCCGGTCCGGTATTCCGGCAGGTCGGACAGGAAGATCCAGGCGAGGGCGAACATCACCGCTGGGCCGATCACCCAGTTGATCACCAGGGAGGGGATCAGCAGTCGCTTGTCGCGGGTGACGGTCTCCAGCCGGTCGTAGCGGACCTTCGCCAGGACCGGATACATCATCACCAGCAGGCCCAGCGCGATCGGCAGTGAGACACCGGTGACGGTGACCTTCGCCAGCGCGTCCCCGAGCCCTGACACCAGGCGCCCCAGCCCCAGACCGGCGGCCATCGCGACCAGAATCCACACGGCCAGGAACCGGTCCACCAGGGACAGCCGGCCCGCCACCGCCGGCTCCGCGGCGGTTCGCGGCCGGCTCACGAAACGGTCCCGGCAGGCTCGTCCAGGGGCTGGGAGGCCTCGGCCCCCGGGCGGGCGAGGACCGCGGCGAGCATGTCGGTCCTCTCAGGCAGCAGCCGGTAGTACACCCACGTCCCCCGCCGTTCCGACGCGATCAGCCCTGCCTGCTTCAGCAGCTTGAGGTGATGCGAGATCGTCGACTGGGACAGGCCGAAGGCCGGCGTGAGCTCGCAGACACAGATCTCCCCGCCCTCCCGCGAAGCGATCATCGACAGCAGTCGCAGCCGCACAGGATCACCCAGGGCCTTGAACACCTTGGCCAGGTCGTCGGCCCGGCCCTCATCCATCGGTGCGGCCAGCAGTGTCGGGCAGCACCCGCTCTCGTCCTGGCCGAGCACCGCCAGCTCTTGATTCGGCATGTTTCTATGTTGACGTTTTTCGATTCAAGGCGCAAGCTTGAATCGAAGAACATCAATTCAGTGAGATCAGGGAGGATGTCATGTCACGCGTTCAGCTCGCCCTCAACGTCGCCGACCTCGAAGCGTCGGTGGAGTTCTACTCCAAGCTCTTCGGTGCCGAGCCGGCCAAGCGCCGCCCCGGGTACGCCAACTTCGCCATCACCGAACCTCCGCTGAAGCTCGTGCTGATCGAGGGAGAGGCGGGTCAGGAGACCCTCCTGGACCACCTCGGCGTCGAGGTCACCTCCACCGACGAGGTCACCGCGGCCACCGGCCGTCTCCAGGGGGCGGGCCTTGCGACCTTCGAGGAGAACGACACGTCCTGTTGCTACGCCCTCCAGGACAAGGTCTGGGTCCACGGGCCCGGCAAGGAGCCCTGGGAGGTCTACGTCGTCAAGGCCGACGCCGACCAGCTGGGCAAGGCCCCCGCCCTGGGCGGCGACGCCTGCTGCGGCAGCGAAACCCAGGCGACCGAGCCCGTCGCGGCCACCACAGGCTGCACCTGCGGCGGCTGATCGTCGGGCCCGAGCGACGGCGACTCCGCGCGCCGCCCCCCCTTCTCCCGCCGGACACGGCGCGCGGACTGCCGTCGCACACGACCAGGTCCGGCGGCCGTCCGGCCCGGACGCACCTTGCCCCGTCGCAGTAGGGACTGCTCGCTGTACCGTGCTGATGTCGAGTCAACGGAGTTGCAGCATGCCACCGAGCAACGAGGAACACACCGGGACCCGGATCGCCCAGGCACGCCGCGAACGTGGCCTGACGCAGCAGGGGTTGGCCCTGCGAGCCACCGTCTCGAAGTCCCTGCTGTCCAAGGTCGAATGCGGCCAGAGACCTGCCTCGCCGTCCCTCGTGGCCGCCTGCGCACGCGCCCTTCGCGTGACACCCGCAGACCTGCTCGGCCAGCCCTACACCAAGGAGTTGCGCCGCGATCGGCTCGATGAGGTGATACAGCCCATCCGGGCCAGCATGGAGAACTGGGACATCGCCCTCGACTGGCAGGTACCGGCCCGCCCCGTCGCACTCATCCGTAGCGACATGGAACGGGTGCTGGAGCGACGCCGTCAGGCCGACTACCTGCCGATGGCCGTCGACCTCCCGGCCCTGATCGACGAGTGCGTACAGGCCGTCCACACCACCGGCGGGGAGGAGCAGCGGCAGGCCCACGAGTGTCTGGCCTGGGCGTTCCGCTGCGTCTTCACGCTGGCATGGTCCTTCGGATACTCCGATCTGGCGACCGTTGCCCTTCTCCGCCTGTCGTGGTCGGCTCCGCGAGCCGACGAACCGGGCCTCGCGGCCATGTACGGATACCTGCGGGCCCAGACCACCTTCGCCTCCGGCCGGTACGACCTGGGCATGCGGGTAGTGGACCAGACGCTGCACGACCTGGAGGGCCAGGACTCCCGGGACGCTGCCGGACTGTCCGCGATGGCCGGTGTTCTCCAGTTGCGGGCAGCTGTGATCGCGGGACGGTTGAAGGACTCCGGCCAGGTCGAAGCCCGCGTGTCCGAGGCCCGCGCCCTGGCCGAGCGGACCGGGGAGACCGCTTCCTACGGGGTGGGCTGGGGGCCGACGAATGTCGGTGTCCACGCCGTCGCCATCGCGTGCGATCTCGAAGACTACGACCGGGCGGTGCAGTTGGCGGACGAGGTCCGGTTCCCCCGGGGATGGGACAGGTCCCGGGCCGGGCGTCACTGGCTCGATCTGGGAAGGGCCAACGTCTGGACCGGCGACGCCAGTCGGGCACTCAGCTGCCTCCAGCGAGCACGGCGGACGGCACCGCAGCAGACGCGCTACCACCCGACAACGCGCGAAGCAGTGACCGCACTGCGGTCGCGTGAACGGTCTCGGAGCAGCGAACTTGCCGCTTTCGCGGACTGGGTCGGGCTGTAGTACAGGCGGGCGGCGTTCACGCGCGAAGAGGCACCGGTTGATGCCCATGGGCCCGGCAGGCCATGACCGCCAGAACGCCTATGCCTCACCCGAACCCCTCGCAACCATGGGCAGCCCTCCGGAAGTCGCCCGGGACGCATCCCCCCTACACACATCGCCCCCGTCGCAGCAGGGACCGTTCGCTGTACCGTGCTGATGTCGAGTCAGAACGGAGCTCCCCATGCCCGAGCACACCGACACGTCCATCGGCACTCGTCTCCGCGACATCCGCAAGCGCCGCGGAATGACGCAGAGCGAACTGGCCGCAGCCTCCTCGCTGTCCGTCTCCTTGATCCGGAAACTCGAACAGGGCGAGAAGGAGAGCATCCGGCTGGAGAGCGCGCATGCACTCGCCCGCGCCCTGGCCGTACCCACCACGCGCCTGCTCGTCGCCGAGCAGCCCCCTTGGTCGCCCCCCGTCCCGTCCACGACCTGGCAAGCCGTCGTCGACGCCCTGGCCACCACCCCCGCACAGCCGACGGAACTGCCCACGTCAGCGGGGGTGCAAGGTGTGCTCGCCGGCGGACGCGCGCTCTTCGCCCGGGAGGAGTACGACGATCTCGGCGCGATGCTCCCTGCGCTGATCCGGGACGCCCACGCTCTTGACGAGAACCCCGCCGGCCGCCGCCTGCGCTACCAGACCATGCAGCTCTGCGTCTCCTTCCTCGGGCAGGTTCGGCAGTACGAGGCCGCGGCGGACGCGGCCCAACGGGCACTGGACACCGCACCCGACGGGCTGGCCGGCGGCGCGGCCGTCGTCGCTCAGTGCCAGCAGATGCTCCGGCGCGGCAAGTTGTCCGAGGTAGCCGAGCTGGCCGATCGGTGGGCTGACGATCTGGAGCCGCGGATCTCGCGTGCCACGCCGGAGGAACTCACCGTTTGGGGTGGACTCCAGCTGCGCGTCGGTGCGGCAGCGGTGCGTGACAACAGGGCGTCCGAGGCAGCCGACGCGCTGAGCCTGGCCCGCATCGCCGCGATCAGGCTGGGACGCGAGGTGATCACCGGGCCCGATCACCTGCGGCACTTCGGTCCGGCCACGGTGACACAGCAGCGCGCCGAACACGCGGCGATCCAGCAGCGGCCCGACAAGGTGTTGCAGTTGCACGGGGCCGTTCGGGCGTGGCGTCCGGCACGGGGCGGCGGATCGTCCGGGCGGTTCCGTCACCTGCTCGACGTGGCAAGCGCGCACCTCAACCTTCGCGACGAGACACGGTGCACGGAGATCCTGCTCCGCATTCAGGACGATGCTCCGCAGTGGCTCCGGGCGCAGCGGTATGCGCAGGACATCGTGGGCCGCGTGGTCGCTCAGCGGCGCACGCTGACTCCGGAGATGCAGTCACTCGCCGATGCGGTGGGACTGCCGCTCTGACTCGTGTCAGTTCGCGCTGCAGCGGGGCGAAACTGCCATGGAGGCACAGACCACTCACCCCTTACGGTCACTGCATGAACACAGAAAGTGCCGGAGGGCGGAGTGGCGAGGGCACGCTCCCACCTTCGGCTTCCATCGACGGGGCCGCCGTCCATGACGCCATCGACCGCGCCTTACGCACCAGCACCGGCCGCATCGACACGGACGAACTGACCGACCTGGAAGTGCTGTTGCGTGGCCACATCACTTCCCTTCTCCCCGCCGCCGAAGCCGTCACCGACCGGCTCTGGCGCGGGAGTCTCGCGTGGTACACCCGGCGGGCCCGTCTCGACGGCATCCGGCGGCAGGCCGAACAGGGCCTCGGTGACGGTCCGCTCGCCGCGCACATCCAGGTGACCGCCCTCGCCCACGACTGCCAGTGGCTCCTGGCCGAGCACCGGGAGAGCCGATGACGGCACTCCAGTGGTGCACCTGGTGCACCGGATACACCCCGGAAACCACCCTCATCGCGGTCATCGAGACCGGCAGCGGACCCGGCGCGATCCAGTACGCCTGTCCGGACTGCATGCGCATCTACCGGCTCCGGCCCTTCGACCCCGCCATGAGCGGCTGCCCCGTGTACCAGCGGCACCGCACCTGAGACAGGGCCCGGCGGCACTCCCGCCGACAGCCCGCACATCCCCCGCCCCGGTGCCTCAACTCCGTGGACAGATCGCGAGCCCGGGCGGGTCCTAGTGAAGAAACACCATCCGAGCAAAGGAGACAACGTGATGCCGCACATCGTCACCACCACCACCGCCACCGACGGCGGGGAGGGCGACAAGCTCCCCGGCCAGCCGTACCCCGGACCGCACCCGCCGCCCACGCCCGACGGCGGGCCCGGCGTGCCCAACCCGCCCAAGAGCGCGTGAACACGATTACGGCTCAGGAGCGCCCCGGCCGCAAGGAGCTGGGGCGCGTCCTTCTGGACACCGGGGTGATGACGCCGGACTGGGCTCCGACGTTCGCCGCCGTGGACCGGACGGCGTTCCTGCCGGACCTCATGTGGCCGTTCGACGCCGAGCAACAGGCCTCCGTCCCCGTCGACAAGGCGCGGGAGCCGGACGCCTGGTACGCGGCGGCCGACCGCGACGCGCCCATCGTGACCCAGTGGGACGACGGCGAGCACACCGGCACCGAGCCGGGGCAGGTGTCGACGAGTTCCTCCTCCATGCCGTCCGTCGTCTACGGGCTGCTCCGGGACCTGGACGTGGACGAGGGCATGGCCGTCCTCGATGTCGGTACCGGCACGGGCGAGACGGCCGGTGCGCTGACCCACCGTTGCGGCGGCCGGACGGTGACCACGGTCGAGGTGGACCCCGCCGTGTCACGGCAGGCGGGCGAACGGCTGGGCGCGGCCGGGCTGCACCCGAGGATCGTGGTGGGCGACGGGTTCGCCGGGCACAAGGACGGCGCACCGTACGACCGGGTTCTGGCCACGGTCGGGCTCCGGACGATCCCCGGGGCATGGGTGGAACAGACGCGTCCGGGCGGCATCGTGGTGGTCCCGTGGGGAACGCACTTCACTCACGCGGACGCCGTGGCCCGCCTGGTGGTGCACGGAGAGACGGCCAGTGGCCGCTTCACCCGCCCGGTGGAGTTCATGAAGCTCCGCGCGCAGCGGCTGCGTCTGCCGGGGCACAGCGCGTATGTCCCGGCCGATGCGCAGGAGTCCGCCGACCGGTCCGGTACGGACCTCACGGCGGCGGAGTTCGTCACCGGCCCGTACACCGCACTCCCCTTCGTGCTCGGGCTTCGGGTGCGGGACTGCGTGCAGGTCGTGGCCGCCGCGGACGACGGGGCGCAGCCGGTGTGGTTCTACGGGCTGACGGACCGGTCGTGGGCCTGCGCGGTGTTCCGGGACGGCGGCACAGCGCGGGTCTGGCAGTCGGGGCCGCGCCGACTGTGGGACGAGGTGGAGGCGGCTTACCGGTGGTGGGCCGCCCGAGGTGAGCCGGACCACACCCGGTTCGGCCTCACGGTCACGCCGGAGGGGCACCGGGCCTGGCTGGACACCCCGGACGACTCCTGGCCGGTTTGAGGAAGCCGTCGGCCCGGCTGTTCCGCCCCGCTCAGCGGCGAGGACCGGGCCGTCGACCGTCCCGTTCGGCGATTGGCGGCCCCCGGCCGACGGGCACAGCCTCCGAGGGCCGTCAGACCCGAGGACCGTCACCCCGAGGGACGTCACCCGAAGTCCGTCAGACCCGTTCCAGCGGCCGGTGCGGCCGGGCAGGGAGTTCGATCTCGATGGTGTCGCCGGGGCGCACCGTGCCGCCGGCCGTCACGACGCTCATGATTCCGGCCTTGCGCACGACATTCCCCGCCTCGTCGCGGCCCACGACCTGCTTCAGCAGGCCCTCCCGGAAGATGTCGATCTGCAGGCAGGGGTTGCGCAGGCCGGTGACCTCCACCACCGCCTCGTCGCCGATGTGCAGCAGGGTGCCGGCGGGGAGGCCGAGCAGGTCGATACCGCTGGTGGTGACGTTCTCGCCGAGGTCGCCGGGCGCCACCGTGAAGCCGGCGGCCCGGAGCTCGGTGAAGAGCTCCTGGTGGATGAGGTGGACCTGCCGCAGGTTCGGCTGCGTGGGGTCCTGGGCGACGCGCGAGCGGTGCTTGACCGTCACGCCCGCGTGCACGTCCCCCTCCACGCCGAGCCCGGCCAGCAGCCGGATACTGCTCCGGTTCGGCTTGGTGAACGAGTAGGCGCTGTTGCTGCTGACCGCGGTGACCGATCCGCTCATCCCCGGTTCCCCCTCCTGAGTGGCGATGACTCACCAATGCCCCACTGGTGAGCACAGGTGAGTCACTGATGATCCACTGCTGAGCCTACGCCCGCCCCGTCGCGCCGGTCCCCCGCGTGGTCCACGACGCCACGGGCCGCCTGCGCCGCCGGGGTGCCCCGCACAACAACGGCGCCGCGGCCCCCGAGCGGGGACCGCGGCGCCGCAGAAGCGGGCGGCGGGGCGACGGACAGCGGTGGTCCGCCGGCCCCGGACGCGTCAGCCGTTCTTGACGGGCTCCTTCTCGGCCGGCCCTTCGTCCGTCGGCGCGGGGCCGATGCGGATCTCGAAGTCGCCGCCGAACTTCTCGTGTCCGGCTATGACCGCGGTCTCCACGGCTTCCTCGCCGATCTCGCCACGGACGATCAGCGGGTCCGTGCGCAGGTCGCGCAGCAGGGCCCAACAGAGTCCGATCATCACCAGGGTGAAGGGCGCGGCCACGAGAATCGTGAGGTTCTGCAGGCCCGTGAGGGCGTCGCCCTCACCACCGCCGATCAACAGCATGATCGCGGCGACGGCGCCGGTGAGCACACCCCAGAAGATGACGACCGGCTTGGTCGGCTCGAAGGAGCCCCGCTGGGAGAGCGTGCCCATGACGATGGAGGCGGCGTCGGCACCCGAGACGAAGAAGATCGCCACGAGGACCATCACCAGCAGGGACATCACGCTGGCCAGCGGGTACTGCTGGAGCACGCCGAACAGCTGGCCCTCGGGCGTCGACTCGTCCTTGAGCTTGCCGAGCTGCTGCAGCTTCATGGCCGAGCCGCCGAAGATGGCGAACCAGACCAGGCTGACGGCGCTGGGGACCAGGATCACGCCACCGATGAACTGCCGGATCGTGCGACCGCGGCTGATGCGCGCGATGAACATGCCGACGAACGGCGTCCAGGAGATCCACCAGGCCCAGTAGAAGACGGTCCAGCTGGACAGCCAGTCCGCGACGCCCTTGCCGCTGGAGGCCTCGGTGCGGCCGATGAGCTGCGGCAGGTCACCGAGGTAGGTGCCGATCGTGGTCGGCAGCAGGTCGAGCATCAGGATGGTCGGACCGGCCACGAAGACGAAGAGCGCGAGAACCAGCGCCAGCACCATGTTGATGTTGGACAGCCACTGGATGCCCTTGGCCACACCGGACACCGCGGACAGGATGAACGCGACGGTCAGGACGGCGATGACGGCCACGAGGACCCCGGTGCCGACCGTGCCCATCCAGTGGAGCTCCTTGAGACCACTGCCGATCTGCAGGGCACCGAGGCCCAGCGAGGCGGCGGAGCCGAAGAGCGTGGCGAAGATCGCCAGGATGTCGATGACCTGACCGACCCAGCCGTTCGCGTGGCGCTTGCCGAGGAGCGGCTCGAAGACCGAGCTGATCAGCTGGCGGCGGCCGCGGCGGAAGGTGCTGTACGCGATCGCCAGGCCCACCACGGCGTAGATCGCCCAGGGGTGGAGCGTCCAGTGGAAGAGCGTGGTGGCCATGGCGGTGTCCATGGCCTCGGCCGCGTCGGCCGGGTTGGTGCCCGGAGGCGGGTCGGTGAAGTGCGAGAGCGGCTCGCTCACGCCGTAGAACATCAGACCGATGCCCATGCCGGCGCTGAACATCATGGCGACCCAGGAGACGGTGCGGAACTCCGGCTCCTCGCCCTCCTTGCCCAGGGTGATCTTGCCGTAGCGGCTGACCGCCAGCCACAGCGCGAACACCACGAAACCGGAGGCGGCGAGGACGAAGGCCCAGCCGGCGTTGTGCATCAGCCCGTCGAGCATGGAGCTCGACGCGCTCTCCAGGGTGTCGCTGGCGAGCGCGCCCCAGAGGACGAAGGCCAGCGTCAGGGCAGCTGTGACACCGAACACAGTCCGGTCGGTGCGGGGGCGGTGGGTCTCGTGCGGACTACCGGGGAAGTCCTGCACCACCACCGCATCGGCAGTACTCCCCGCGTCATTTTCTTGATCCGGCACGTGGTGACCCTTTCATGGCTTGAAACTTTCCTGCTCGCTGCCCCTAACCCGATTGCAGAAAATCATTCCATTGCTATTGGTAACGTTTTGGCCACCACACCTCCGGGCATCCTCGCGCGACCCCTCAGCAGCTCGGCACGGGCCTCCCCGCGGCGAGGTGGTACGCGGCCCGTTCGTCGAGCAGCAGCGGGACCAGGGCGCGCAGCGGCTGGCGCAGCGGGACCACGGCCCCGTCGCCTGCCGGCCGTGAGCGCACCCCGTGCAGGGCGAGCTCGTCCCGGACCTCGGCGTACTGGGCTCCCGTGAGGCGGTAGCCGCACGGCGGGTCCCGGAGGATCTGCTCCTCGGCGGCCGGTTCGTTGTCCGCGCCACCCAGGTACACCGGCCCGCGGTCGGCGTATCCGGCGAGCCGTGCCGCCGTGGTGGCGGTCTCGATCCGGTGCCGCCGCTCACCGGTGAAGTCGAGCATCCCCGCGAGGGCGGCCTGCTGGGAGTGGACCCGGCGCCGGTTGTTGCGTGCCGGGTCGGCCTGCTCCTCCTCGGTGAGCGGATCGGTGCGGGTCTCGACCAGGAGACCGACGGAGTGCTTGATGCCGGCGGTGTTGCGGAGGATCCGTTCCTGGCCGTCTCCGGCGACCTGCTTCACCGGCTCGCCGGTCACCGGGTCCGTCCAGATGCCGTAGATGCCGGTGCTGAAGCCGGCCGCCCCGGCGGCCGGGCGGACGTAGCGCTCGGAGAGCGTGCGCGCCTCGTGGTGGACCGGCCCGGCGGTGTTGAGGTTGCGCGGCCAGAGGGACAGCAGGTCCTTGACGTAGTACGGCGCGGTCGGGCCGTACTCGTGCAGGTCGTAGACGAGGTCGGGGCGGTGGTCGCGGATCACGGCCGCGACGGCGCGGGCCTCCGGGGTCCGCAGGGCGATGTGGTCCCGGTTGATGTCGGTGCCGTCGGCGTTGCCGCGGGTGTCCGCCGCCCGCCCGTCGGGGTTGGCCGTGGGGACGACGAGGACGGAGGTGTGCCGCAGGAAGCGCAGCGTCGCCCGGTCCTGGGTGTAGGCGAGGTCGCGCACGGTGGACAGACAGGCGTCCCGACCTGACGGTTCGTCACCGTGCTGGCTGCACAACAGGAGCACGGAACTGCCGCGGGCGGTCTGCGCGGCGTCCGGCGGGGTGTCGGCGCCGATCCGGACGAGCTGGAGCGGACGGCCCTGCCCCGTACTGCCGATCCGGTCCACCGCCACCCGCCGGCTGTCCCGGTCCAGCCGGGCCAGCAACTCCTGTTCCTCCGGCTGGGTGGTCCAGCGGGCGCCGCCGCTGCGTTCGAAACCGGTACGGGGCGGTGCCGGGGTGGAGTCGGCCCGCGCCGGGGCGACGAGCATCGGTGCGGCGAGTACGGCGCCGAGGGCGCCGAGCAGAAGGGCGCGGGGTGTCACGAGGTCGTGCCTCCCTGGCTGTTTGCGAACGGGACCGGGCGGAGGGTGTGCGGGATGCGGATGCCGCGCGACGGGGCCTTCTCCGGAGCGGCGAAGGACCCGCCCGCGGTGGCCTGCTGGAAGGCCCTGCTGCCGCCGACGAGCGGGAGCCGGGCGGAGGTCCGGGCGAGGTCGATCTCCAGGCGGGGTGTGGTGTCCGGGGGTTCGATCAGTCCGGCGTCGGTGCCGGCGACGATCAGGGCGAGCCGGTGGCCCGCCGGTACGACGTGGTCGCTCGCGTGGAGGTCCAGGGTGATCGTGTACGTGCGCCCCGGTGTCAGCGGGCGGCCGGTGTGCTCCGAGGCGTGGTTGCCGAGGTCGGCCCAGCCGCGGCTGACGACGGTGTGGCCGACGTCCGCGGTCTTCGCCCGGGTCTCCTTGAAGCAGGCGCTGTCGCCGTCGGAGCTGCTGCCCCAGCAGGTGCGCTCGGGCAGGGTGCTGATGCCTTCGCCGGCACCGGCGTAGTCGCGGACGGTGTCCGGGCCCACGTCCACCAGCACGGCGGAGAGGTGGGCGCTGCGGGTCGACGGGGTCGCGGTGACGGTGACCTTGCCGGAGCCGGAGAGCCGCAGGTCCCGGCGGAGCGGTCCGGTGCTGAAGCCGGCCTTGGCGGGGGTCGAGGTGCCGAGCTGTTCCGCCCAGTCGGTCTCGCTCAGCTTCGGGTCGTCGGTGAAGGTCTCGGTGCTGCCGGGGCGGGCGGGGCGCAGCCCGAGGGTGCCGACGCCAGGGGCGCTGCCGGTGCGGGGCCGCAGGGTGGTGTTCCGGGTGCCGGGGGCGGGCCAGACCCGGTCGGTGGACCAGCGGTCGGGGGCGCGTTCGACGTCGGCCATCGGCTCGCGCTCGACGCCGTTGTCGATGCCCAGCAGGTAGTGGTCGAACCAGCGGTGCAGGGTCTTCACCCAGGTGGCGCGGCGGAAGTCGAACGGGTCGACGTGGCCGGTCTGGGAGAGCCAGATCTTCCGCTCGACGCCGTTGCGGGCGAGGGCCTGCCACCACGCTCCGAGGTGCCGGCTGCGGACGTTGAGGTCCTGCATGCCGTGGACGGCGAAGACGCTGGCGCGCACCCGGTCCGCGTCCGGGCGGTAGTCGCGTTCGCTCCACAGCCCGGTCCAGTCGCCGGAGCGCGGGGCCTCCTCGACGAGGCGTTTCTGGACGGCGGCGCAGCGGGCCTTGGCGTCGGGGCTCTCCACGTAGTCGGACAGCCAGTCGGGGCCGCCGTCGTAGAGCGGGGCGCCCTTGGCGAAGTAGTAGTCGTACCAGGAGCTGATGGCGCCGATCGGCACGATGGTTTTGAGGCCCCGGACGCCGGTGGCGGCGACGCCGTTGGCGACGGTGCCGTCGTAGCTCTTGCCGATCATGCCGACGGATCCGCTGGACCAGCGCGCGGTGACGGCCCGGCCGCCGGTCCGGGAGCTGTAGCCGCGGGCCCGGCCGTTCAGCCAGTCGACGACGGCGCGGGCGGAGAGGACGTCGGAGCGGCCGCCGACATCGACACAGCCGTCGGAGCGGTTGGTTCCGGCGAGGTCGACGAGCACGCTCGCATAGCCGCGGGGCACGAAGTAGTTGTCGTAGAAGAGCGGGAACTGCACCGGGCGGCCGGCGGCGTCGTAGGTCTTCTTCTGGCTCTCGTTGCCGCGCCCGCAGCAGGAGTAGTACGGACTGGCGTCCATGATGACCGGGATGCGGCGGCCCTGCCGGGCCGGTTCCCGGGGGCGGACGATGTCGACGGCGACCCGGTCGGTCCGGCCGTCCGCGTCGCCGTCGAGCCCGGTGTCCACCCAGACGGACTCGCGGATGGCGCGGTCGTAGGAGTAGACGGGCCGGCTCCGCTTCGTGCCGGCCTCGGCTCCGGACGGGATGGCCTCGGCCCTGGACGGGGCGGCTTGGCCCCCGGCCGGGGTGGCTTCGGCCCGGGACAGGGTGGTGGCTCCGTCTGGGGCCGGGGCGGTCTCGGCTCCAGCCGGCTGGACGAACACGGCCATCAGGGCGGCACAGACCGCCGCAACGAACGTTCTCCTCGGGATGCGGGTGACCCGCGCACGTATCGCCACGGGCGGACGGTACTCCGGTCAACTCCCGCGCAGAAGAGGGCGAGTCGATACCGGCGAGACGGGGTGGACACGCGCGACCATGTCCCCCGTATGGCGATCATGTGACAGGAATGACCATGGACACGTCCGGTGCTCATGGTGCCGAATAGTCTCGAACCGCTCCCCCGCTTCTACGAGTTGGAGGACTCGTGCACCGCAGACTCCTCGCCCCGAGCGCTCTCGCCTCCTGCCTGCTGCTGGCGATCCCGGCGTCGGCGGCCACCGCCGCCCCTGAGCCGGCCCGGCCCGGGGCCCCGGGCATCGGCGACCGCTACTACCCGGACTACGGCAATGGCGGCTACGACGTCTCGCACTACGACCTGCGTCTGAAGTACCGGCCGTCCAACGACCGGCTGGACGGCACCGCGACCCTGGTGGCCACCACCAAGCAGGCACTGTCGCGCTTCAACCTCGACTTCGCGCTCGATGTGAGCGAGGTGCGGGTGAACGGCAAGAAGGCCTCCTTCGCCCGCTCCGGGAAGCACGAGCTGCAGATCACCCCGGCCAAGGCCCTGGAGAAGGGGCAGCGGATCAGCGTCGTCGTGCGCTACTCCGGCACGCCGTCCAAGGTGAAGGTCGACGGCTACACCGCCTGGCACCGCACGCCCGACGGCGCCGTGGCGGCGAACGAGCCCGAGGCCGCCTGGTGGTGGTTCCCGAGCAACGACCACCCGCTCGACAAGGCGACGTTCGACGTCTCCGTCACAGTGCCGAAGGGCACCCAGGCGGTCAGCAACGGTGTCCGCACCTCGGAGAACACCCGGTCGGGCTGGACCCGGAGCACCTGGCGCTCCGACAAGCCGCAGGCCACCTACCTGACCACGCTCGGCGTCGGCAAGTTCGACATCACCACCGACAAGACCGCCGACGGCCTGCCGGTGCTCAACGCGTACAGCAAGGACCTCGGCGAGAACGCGGGCGCGGCCCGGGCGAGCGTCGAGCGGTCGGCCGAGGTCGTCGAGTGGGCGTCGACGGTCTTCGGCCCGTACCCGTTCAACGCGCTGGGCGGCTATGTGCCCAACACCAAGACCGGCTACGCGCTGGAGACCCAGACCCGGCCGTTCTACAGCCCCCGGCAGTTCTCCCGGGGCGCGAACCCCTCCCTGATCGTCCATGAGCTGGCCCACCAGTGGTGGGGCGACCACGTCTCGGTCCGCGGCTGGCAGGACATCTGGCTCAACGAGGGCTTCGCCAGCTATGCGGAGTGGCTCTGGTCCGAGAAGGAGGGCGAGGGCACCGCACAGGAGGTGGCCGACTACATCTACGCCCAGCACCCGGCCGACGACCCGTTCTGGACGGTCGCGCCGGGCGACCCGGGCCCGGACAAGCAGTTCGACGACGCCGTCTACGACCGCGGCGCCCTCGCGCTCCAGGCGCTGCGCACCGAGGTCGGCGACAAGACGTTCTTCAAGATCCTGAAGGGCTGGCAGAAGGACCGGGCGTACGGCAACGCCAAGGTCGGCGACTTCGTCCGGTACGCGGAGAAGGTGTCGCGCAAGCCGCTCGCGGACCTCTTCCAGACCTGGCTCTACGACGAGTCCAGGCCGGCCGCCCCCGCGGCGGCCCGGGCCGGGCTCACCACGAAGCGCCACCCGGCGGAGCCGAAGTCCTGGAAGCAGATCAGCGCCACCCACTCGGTCCACGACCACGCGCGGCCGGGGGGTCGTCACTGAGGTGGGGCCGCCGGTGGCGTCACTGAGGTGGGGCCGCCGGTGGCGTCACTGAGGTGGGGCCGCCGGTGGCCTGGGGCAGTGGCCTCAAGGCCCCGGACCTGGGGTCACCGGCCCGAGGGCCGATGACCTGGGGAGGTCACCGACCTCAGGTCCAGGCCCCTGCGCAGACCCTCACGGCCCGCCGCGCCGCACGGCGCGGCGGGCCCGGCGCGTATGTGGTCGTCTGGCGCTCTCGCGCCTCTCATACACCTCCCAGGGACTGAGCCTTCGGCGGGTGATTCCTGGCCCCTGGTGACTCCGATTCTTCCGGGGCTGTTCCCGCGTGACCATGAAGTGCCAGTGCAGTGGGAGTGCACTTTCGGCGCGCGGATTCCTGCACCGGGGCGGCGACGAGGGGGCAGTCTTGTGGACGTGATCGAACGCTGGAGCGGCCGGTACGCCTGCCTGCTGCAGTCCGCCCTACGGCTCGGCAACGAACAGTTCGCCGCTCACCTCGGCATCGCCGTGAGGACGGTGGCCACTTGGCACTCCGACGCGTCCGTCGTGCCTCGCAGGGAGATGCAGCAGCTCCTCGACACGGCCCACGAGCAGGCTCCTCTGGCTGCTCGACAGCGCTTCGCGCTCCTGCTGGCGAAGGAACAGACCCCAGCGGACTCGACACCGCCAGGCGCGCAGGCGCTACGGGTGGCCATCGCGGTGGTCGTCCGCGACAGCGATGTCCTCCTGGTGTGCCGGCGGGACGACGACGCCGCTGGAATCACGTGGCAGTTCCCGGCCGGCGTCATCAAGCCGGGCGGCAAGGCGGAGACCGCCACCGTGCGGGAGACCTTGGACGAGACGGGTGTCCACTGCGCGGTCCGGCAGCACCTTGGGAACCGCCTTCACCCCGTGACCGGCGTGCTGTGCGAGTACTTCCTCTGCGAGTACCTGGCCGGCGAGGCCACGAACAGCGACGCGGCCGAGAACATCGACGTCATGTGGGTCCCCAGAAACTCGGTGCCCCGCTTCATTCCCGTCGATACGATCTTCCCACCCATCCTGGCCGTCCTGGAGGAGCAGACGTGACGAACCAGAACACGGACGAGCGCCCGGGCGTCGCCGCCGCCATCGTCGTGAACGAGGGACGCGTGCTGATGGTGCGCCGCCGGGTCAGCGAGGGACAGCTCTCCTGGCAGTTCCCGGCCGGCGAGGTCGAGCCCGGCGAGTCGCGCGAAGACGCCGCTGTGCGGGAGACCCAGGAGGAGACCGGGCTGACCGTGGCGGCCGTGAAGCTGCTCGGCGAGCGCGTCCACCCGAAGACCGGCCGACAGATGTCGTACACCGCGTGCGAGGTGTTGAACGGTACGGCCCATGTCGCGGACACCGAGGAACTGGCCGAACTGGCTTGGGTCGCCCATAGGGAGATCTCGCAGTACGTGCCGTACGGTCTATTCGGGCCCGTCCAGGAGTACCTCGACGGCGCCTTGGACGCCTGAGCGCAGACCACTGGCGGGAACTGTCCGAGCGCGACGAGGCCGACTATTAGTCCGTGACTCTGCAGCCCAGAGGTCAGCTGCAGAGTCACACGTTGACACCCCACTGGATCAGTGCCGAGTCAGCGCTCGCCATAAGCATTACGCTTTCGCGCGGCAGCCTGCGTCACGAGGGCCGCTTCTCCGAGCGGGAGATGGCACTGTGAAGGTCGCCTCGTGGATTGAGTTCAGCCTTAGCATCACCTAGTACTAGGTGTCAGCGGCCCCGAAAGGGCCGCGTACGGCCCGCAGCAGGGAACGTGGACTCCCTGAATCCCGGAATCCACGGGAGTCGACCCGGCCGGCGCGCTATTGCGGCACCTGTGCGGGACACCGTGAGATCTGGTGCGACGGATGTTGCGGATTTTCCGGGTGTGCACTTTGCAGCGGGACATGCAAACGACCGTGCCCCACCTGCGCCGGCGGAGACGCGGAGCGGATTCGATGATGAACCCGCGGTCCGCGCCCGCCGGTACCGACCGGCCCGCCCTCGATCGGCTCCGCCCACGCGCCATCTCCCCCGAGGCGCGTGGGTGGGGTTTCCGCCTTCCAGCGGCTCACCCTGTCCTGAGGAACGCTGGAGAACCGCCCACTCTGAGCTGTCAGGCCCCGTCACGCCGCGCGGCGCGGCGGGCCCGGCGCGCGTAGGGGAGGTAGCGCAGCCGCTCGGGCAGCAGCGGCACCACGACGCTCACCACGCGCCCGAAGCGCCGCAGCCGGCGCTCCTGCCGGTCGGTCCATTCCAGTCCGAGCGCCTCCCGGGCGTCCGGCGGCATCAGCCCGATGGTGAGGAACCGGCGCAGCCGCAGGAACGGCGGCAGCAGCAGCGGCCAGAGGGCGCGCAGCAACAGACGGGCCACCCTCGGGCCCCGGTCGGGCGCGGGCACAGGCGCGTCGGTGTCCAGCAGCTCCCGGACCACGACGGTGGCCTCCAACTGCTTGTCCAGCACCCTGCGGTAGTACGGCCAGAACTCCTCGACCGTCTGCGGCATGTCCCGGTCGGCGATGCCCAGAATCCGCCCGACCTGGAGCCATTCGGCGTACAGCCGGTGCTCCTCCGCCTCGGTGTACGGGCGGCGGGCCAGCACGCTCTGCGCGTACCGGTAGACGGGGAAGCCGGTGGCGTGCACCCAGCCGTAGTTGGCGGGGGTGAGGGCGTGGTACTTGCGCCCGTGGGCGTCGGTTCCCTGGATGGTCCGGTGCAGGGCGCGCAGCCTGCGGCCCTCCTCGGCCGCTTCCGGACCGCCGTAGACCCAGAGCTGCACGGACGCCAGCGACCGCTCGCCGCGACCCCAGGGGTCGGTGCGGAAGACGGAGTGCTCGTCCACGCCCGCGCCGATGGCCGGGTGCGCGACCTGCATGGTGAGCGCGGCGGGCAGCGCCATCACCGAACGGATCTCCCCCGCCATCTCCCACAGCAGGCCACCCACGGGCGGCGGCTCGGGATCGGCGTCGCGGGCGGAGGAGGCGGAGGCGCGATGTGCGGTGGTCACGTGTCCATGATGGCTCCCGGGGGTGCGGGACGCCTCCGCGGGGTTGGGCGGCCCGCGTTACGCCCCGCGGCCGCTGCCCACGCCGACCGGTTCGCCGAGGATCCGGTCCGCGAGCTCGGTGGCCAGCTCGGTGACCGTGCCGTCCAGCGCCGCTTCGGCCGCCGCGACCTCCGCGGCGATCCGGGCCCGGCCCGCGGCCACCAGCTCGTCCCGTTCCCGTATGCCCTCGGCGCGGGCCGCGGCGATGAGCTCGGTGCCTTCCTCCTTCGCCTCCTGGCGGATCCGCGCGGCGTCGTGCCGGGCCTCGGCCAGGGCCTGCAGGTAGCGCTCACGCACTTGCTCGGCCTCGGCCTCCAGGTCTTCGGAACACCGCAGGACGCCCTCGGTGGCCTGTTCCCGTTCGTACAGCACCTTCCCGATGCGCGGCAGCAGCACCCGGGACAGGACGCCGTAGGCGACGCCGAAACACACCAGGCCGAAGACGACGTCGAGCAGTTCGGGGTTGAGCGGTCCGACATCCGTGGGGATCAGTTTCATACTCCAGCTCTACCCGACCGGATCCCCGCGTCGAACACATGAACGCGACAACTTTTCGGCCAGCAGGGGCAGTTGCCTCCCTGAATGCCGGCGTCCACCGGGGCCCCCGGGCGCGGGATGCACGTGGCGGCCGGACTTCCGAGCGTCCGGGCCCACGGAAACCCGCCCTCTCCCGGTGCCGGGCGGCCGCCTCCTCCTCCCGGAGTGCCGCACCGATCCGCCGCCACCGCCCCTCGGGGCCCCACCGCCACACCCACGCCGCCGCCCCACCCCATCCCCACCTGGACAGAAAATCCAGATTGGACATACGATCCAGCCATGACGACCGAGAGCAGACCACCGGACCCCGGCCCCGCGCACCACGACGCGTCCCCGGCCCCCGGCACCCCGGTCGGCCACGGTGACCCCACCGGCACCGCCCCCACCGACCACCCCGACCCCCGGGTCCGCATGTGGGCCCCCGTGTGCCAGGCCGTGGCCCTGCTGCTCGGCCCGTACGCGGAGGTGGTCCTGCACGACGCCGGGACCGACCGGGTGCTCGCCCTGTGGAACCCGATGGGCCCGCGCAAGCCCGGCGATCCGTCGCTGCTAGGCGAGCTCGACGCCCTCGACCCGTCGGCGCACGACGTCTACGGCCCGTACGAGAAGCTGCTGGCCGACGGACGGCGGCTGTCGTCCGTCAGCGCGGTCCTGCGCACCGCCGACGGCGAGCCGTCCGCCGTGCTCTGCGTCAATCTGGACCGGACGCCGCTGGACCGGGCGGCGGCCGTGCTCGCCGGCTTCGCCGCGCCCACCGCGCCCCGGCCGGAGCCGCTCTTCGAACAGGACTGGACCGAGCGCGTACAGCAGATCATCGGCACGTTCGTGCGCGAGCGCGGCCGGCCGGTGGAGCGCCTCGGGCGCGAGGACCGCCTCACCGTGCTCGCCGAACTCGACCGGGCCGGCGTCTTCGCCGTGCGCCGGGCGGTCCCGGTCGTCGCCCGGGAGCTGAAGGCCTCCCGGTCCACCGTCTATGCCCTGCTCGCCGACCTCAAGGCCCGGAAGGACTCCCCATGACCCGGCTGCCGGACTTCCGTCTGGAAACCTACTTCTCCCGCTGGGAGTTCACCGCCCGCCACCATCTGACCGCCTCCGACGTGCAGACGATGACGATGGCCGAGCTGCTGTCGCTGGCGGGCGAGGAGGACCGGCGCGCCTGGGAGACCCTGTCCCTGGGCTACACCGAGACCTTCGGCGACCCGGAGCTGCGCCGGGTGATCGCCGGGACGTACACCCATGCCGACGCCGACGACGTGATCTGCTTCGCCGGTGCCGAGGAAGCCCTCTACCTGGCGATGCAGGTGCTGCTGGAGCCCGGCGACCACGCCGTGGTGATCACGCCCAACTATCAGGCCGCGGAGACGGTCCCGCTGTCGCTGTGCGAGGTCACCGGAGTGGCCCTGGACCCGCAGGATGACTGGGCGCTGGACCTGGACCGGGTCGCGGCGGCCCTCCGCCCCACCACCAGGGTCGTCTCGGTCAACTTCCCCAACAACCCGACGGGAAAGGTGATCGGCGCCGAGGACTTCGCGCGACTGGCCGAGCTCTGCGACGAGCGCGGGATCCATCTCTTCAGCGACGAGGTCTACCGCGGTCTGGAGCGCGATACCGCCCGCACCCTTCCGCAGGCGGCCGACCTGTCGGAGCGGGCGCTGTCGCTGAACGTCACCTCGAAGTCGCTGGGCCTCCCCGGGCTGCGGGTCGGCTGGATCGCCTGCCGCGACCGGGAACTCCGCTCCCGGCTGGAACGCGCCAAGCACTACACCACCATCTGCAACTCCGCACCGAGCGAGCTCCTCGCCCGGATCGCCCTGCGCGCCCGCGACCGCATCCTGGACCGCAACCGGGCCCTGATCGCCGACAACCTCCCGGCCTTCGACGCCTTCTTCGCCGAGTTCGACGACCTGTTCCAGTGGCGGGCCCCGGACGGCGGCTGTGTGGCGTTCCCCCGCTACCTCGGCGCGGACGGCGTGGAGGCGTTCTGCACCGAGCTCGTCGAGCAGGCCGGTGTCCTGCTGCTGCCGGCGAGCATCTACCGGTCGGAGCTCACCGCCACACCCACCGACCGCTTCCGCATCGGCATCGGGCGCCGCGACCCGCAGCCGGCCCTGGACACCTTCGCGGAATGGCTGCGCGCCCGGCGGTGAGACCCGGCGACAGGGGATGGGCGGGTGCCGGTCGCGGGACGGTGCCGGTCGCGGGACAGTGCCGGTCGCGGACCGGTGCGGTCGCCGACCGGTGGCCCGGCCCGGGGCCGTCCCCCGCCGACCGGTTTCACATCGGTGGTGAGACAGCAATACTGTTGCACTCGTTCGGTGCAGCAGAAGAAGGGTACGTCCGATGACCCAGCAGACCACTCCGGACGTCGGCTCGGGGGAGCCCTCCCTCACCGTCGACGAACTGGCGGCCCGCGCGGGCGTCACCGTCCGCACCGTCCGCTTCTACAGCACCCGCGGTCTGCTGCCGCCGCCCGCGATAGGCCCGCGCCGGGTGGGCCGGTACGGGCCCGAGCACCTCTCCCGGCTCGCCCTGATCGAGGAGCTCCAGCACCAGGGCATGACGCTGGCCGCCATCGAACGTTATCTGGAGCAGCTGCCGCCGGACCTCAGCCCGCACGACCTCGCCATCCACCGGGCGCTCGTGGCGTCCTGGGTGCCGGACAGCGCGGAGCGGACCACCCGGGAGCAGCTGGAACGGCGGGCGGGACGCGCCCTGACGCAAGAGGACCTCGACCGGCTCATGGCGATGAGCATTCTCGTCCGGACCGAGGAACCGGACGTGTTCCAGGCCGACCCGGGCCTGCTCCACCTCGGCGTACAGCTGCTGGACGTACCGATATCGCCGGAGGCGATCCTGACCGCCCGGGCGGTCATGGTGGAGCACACCCGCTCCGCGGCACGCGAGTTGAGTCACCTCTTCCGGCAGGAGGTGTGGGGCCCGGCCCAGGACGGGGCGCCGGATCCGGAGCGGGTTGCCCGGACGAAGTCCCTGTCGGCACACATGCAGCCGCTGGTGGTCCAGGCGCTGGTCACGGCCTTCCAGCGCTCGATGAAGGAGGAACTCCGGGGCTGGCTGGGCGCGGAGGGCGCGGAGCGCAAGCACTGAGCCCCCCGGGTGCCCGCCCGGACGCCGGAGCACCGGGACCTCCGCCCGCTCCGCCCGGCCGTCGCACTCCCGCTCGGCGGGGCCCGCCGGAGCCCTCCGTGCCTTCCGCAGTGGAGTCGGCGGAAGGCACGGGAACCGCCGTCAGGAGGGGTTCTTCACGACCACCGTCGTCACGACCTTGTCGTGCAGGCACTGGCGGAACGGTTCGTCCCAGCAGCACCACAGGACGTTCAGCAGGGGCAGCAGCGGGACGAAGCCCATGGCGAAGGTGATCCCCCAGCGGCCCATGGCGCGGCCGAAGGATATGTTCTGGCCGTCCTCCAGGCGTGCCACCCGGATTCCGCAGATGCGCTTGCCCAGCGTCGCGCCGTACTTCCAGGTCATCACGGGCTCGTAGAAGAGCAGCGCCACCCAGCAGCAGATGCCGAGGACCGCGATGGTGATCATGTAGGCGTCGCTGTCGCGCCCGGGCAGCTGGAGCAGGACGACGACGCCGAGGACCACGGCGAACGCCACGATCAGGATGAGGCCGTCGAGCAGGCGCGCGCCGAGCCGGACTCCCTGGCTGGCGAGGGCTTCCTGGGGCGGGCCGCCCATCGGCGCTCCGGGGGGCGCGTAGTACCCGGCGTACGGGGGCTGCGGCGGCGGCGCGCCGTACGGGCCCTGCTGAGCCCCGCCGTATGGACCTTGCTGCGGACCTCCGTACGGACCCTGCTGCGGACCTCCGTAGGGACCGGGGGCTCCGTACGGCGCCCCGGGCGGCTGCTGCGGGTAGCCGTACGGCGGCTGCGGATGGCCGTGGGGCTGCTGCGGAGGCTGCGGAGGGCCGTAACCGCCGTGCGGCGGCGGGTGTTCACTCATGCAAGGATCCAAGCGGACCCTTCCCCACCGTCGCAAACTCGTTCGGGTGCCGGGCGGGGATCGATTATGAACGGTTACATTCGGCCTCTCACGGGCACAGCCCGGCCACAGAACCCCGCGGCCGGACCGCCCCTGGACGCCCGTTCCGTGCCCCGGCGGAAGCCGTTGCACGGGTACGCCACTCGCCACCCCACAGCCACCCCACCGCCGCATCCGCGAGCGCGGCACGAACGGCGGGGTGGCGCCCCGGGGTCAGGCGTCCTGGAACCGCTCGCCCCGCTCCGCCTTCTCCACCAGCAGCGCCGGGGGCGCGAACCGGTCGCCGTACGCGGCCTGGAGCTCCCGGGCGCGGGCCACGAAGCCGGGCAGACCGCCCTCGTAGCCGTTGATGTACTGGAGGACGCCGCCGGTCCAGCCGGGGAAGCCGATGCCGAGGATGGAGCCGATGTTGGCGTCGGCCACCGAGGTCAGCACGCCCTCCTCCAGGCAGCGGACGGTGTCGATGGCCTCGACGAACAGCATCCGCTCCTTCAGGTCCTCGAAGGGCACGGAGACCTCGGACCGGGTGAAGTGCTCGCGCAGCCCCGGCCACAGCCCGGCGCGACGGCCGTCGGTGTAGTCGTAGAAGCCGGCGCCGCCGCTGCGGCCCGGGCGGTCGAACTCGTCGACCAGGCGGTCGATGACGGCGTCGGCCGGGTGCGGCTCCCACACCCCGCCGGCCTCCTCCACCGCGCGCCGCGACTCATTGCGGATCCGGCGCGGGAGGGTGAGGGTGAGCTCGTCCATCAGCGACAGGACCTTGGCCGGGTAGCCGGCCTGGGCCGCGGCCTGTTCGACGGAGGCCGGGTCGACGCCCTCCCCCACCATCGCCACGCCCTCGTTGATGAAGTGGCCGATCACGCGGGAGGTGAAGAAGCCGCGCGAGTCGTTGACCACGATCGGGGTCTTCCGGATCTGCCGCACCAGGTCGAAGGCGCGGGCCAGGGCCTCGTCGCCGGTCCGCTCGCCCTTGATGATCTCCACCAGCGGCATCTTGTCGACGGGCGAGAAGAAGTGCAGGCCGATGAAGTCCTCGGCGCGCTGGACGTTCTCGGAGAGCAGGGTGATCGGCAGGGTGGAGGTGTTGGAGCAGAGCAGCGCGTCCGGCTCGATGATCTCCTCGATCTCCTGGAAGGCCTTGCGCTTCACCGCCGGGTCCTCGAACACCGCCTCGATCACGGCGTCGCAGCCCGCGAGGTCCTGCGGATTCGCGGTGGGGGTGATCCGGGCGAGCAGTTCGTCCCGCTTGGCCTCGGTGGTGCGGCCCCGCTCCAGGGCCTTGGCGAGCAGCCCAGCGGAGTACGCCTTGCCCTTCTCGGCCGCCTCCGCCGAGACGTCCTTGAGGACGACCTCGATGCCGGCCTTGGCGCAGGAGTAGGCGATACCCGCGCCCATCATGCCCGCGCCGAGCACCGCGACCTTGCGGACGGTGCGCGGCTCGATGCCCGAGGGCCGGTTGGCGCCGGAGTTGACGGCCTGCATGTCGAAGAAGAACGCCTGGATCATGTTCTTGGAGATCCGGCCGGTCACCAGCTCGGTGAAGTAGCGGGACTCGATGGTCTGGGCGGTCTCGAAGTCGACCTGGGCGCCCTCGACTGCGGCGGCGAGGATGTTGCGCGGCGCCGGGTAGGGCGCGCCGGCCAGTTGCTTCTGCAGATTGGCCGGGAAGGCGGGGAGGTTGGCGGCGAACTTGGGGTGCGCCGGAGTCCCGCCGGGGATCTTGTACCCCTTGACGTCCCAGGGCTGCTGCGACTCCGGGTGGGCGTCGATGAAGGCGCGGGCCCGGGCGAGCAGTTCCTCCCGGGAGTCCACGACCTCGTGGATGAGCCCGGCGTCCAGGGCGCGGCGCGGCGGGTACTGGGTGCCCTGGAGCAGCACCTTCAGCAGCGCGTCGGTGATGCCGAGCAGCCGTACCGTGCGGACGACACCGCCGCCGCCGGGGAGCAGGCCGAGGGTGACCTCGGGCAGGCCGATCTTGGAGCCGGGGGCGTCGAGGGCGACCCGGTGGTGACAGGCGAGGGCGATCTCGTAACCGCCGCCGAGCGCCGCCCCGTTGACGGCGGCGACCACGGGCTTGCCGAGGGTCTCCAGGCGGCGCAGGTCGCGCTTGATGCCCATGCCCATGTCGAACGCGGTCTGCGCGTGCTCGGGGCCGATCCGGCTCATGTCCTTGAGGTCGCCGCCCGCGAAGAAGGTCTTCTTGGCGGAGGTGACGATGACGCCGCGGATGGAGTCCTGCTCGGCCTCCAGGCGGTCGGCGACCGCGGTGAGGGAGGTCTTGAAGGCGGCGTTCATGGTGTTCGCCGACTGGTCGGGATCGTCGAGGACGAGGGTGACGACGCCGGTCTCGTCCTGTTCCCAGCGGATGGTGGTGGACTCGCTCATTTGGTGTTCTCCGTAAGGGGAAAGGGACGGGACGGTCAGAGGCGCTCGACGACGGTGGCGATGCCCATGCCGCCGCCCACGCAGAGGGTGACCAGGCCGTACCGCTGGTCGCGCCGCTCCAGTTCGTCGATGACGGTGCCGAGGATCATCGCCCCGGTCGCGCCGAGCGGGTGGCCCAGCGCGATGGCGCCGCCGTTGACGTTGACCTTGTCCAGGCTCAGGCCCATCTCCCGGACGAAGCGCAGCACGACCGCCGCGAAGGCTTCGTTGATCTCGACGAGGTCGATGTCGTCGATGGTCAGCCCGGCCTTGGCGAGCGCCTTGCGGGCGGCGGGCGCCGGGCCGGTGAGCATGATGGTCGGGTCGGCGCCGGAGACGGCGGCGGAGACGATCCGGGCGCGCGGCGTCAGCCCGTAGCGCTCGCCCACCTCGCGGTTGCCGATCGCGACCAGGGCGGCGCCGTCGACGATGCCCGAGGAGTTTCCGGCGTGGTGGACGTGGTCGATCTTCTCGACCCAGTGGTACTTCTGCAGGGCCACGGCGTCGAAGCCGCCCGCCTCACCGATCGTGGCGAAGGAGGGCTTCAGGCCGGCCAGGCTCTCGGCGGTGGTCCCGGGGCGCAGGAACTCGTCCTTGTCGAGGACGGTGAGGCCGTTGCGGTCGCGGACGGGGACCACGGAACGGTCGAAGCGGGCGTCCTTCCACGCCTCGGCGGCCCGCTCCTGGGAGCGGGCGGCGTAGCTGTCCACGTCGTGCCGGGTGAAGCCCTCGACGGTGGCGATGAGGTCGGCGCCGATGCCCTGGGGCACGAAGCCGGTCTCGAAGCTGGTCATCGGGTCCATGGCCCAGGCTCCGCCGTCGGAACCCATGGAGACGCGGGACATCGACTCGACGCCGCCGGCGAGGATCAGGTCCTCCCAGCCGGAGCGCACCTTGGCGGCGGCCAGGTTGACGGCCTCCAGCCCGGAGGCGCAGAACCGGTTCTCCTGGACACCGGCCACCGTGTCCGGCAGCCCGGCCGCGATGGCGGCGACCTTGGCGATGTCGGAGCCCTGGTCGCCCAGCGGGCTGACGACGCCGAGGACGATGTCGTCGATGGCGGCCGGGTCGAGGCCGGGGAACCGGCCGCGCAGCTCGTGGATCAGCCCGACGACGAGGTCGATGGGCTTGGTGCCGTGCAGGGAGCCGTTCGCCTTGCCGCGCCCCCGGGGGGTGCGGATGGCGTCGTACACATACGCTTCGGTGCTCACGTCAGGCCTTTCACAAGAGGGGGCGCGGACCGGTCCTGGGGTCCGGTCCGCGGGAGAGGTGCTGGGGTCAGTCGAGCAGGGAACGGCCGATGATCTCCTTCATGATCTCGGTGGTGCCGCCGTAGATCGTCTGGATACGGCCGTCCGTGAAGGCCCTGGCGACCCGGTACTCGGTCATGTAGCCGTACCCGCCGTGCAGCTGGAGGCACCGGTCCGCGACCCGTTTCTGCAGCTCGGTGGCCCACCACTTGGCCATCGAGGCGTGCGCGGCGTCGAGCTCGCCGCGGGTGTGGTCCTCGATGCAGCGGTCGAGGAAGGCCCGGGTCACCGCGCACTCGGTGGCCATCTCGGCCATCTCGAAGCGGATGTGCTGGAGCTTGGCGAGCGGCCGGCCGAACGCCTCGCGCTCCTTCACGTACTCCGTGGTGATCTCCACCAGGTGCTCGGCGCCGGCGGCTCCGGCGACGGCGATGACCAGCCGTTCCTGGGCGAGGTTGGTCATCAGGTGGAGGAACGCGCCGTTCAGCTCGCCGAGCAGGTTCTCCTTGGGCACCTTGACGTCGTGGAAGAAGAGTTCGGCGGTGTCCTGGGACTTCTGGCCGATCTTGTCGAGGTTGCGGCCGCGTTCGAAGCCCTCCGTTCCCCGCTCGACGACCAGCAGGCTCAGGCCCCGCGCGCCGCCCTCGGGGGTGGTCCGGGCGACGACGATCACGAGGTCGGCGAGGATGCCGTTGGAGATGAAGGTCTTGGAGCCGTTGAGCAGCCAGTGGTCGCCCTCGTCGGTGGCGGTGGTGCGGATGCCCTGGAGGTCGGAGCCGGCGCCGGGCTCGGTCATCGCTATCGCCGTGATCAGCTCGCCGCTGCAGAACCCGGGAAGCCAGCGGCGCCGCTGCTCCGGGGTGCCGAGCGAGGTCAGGTACGGGCCGATGATGTCGTTGTGCAGGCCGATCGCCAGACCGGCCGCCCCCGCCCGGGTGAACTCCTCGTGGAGCACGGCGGCGTAGCGGAAGTCCGCGGTGCCCCCGCCCCCGTACTCCTCGGGCACCGCGAGCCCGAGCAGCCCCTGGCGCCCGGCGGCGCGCCACACCGCGCGGTCGACGATGCCGTCCCGCTCCCACTGCTCGTAGTGCGGCTGCACCTCCTTGGTGAGGAAGGTGCGGACGGTGTCGCGGAAGGCGTCGTGCTCGGCGGTGAAGATCTGGCGCTTCAACGGTCCTCCTGAGGGGCCTGCACGGCCCTGCCGGTGAGGTGCGGGAGATCCCAGTCGCGGGCCACCTCGGCGGTGTCCGCGCCGGGCTGGGCGGGCGGGCGGTGGACGACGCCGGGGGTGACGGAGAACCGCGGTGCCGGAGCGGGCTGGGTGATGCCGCCGTGGTCGACGAAGGTGCCGCGGGCGGCGAGGTGCGGGTGGTGGGGCGCCTCGCTCAGCGAGAGGACGGGGGCGACACAGGCGTCGGAGTCCTCGAACACGGCCGTCCACTCCTCCCGGGTCCGGGTCCGGAAGCGGGCCGCGACCAGGGCGCGGAGCTCGCCCCAGCGTTCGAAGTCCTTGCGGGCGGGCGCTTGGTCCGCGATGCCCAGGAGCCGGACGAATTCGTCGTAGAACCGCTGTTCGAGGGCGCCGACCGCCATGTGGCCGCCGTCGGAGGTCTCGTAGGTGCCGTAGAAGGGGCAGCCGCCGTCGAGGAGGTTGGCGCCGCGGCGGTCCCGCCAGCCGCCGGCCGCCACCATGCCGTGGATCATCGAGGTGAGGTGGGCGGTGCCGTCGACGATCGCGGCGTCCACGACCTGGCCGGTGCCGCCGCCGCGGACGTGCTGGAGCGCCGCCAGGACGCCGATGACGAGGTAGAGCGAGCCGCCGGCGTAGTCGCCGAGGAGGTTCGCGGGCACCACGGGCGGTTCGCCGGCGCGCCCGATCATGCCGAGGGCGCCGGTGATGGCGATGTACCCCACGTCGTGGCCGGCCCGTTCGGCGAGCGGGCCCGCCTGGCCCCAGCCGGTCATCCGCCCGTAGACCAGGCGCGGATTGCGGGCCAGGCAGTCGTCGGGGCCGACGCCGAGGCGTTCGGCGACGCCGGGGCGGTTGCCCTCGATGAGGACGTCGGCCCGGTCCACCAGCTCCAGTACGGCCGCGGGGCCGTCCGGGGACTTCAGATCGAGCAGCACCGAGCGCTTGTTGCGGTTGGTGACGTCGTACGCCGGGTCGATGCTCAGCCCCGAGCCGCCGGGGCGGTCGACGCGGACGACGTCGGCGCCGAGGTCGGCGAGGAGCATGGCGGCGAAGGGGCCCGGCCCGATGCCGGCCAGCTCCACGACGCGCACCCCGGCCAGCGGGCCGTTCCCCGATGCTCCCATCAAGCCCCCAGGACTGTGACACATTTGATGTAACATCAACGATGCTAAGAACGTGTTCCACTTCGCACAAGCCCCGGCGGCCGCGAAACGCGGTGGTCCGGATCACCCCCGCCACCCGGCCGCGCGCCCCCGCCGCGGGCCCTGGTGTCCGAAGCGGGAGCGTCGACGGGGGCCGCGCCTACGCGCGGGCGTCCAGCTCGGCGACCAGCCGCTTGGGGGCGATCACCCGGTAGCTCTCCTCCACCCAGTCGCAGAGCAGCTCGGCCGCCGGAGCGCCCCGTTCGGCCAGCGGCACCGACACCCATCCGGCGCGGCCCAGGCCGTACCCCGCGGGTTCCGCGCCCGGCGAGGTCATCGCGTGCTCGTGCACCGCGTCGTCCCTGAGCTTGACCGTGATGCCCGGCGGCCAACTGCCGTCCCCGGTGCCCAGGAAGACGAACACCTTCCGGTTCACCTTGATGACGCTCTCGCCCCAGGGGAACTCCTCCCCCGCGCCGGGCAGCCCGAGAGCGAACTCCCTGACCTGCTCCCGCACCTCCAGCGCCGCTTCCACTCGGGTCTCGGCAGGGTCCTTCGCCGCGGCCATGTCGTCCTCCGGGGTCGGCCGGCCGGAGGCGTACCCGGTGGGCCGAGCGGCCGGCGGTCGTTGGGTCGCGGTCAGCCCGGCAGCTCGCCGGACCGGCCGGTACGGCCCAAGCTAACCCCGGGCACCGACATCGGCGCGGGCAGCAGATGGTCCGCCCGGGCCCCGCTGTCGGCCAGCCGGTGCAGCCGGTGCGGGACATCGCCGCCGATCAGCACGATCACCACGGCCGTCAGCCCGAACGTCAGCACCGCCAGCGCGCTGCCCAGGGGCATGCCCTCGGCCAGGCGCGCACCGAGCACCGGGGCCACGGCCCCGCCGAGCGCACCGACGTTGTAGACGAAGCCGAGCGACGCCGCCCGGGTCCGGGCCGGGAAGTGACCCGCGAGGTACCGGGGCAGGATGCCGGAGATGCCCTGACCGAGCCCCAGCAGACAGAACAGCAGCAGACCGAGCGCGGCGGGGCTGTCCCGGACCGCGAAGACGGGGAAGACGAAGGCGAGTGAGGCGGCCGGCGCGAGGGCGTAGGCGCGGCGCGTGCCGAGCAGGTCACCGGCGTACCCGGCGAGCCAGCAGCCCGCCATCGTGCCGAACCCCGCCCAGAAGAGGACACCGGTGACCTGGCCGGGCGAGTAGCCCAGCTCGGTCTTCAGATAGGTGGGCAGCAGGGCCTGGACGGGCCAGCTGTAGAGGAAGGCGCAGAAGACCGTCACCACCAGGGCCACGTACAGCACCCAGCCGCGCCGGCCGCCCAGCTGCACCGCGAAGGCCAGCAGACAGACGGCGGCCACCACCGACAGCACGGGCACGGCGGCTGCCCCGGCGGGCGTGAAGACCCCGAACAGCGCGGTCGCGGCGGTCACCGCGAGCAGGGAGTTGACGACGGCCCGGGTGCGCCCGGCGAACAGCGGCCGGAAGGGGCTCACCGGCGCTCCGGCGGCGGCCACCTCGGCGCTCCAGTCCGCGGCCTCGGGCAGCGAGCGCCGCATCCACAGGGCCACGAGCACCGGCAGCACACCGATCCAGAACAGCCAGCGCCAGCCGAGCGCCGGGACGACCCAGCGGTGGACCTCGGCGGCCAGCACCGTGCCGAAGGCGTAGCCGGAGATCAGGAACCCGGAGGCCCGGTTGCGCAGCCGGGGCGGCCAGCTCTCCAGGACGTAGGTGGCGCTGGCGCCGTACTCGCCGGCCATCCCGGTGCCGATCAGCAGCCGGGCGACGAAGAGGCTGGTGTAGTCCCAGGCGAAGCCCGAGGCGAAGGTCCCGAGCGAGTAGAGCAGAATGCTGACGACCATCGCGGGCCGGCGGCCGTACCGGTCCCCCAGCGCGCCGAGCGCCGCGCCCCCGAGCCAGCGGGTGACGAAGGCGCCGGAGACCAGACTGGCCGCCTGCACGGGGTCGAGGCCGAAGTCGTCGGCTATCTCGGTCAGTACCAGCGTGATCAGCACGAAGTCGAAGCCGTCCAGGACATAGCCCGCCCAGGCGGCGGCCATCGCCCGCCACTGGCGGCGCGACACCGAGCGGAGCCCGCGCCCGTCCCCCGGCCGCGAAGGGGCCGGGGCTCCGGCCGGCTGCCCGGTCATCGCAGGCCCGCCTCCTCGAGGAACCGGCACACGGCCTTGGTGGCGGCGTCCCCCAGCGGGACCTGCGGCGCGGCGGTGGCCGGGCAGTCGATGACGCCGAGCAGGTGCAGCGCCGCCTTGAACGCGCCGAGCGCGGAGGAGCTGCGGCCCATGACGGACTCCTCCCCCACGTCGGTGAGGGCGAAGAGGGCGGCGAGCCGGTCCTGTTCGGCGGCGGCCTCGGCCCAGCGGCCGGCCCGGGCATGGCCGTACAGCCGCACGTATCCGGCCGGGTCGACATTGCCCAAGCCTGGTACGACGCCGTGCGCCCCGGCGAGCAGCGCGCCGTCGACGGCCAGTTCGGAGCCGGTGAGCACGGTGAAGGTCCGGTCGAGTCCGCGGCGGCGCAGGGCGACGAGGAGGCGGCGCAGCGCTCCGTCGTCGCCGCTGCTGTCCTTCAGTCCGGCGAGGGTGCCGTCCGCGGCGAGGTCCAGCACCGTCGCGGCGGGGAGCTTGGTGTGCACGGCGACGGGGATGTCGTAGGCGAAGAGCGGCAGGCCGGCGCCGGCCCGGACGCGCCGGAAGTGGTCGGCGATCTCCACCGGGTGGGTGCGGGTGTAGAAGGGCGCGGTGGCCACCAGGCCGTCGGCGCCGAGCCCGGCCGCGGTCCGTGCGTGGTCCAGCACGCGGGCCGTCGTCGTGTCGATCGCTCCGGCGAGGACGGGGACCCGCCCGGCGGCGGCCTCGACGACGGTGGCGAGGGCGGTGCGCCGGTGACCGTCGCTCAGATAGGCGGCCTCGCCGCTGGAGCCGAGCGCGAACAGCCCGGCCACTCCGGCGCCGATGAGGTGCTCGACCAGCGCGCGCAGCGACCGGACATCGATCTCGCCGTCAGGGGTCAGCGGCGTGCACAGCGGCGGGACGACGCCGGACAGCGGGGCGGGGAGGGGCATGGTGGCTCCAACGGTCCGACAACCATCACCAGGTGCTGACATTACGGACGTTGGACGTCCCACGTCCTGCACTGACAGTGCCCGAGCCGTTACGCCTCGTCAAGCCCCGGCCGGACGCGGCTGTCCGGCGTGGTGGGTGGGGGCGCGCCGGGCGCGGTAGTCGGCCGGCGGGCCCGCCTCGCCCCTCAGCGGCGCCGACACAAGCCCCCACTCCCTGTTGACCGCACCCTCCGGGGTCCCTAGCGTTGCGTAGCTTGCCGCGGCGACAGGATCACGGCCCCGGCCGCCCCGCCCCGGAAGACGGACGGCAAGAGGCGACCGCCGCATCCCGCCCGCCGCGCTCCCCCGTTCGCGGGAGTGGCGTGGCGAGCGGCGCACGACGTTGGAGTGACGAGTGACGGACACCGGAACATCGGAGCGGCGGGCCCACGACATCGTGCTCTTCGGCGCGACCGGCTTCACCGGCGGGCTGACCGCCGAGTACCTGGCGCGGCACGCCCCCGCCGGCTGCCGCTGGGCCCTCGCCGGCCGCAGCACCGCCAAGCTGGAACGGCTCCGCGACCGGCTGGCCGCCGTCGACCCCGCCTGCGCCGGTCTGCCGCTGCTGCACGCCGACGCGGGTGACCCGGCCGCCCTGCGGGACGTCGCGGGCTCGGCCCGGGTGGTCGCCACCACGGTCGGCCCGTACAGCATCCACGGCGAACCGCTGGTCGCGGCCTGCGCCGAGTCCGGAACCGACTATGTCGACCTGGCCGGGGAGCCGGAGTTCGTCGACCGGATGTATCTGCGGTACGACGCGCGGGCCCGGGAGACCGGGGCCCGGCTGGTGCACGCCTGCGGCTTCGACTCCGTACCGCACGACCTGGGCGTGCACTTCACCGTCGGGCAACTGCCCGAGGGCGTGCCGATCCGGATCGACGGCTTCGTCCGCTCCAACGCGACCTTCTCCGGCGGAACCTTCGCCTCCGCGCTCACCGCGCTCTCCCGGCCGCGGGAGACCGCGCGGGCGGCCCGGGACCGGCGGCACTCCGAGCCCCGCCCGGCGGCCGGCCGCCGGGTGCGGGCGGCCCTGGCCCCGCCGCGGCGCAGCCGGAGCGTGCAGGCCTGGGCGCTGCCGCTGCCGACGATCGATCCGCAGATCGTGGCCCGTTCGGCGGCGGCGCTGGAACGGTACGGACCGGACTTCCGCTACCGGCACCACGCCGCGGTGGCCCGGCTGCCCGTCGCGGTGGCCGGTGTGGCGGCGGTCGGCGCGGTCGGGGCACTGGCGCAACTCCCGGCGGCGCGGCAGTGGCTGTCGGAGCGCCGGAAGCCGGGCGAGGGGCCGAGCCCGGCCCGCCGGGCGGGCAGCTGGTTCGCGGTCCGCTTCGTCGGGGAGGGCGGCGGGCGCTCCGTGGTCACGGAGGTCTCCGGCGGCGACCCGGGCTACGACGAGACGGCGAAGATGCTCGCGGAGTCGGCGCTGTGCCTGGCCTTCGACGACCTCCCCGACCTGGGCTCCCGGGGCCGGGGCCAGGTGACGACCGCCATGGTGATGGGCGAGGCGCTGACCGGCCGGCTGGTGGCGGCGGGGCTGACGTTCCGGGTCGTCCGGACGGGGTGAGGCGGACGGGGCCGCGGAGGGCGGCGAACCGGCCCCGGCGGGCCGGTCGTCCGACACGGCCGTCCGGCAGCCGGAACCGGCCGTCCGCACCCCGGTCCGACGGGCGATCACCTCACCGAAGGCGGCCGACAGGGCGCACGTTCCACAGGTACAGCCCGAGCGCCGCCGGCCTACCGGTAGTGGAGCCGGCGGTGGTCGCGCCGGGTCCACTCCGCGCCCCCGCCCCGCCCCTGGAAGAGGCGGTACGCAACACCCCGCCGCCGACGACCGTCACCGGGCCAGGCGCGCGATCCGCCCCTTCTCGCCCGCGGCCCAGCAGCCGCGGTGCGCCACCCGCCCGCGGTCCGCGGGAGCGTGCCGCGCCTCCGGGAGGCGCCGTGCCGTGGCGCCGTCCCGCCCCCGGTACGCGGCGGAGCGGGCCGGGGCGCAGTCGACCGTGTCGAAGGAGCCCGGGTCGAAAGTCCGCCAGCTGCGGCCGGAGTCGGTCGTCAGGTCGCTGCCGGTGGGGCCCACCGCGATGGCGGCGGTGCGCACGCCCGGGAGCCAGGTCACGCCGGAGCGGTAGGCCGTCGGGGGACGGCGGGACGGGTTCCAGCCGCGGCCGGAGTCGCGGCTGGTGGCGGCGGCTTGCGGGGACGGCTGACCGGGCCGGTAGTCGCCGCCGACGGCGATGCCGTGCCGGCCGCGGAAGGCCACCGCGAAGACGCCGCGGGCCGGATCGCCCGCCGGGACGGTCGACTCGGCCGGCTCGAAGGTGCGGCCGCGGTCCGCGGAGTGCAGGATGCGGGCGGTCGGCCCGCCCCCGGTGGCCAGCCACACGTCCCGGGATCCGGAGACGGTCAGGCACTGGCCGCTCGCCGCGAACGCGGCGTCGCCCGGCTGTGCTTCGGGCATGCCCGCGGAGGGGAGCACCGACCAGGACCGCCCGCCGTCGGCGGTGGAGAGCAGCCGGTACCGGCCGTCGACCGGGTCGCTGAGCGCCAGTCCGTGCCGCCGGTCGAAGAACGCCATGCAGTCGTAGAAGGCCCGGGCGTCGGTGTTCCGGAAGGTCTCGGTCCAGCTCGCCCCGCCGTCGTCCGTGCGGAGGATGCGGGAGGCCTCGCCCTCGCCGATGGCCAGGACCACGGCGCGCCGGGCGTCGAAGGCCTCGATGTCCCGGAACTCCAGTGCGGCGGCGCCCGGTGGTGAAACGTTGCGCCACTGCCGTCCGCCGTTGGTGGTGCGCAGAACGGTGCCCTGGGAGCCCGCCGCCCAGGCGGTGCGCGCGCCGACGGCGGCGAGGCCGCGGAAGCGGGCGGTGCTGCCGGTGTCGGTGAGCTGCCAGCCGCTCCCGGTCGTCGCGGAGGTCTCGGTGGCTCTTGTGGCGCCGGTGGCGTCGGCCTGTGCCGGGGAGGCCGCGAGCAGCAGCCCGCAGAGCCCGGCAGCGACGATGTGCCTCACCTCGCTGGGTAACCTCATGGCGCCGGAAGTTAGCCCACCCGGGGTGCCCCGTCCACCCCGCGACCGGGGCGGCTCAGCCGACCGGCTGGGTGTGCAACTCCTCGTATCCCGGCGCCACCCGGGTGACGACGACCTCGGTCACGCGGTAGGCGCAGACCTCCTCCTGGACGAACGGGTCGCTGGCCACCACGGCCTCGATCCGGTCCCGGTCCTCGCCCACCGCGATGATGAGCCCTCCGTCGCGCGGGTTCTTCCGCCCGGAGACGACGAACACGCCCGCCTCGTACTGCTCGTTCAGCCACTCCTTGTGGGCGGGGAGCAGGGCGTCGATTTCGTCGAGGGGTGCTGTGTAGGTCAGCTCGAGTACGAACATGATCCCGAGCCTACGCTCCGGCGGGCCACCGCCGGGCCACGCCCCTCGTCCGGACTCCGGTGACGGAGGACGGACCCCGGGTACCGGCCCACCGGCCCTGCGGAGGCCGCCCACGCGGTGCCCGCCGTCAGCCCGCGGCCGCCGTCAGCCCGAAGCCGCTGCCGCCAGCGAGCGGCGGCACAGACCGTCCGCCTGCCGGGTGGTCTCCGGGAGCCGGTGCCGGGACAGCCGCAGCGTGTGGGCGCAGGCGTGTTCGAGGCTGACGGCGTGTCCGACGGAGACGAAGACCGGCTTCACCCCGTCCTGGGTGCGCAGCGCCCGCCCGACCACCTCTCCGCCGTCCACCAGCGGCGACCAGGCGCCGCGCGGAGTGTCCGGCTGCTCGTAGGAGAAGGAGAACGGCGTCTTGGCGACCCCGAAGGACGGGATGCCGGTGAGGACGCCGAGATGGCTGGCGAGCCCGAGACGGCGCGGGTGCGCGATGCCGTAGCCGTCGCAGACGACCAGGTCGGGCAGGCTGCTCAGCTTCTCCAACGCCGCCAGGACGGACGGCAGCTCACGGAAGGCCAGCAGGCCGGGGACGTAGGGGAACTCGGTGCGGCCGGTCGCGGTGGCCCGGTCCACCACCGCGAGGGTCTCCAGGTCCAGGACCACCGCGGCGGCGGCCACCCGGCCGGAGTTCTCGTCGTAGGCCACGTCCACCCCGGCGACCCGGCCCGCGGCGCCCGGCACCGGGCCGGGGCTGTCCAGATCGACGAGCCCGCGCAGCCGGCGCTGCTCGGCGACCGCCTCGTCCTCGGTACGCGGCCAATCCCCCACAGTCCATCCCATGGGGCTGTCCTATCAGGCCGAACGGGTCCGCACCACGCGCGGGTAGGGCCCGGGCGGCGGCGGGGCACGGACCGGACCCGGATCGCGGTCCGGACCTCGATCACCTCTCCCCGACCGGCCAACCGGCCAACCGGCCAACCGATCGACCGACCGACGCGGCGCGGCGCGGCGCGGTCCAGGCTCGGACGACCTCTCCCCCACCGGCCCGCCGGACTCCCCCTGCGGACGCGCGTTCGAAGGGCTCCGGAGTCCCGCCCGGTCCGCTCCGCGGGACCCGGCCGGCGTCCTTGCGGCATGCGTTCGAAGGGGGGATCCGGTGCCGCTCGGCCCGGGGCGGCACCCCGGTCGGCGGTAACCTTTTTTCCTGATCTGTCGAAGGAAAGCGGGCCGTCCGTGAGAGCCAAGAAGTGGCCCCTGATCGCCGCCGCGCTGGTGCCGGTGCTGACCGCCGGATGCGCTGGCGCCGGTGACGACGCCCGGGCCGGGGCGATGGACGCCCCCGTGGTGAGCGCACCGGTCTCCGCTCCCGCCCACACCAACCGGGAGGGGACGGCGGTGGTGTACGGCAAGGCCGACGCCGCGCACGTCCTCGCGGTCTACCTCGACCTCCGCTGCCCGCACTGCGGCAAGGCGGAGACCGCGCTCGGCCCCACCATGCGGAAGCTCGCGGACCAGGGCATGTTCAAGATCGAGTACCACTTCGCGACGTTCCTGGACGGATCGCTCGGCGGCAGCGGATCCGCTCGCGCGCTGAACGCGCTGGGGGCCGCGGCCGACCGGGGCCAGCGGACCTTCGGGGACTATCTGCACGTCCTCTCCGCCCACCAACCGGCGCGGAACGACGACGCCTTCGGCTCCCCCCGCACCCTGCTGGAGCTCGCGGACCGGGTCGACGGCCTGCGGGCCCCCGGCTTCGACCGCGCGGTCGAGCGGGAGCACTGGATGCCCTGGGTGAAGAAGGTGTCCAAGGCCTTTTACACCAGCGGGGTCTCCAGCACCCCCACGGTGCAGCTCGACGGCGCCCCGCTCACGGTGCTGACGGGCCGTGGAGAAACCGTCGGACCTGCCCGTTTCGCCCGTGAGGTCCGCAACAGCCTCTGATTTTCCCGTGACCGAGGTCACGCCCCCCTCGAATGCACGGAATGGCTTCGTCCGGCGTCTCACCCGGTGCCGCGACACGGACCCGACACGAGCGCGAGGAGCCAGGCGTTGTCCCCTGTCATTGACCAAGCCGTCCAGGCCGGTCTGATCACCGCCGAAGCGCAGGTGCTCGACATCCCGGCGGTGCTGCGCTACCGGCGCGACGACCCTCTGGCCGTCCGGATCTGCTTCCCGCCGCGGGCCTCGCTGGCCGGTTCGGACGTGGCGTGGGTCTTCGCCCGCGACCTGCTGGCCGCCGGACTGAAGGAGCCGGCCGGCGACGGGGACGTCCATGTACGGCCGTTCGGCGCCGGCACCACGGTCCTGGAGTTCCACGCGACCGTCGGCACGGCCATGGTCCGGATGGACTCCGCCGACCTGCGCCGCTTCCTCCAGCGCTCCTATCTCGTGGTGCCCGCGGGCGAGGAGTCGGCGCAGTTCGACCTCGACCGCGAGCTGGCCGCCCTGCTGCGCGAGGCGTGACGGACCCCGGGGCGCCGCCGGTGGCTCCGGGCGGCGCCCCGGCAACGGGGGCACGGCAACGGGCCGCGGCACGGCTCCGGCGCGCTCACCGCGGCACCCGTACCGGAGCCGGCGGGCCCCCGGCGGTCTCGCCGAACCGCAGGCGGACGAAGCGCGGCCGGTAGAGGGAGACATTGCGGTTGACGTGGGCGAGGGCGGTGGAGTCCGGTCCGAGCCAGTTGACGTCATAGCTCAGCAGCAGCCTGCCGCCCGCCCCCACCTCGGGGTGCGCCTGCGGGCTGTAGGCCGCGGTCTTCGGGTCCGGCGCCGAGTCGGGCGGCAGCGGCGCGCGGAAGCCGCGGTCCGGGCCGCGCCACGGCCCCTGCGGTGAGCACGCCCAGTAGGTGGCGACGGTGGACAGCCCGGCCGCCCGCGGACCCCCCGCGTCCATGGTGAGGAGCACCCAGGTGCGGCCCCTGCGCACCACGCTGAAGGCGCTGCCCACTCCGTGGCGCGCGCCGTCCCCGAGCACCGGGTGCGCCCGCGCCGGATCCCGTCGCCAGCCCGAGCCGTCCCAGTAGCGCCACGCGGAGCGGTCGGCGAGGGAGCCCGTGGGCACCCGCGCCAGATAGGCGTACGAGGACGGCCGGGCCGGGGTGGCGCCGGGGCCCTCGTCACCGCCGTAGACATAGGTCGTGCCGCCGCGGCGGACGGCCGTGGTGCCGTAGAGGACCCGGCGGCCGGGATCCGGCCCGCCGGGCCCATGGATGCGCTCGATGCCCTCCAGCCGCAGGCCGGGGAGGGAGAGGGTGGCGACCTCGGTGGCCTCGGGCACCCCGTACAGCCAGGGCGGCGGCCCCTCGGTCCGGGTCCACAGCAGGACCCGGACGACCTGCTCCGCCGCGCCGGGCGTCCGCGGCTCGACGAGCGCCTGGACCGGCCAGCGCCAGTGCCGCGGCCGGGCCGACACATCCGGGAACAACGGCGCGGGGGCGGCGGCCGTACCGCCGGTGAGGGTGCGTTCCGGCCGGCCGGACGGCGTCGTCACCACGGCGGAGTTCCGCACCCAGGCGGGCCCGCCGGGCGGCGCCTCGCGCCAGGCGTGCGGCTGGCCCGCCGGGTTGGGCGGGCCGTGGACCCGGCCGAGGAAGGAGTCCGAGAACAGCCACAGGATCCGGCCGTCCGGGAGGCGCACCGAGTGGGTGCCGTCGCCCCCGGTCCAGTCGTCGAGGCGGCCGGGGTCGTCGCCGTAGCGGGCGAACGCCCCGGTGGTGCGGTCGTCGGCGGACCAGGAGGCGATCCGCAGGCCGGGGCACCGCGACGGCGCGCCGTCGCCCGTACCGCCCCCGGCGAGCGCGGCCAGGGCCCCGGCGGTGAGCAGCAGAGCGACGAGGATCACGGTACCGGCCCGGCCGCGGACCGGACCGGCCCGCGGTGCCGCACGCCCGGACCAAGGGCCCACACCGACCACCTCCATGACGAGACGTCAGTCCGCGGCAGGTTACCGACGGGTCACCCGGCCGGTCGACAGGGCGAGGTCCGGTATCCGAGGAATGCCGGGAATGATGTCCGCTGGGCGGATGAGGACGGTGGAGCCGGCGCCGGGTGACGTTCAGGATGGGGCCACCAGCAGTCGTCCGCCGACCCCAGGGAGCCCCTGTGCCCAGCAAGAAGGCGCTGATCCGCCGCCCCAGCCCCCGCCTCGCGGAAGGCCTGGTCACGCATATCGAGCGGTCGCCCGTCGATCCGGCCCTCGCGCTGCAGCAGTGGGACGGCTATGTGCAGGCGCTGATGGCGCACGGCTGGGAGCCGTTCGAGGTGGAGCCCGCCCACGACTGCCCGGACAGCGTCTTCATCGAGGACACGGTGGTGATCCACCGGAACGTCGCCCTGATCACCCGCCCGGGCGCCGACTCGCGGAAGCCGGAGACGGCGGCCGTGGAGGAGGCCGTGGCCCGGCTCGGCTGCTCGATCAACTGGGTGTGGGCGCCGGGGACGCTGGACGGCGGCGACGTCCTCAAGGTCGGCGAGACCATCTACGTGGGCCGGGGCGGCCGGACCAACGCGGCGGGGGTGCAGCAGCTGCGGGCCGCCTTCGAGCCGCTCGGGGCGCGGGTGGTCGCGGTGCCGGTGAGCAAGGTCCTCCATCTGAAGTCCGCGGTGACGGCGTTGCCGGACGGCACGGTCATCGGCCATCCCCCGCTGGTCGACGACCCCGCGGTGTTCCCGCACTTCCTCCCGGTCCCCGAGGAGTCCGGGGCGCACGTGGTGCTGCTCGGCGGCGGAAAGCTGCTGATGGCGGCGAGCGCGCCGAAGAGCGCGGAGCTGTTCGCGAGCCTCGGCTACGAACCGGTGCCGGTCGACATCTCGGAGTTCGAAAAGCTGGAGGGCTGCGTGACCTGTCTCTCCGTGCGGCTGCGAGATCTGTACGCATAGCGGGACGAAGCCGGGCGCCGCTCCACCGGCATTGGCCATCGCCTTACCGGGGCCTTAACCTACGGATTCGTAACCTACGGCTACGTAGGTGTAGTACCTGTCCCCGTACGCCAGGAGCCGCTTTGTCCATCAGCCCTGCCCCCCTCAACGGCTCCAGGGAATGGAGTGACGCCCGGCTGCTCTACGCGCTGGAGGAGGTCGTCGAGACCGAGCTCAACCGGCATCTGAAGGTCGCCAAGGACTGGATGCCCCACGAGTACGTGCCCTGGAGCGACGGCCGGAACTTCGGCGGCGTCATGGAGGGCGAGCCCTGGTCGCCGGAGCAGTCCAAGGTCAGCGACATCGGCCGGACCGCCCTGGTGGTGAACCTGCTCACCGAGGACAACCTCCCCAGCTACCACCACGAGATAGCCTCGCTCTTCGGCCGGGACGGCGCCTGGGGCACCTGGGTCCACCGCTGGACCGCCGAGGAGGGCCGGCACGGCATCGTCATGCGGGACTACCTGCTGACCTCCCGCGCCGTGGACCCGGACGAGCTGGAGCGCTTCCGGATGTCGCACATGTCGGAGGGCTTCGAGTCCGACAACCGGCACAGCATGCTGCACTCGGTCGCCTACGTCGCCTTTCAGGAGCTCGCGACCCGCATCTCGCACCGCAACACGGGCCACCACTCGGGCGACCCGGTGTGCGACCGGATGCTGTCGCGGATCGCCACCGACGAGAACCTGCACATGGTCTTCTACCGCAATCTGCTGGGGAAGGCGTTCGAGCTCGCCCCCGACCTGACGATGTGTGCCGTCCGGGACGTCGTCGTCAACTTCCGGATGCCCGGTCACGGCATGCCCGGCTTCGAGCGCGCGGCGGCCCGGATGGCGATCGGCGGGATCTACAACCTGCGGATCCACCACGACGACGTACTGCAGCCGGTGCTCCGCTTCCTGAAGGTGCTGGAGATCTCCGGCCTCGGGCCCGAGGGCCTGAAGGCCCAGGAGGAGCTCGGCCTGTTCATGGGCGGACTCGACGACCAGGCGACCAAGTTCGACGAGCGCCGGCAGGCCCTGCTGGCCCGGCGGGCCGCCCGCGCCTCCTGACGCCCGGCACGCCCCGCACCGCGACACGGCCGGCCCCGCTCCCCCACCGGAGCGGGGCCGAGCCGTCTCCGGCGGCCCTCATCCGGCAGGGCGCTTCACCCGACGTCGCGGCGAGTCGGCCACACACAGCAGCAGGCCCGGTGCAAAAGCACCGGGCCTGCTGTCGTAGTAGCGGGGACAGGATTTGAACCTGCGACCTCTGGGTTATGAGCCCAGCGAGCTACCGAGCTGCTCCACCCCGCGTCGGTGAACCCGACTCTACGCGCTCATGGCCGTGGCACCAAATCGTTCCGGCGTCAGCCGGCGCGGAGCCTGCGCCGCTCGTTCTCGGAGAGGCCGCCCCATACACCGAAGCGCTCGTCGTTCGCGAGCGCGTACTCCAGACACGGGACTCGCTCCTCGCACGCCAGGCAGACCCGCTTGGCCTCCCGCGTGGAGCCGCCCGCCTCGGGAAAGAAGAACTCGGGCCCGGTCTGGGCGCAGAGGGCCCGCTCCCGCCACTCGGGCTCGGTGCGGCCGTCCGGGCCGCTGATCTCGATCAACATGGCATCCACTGTGCTGAGCCCCGATCAACGGACACTCAACATCCGATCAACAGCTTCGCGCATATGTGACATCCACCACATACAATCTCCCGGGTACGCGTCGTCACGGCAGCCGGCCGAGCCCCGTCGGCCGGGGAACCGGGGCAGAGCCGGAGGAATCCTGAAATGCCGGAGCTCTTCATCGATGGCCGGTGGACGGCCGCCGTCGACGGGCAGGTACGCGAAATCCGCTGCCCGGCCGACGGCACGCCGGTCGCCACCGTGGACGAGGCGGGTCCCAAGGACGCCGCCGCCGCGGTGGCCGCGGCGCGGGACGCCTTCGACCGCGGCCCCTGGCCCCGTACCCCGGCCGCCGAGCGCGGCCGGCTGCTGCTCCGCGTGGCGGAGTTCCTGGAGCGGGACAAGGCCGACTTCGCCCGGGCCGAGTCCCTCGACACCGGGAAGCGGCTGGTGGAGAGCGAAATCGACATGGACGACATCGCGAACTGCTTCCGCTACTTCGGCAACCTGGTCTGCGCGGGCGGCACCGAGCGGGTCATCGACACCGGCGACCCGGCGGTGGACAGCCGGGTGGTGCACGAGCCGGTGGGCGTCTGTTCGCTGATCACCCCGTGGAACTACCCACTGCTGCAGACCGCCTGGAAGGTGGCGCCCGCCCTCGGCGCGGGCAACACCTTCGTCCTCAAGCCGAGCGAGCTCACCCCGCACACCGCGATCCTGCTGATGCGGCTGCTGGAGGAGGCCGGGTTGCCGCCGGGCGCCGGCAATCTGCTGCTGGGGTCCGGGGCCACCGTCGGCGCACCGATCACCACCGACGAACGGGTGGACCTGGTGTCGTTCACCGGCGGGCTCGTCACCGGACGCCGGATCATGGCGGCCGCCGCGCCCACCGTGAAGAAGATCGCGCTGGAGCTGGGCGGCAAGAACCCCAACATCGTCTTCGCCGACGCGGACTTCGACACCGCCGTCGACTACGCCCTGATGGCGGTCTTCCTGCACTCCGGGCAGGTCTGCTCGGCCGGTGCGCGGCTGCTCGTCCAGCAGGAGCTGCACGACGCGTTCGTGGACGAAGTCGTCGCGCGGGCGCGGGAGATCCCGCTCGGCGGCCCGTTCGACGAGAACGCCCGGACCGGCCCGCTGATCTCCGAACAACACCGCGCGAAGATCGAGTCCTATGTCGCGGCGGGCCTGGCCGAGGGCGCGGTGCTCCGCTGCGGCGGACGGCGCCCGGACGACGCCGCTCTGCAGAATGGTTTCTACTATCTGCCGACCGTGCTCGACGACTGCACACCGGGCATGTCGGTGGTGCGGGACGAGTCGTTCGGCCCGGTGATGACCGTGGAGCGGTTCCGCGACGAGGACGAGGCGGTGGCGCTGGCCAACGACACCGTCTACGGCCTGGCGGGCGGGCTGTGGACCCGGGACAGCGAGCTGGCCCAGCGGGTCTCCTCCCGGCTGCGCGCCGGGACGGTCTGGATCAACGACTTCCACCCGTACGTACCGCAGGCGGAATGGGGCGGCATGAAGCAGTCCGGCGTCGGCCGCGAACTCGGACCGGCCGGGCTGGCCGAGTACCAGGAACCCAAACACATCTGGCGGAACACCGCGCCGCGGCCCCAGAGGTGGTTCGCGTGACCGCCGCGGAGCCGGCCGGCTCCGGCGACCGGCCCGGCGGCCACGACCACGACCACGACCACGACCACGACGACTCCTCGCTCGCCGAACTCGGATACAAGCCGGAACTCAAGCGCACCCTCGGCAACTTCCACACCTTCGCCGCCGGGGTCAGCTACATCTCGATCCTGACCGGCACGTTCCAGCTGTTCTACTTCGGTGTGAGCCACGGCGGGCCCGCCTACTGGTGGTCCTGGCCCATGGTCTTCGTCGGCCAGCTCATGGTGGCGCTCTGCTTCTGCGAGCTGGCCGCCCGGTATCCGGTCGCCGGATCGGTCTACAACTGGTCCAAGACGATGGGCGGGCCGCACATCGGCTGGCTCGGCGGCTGGATGATGATGACGGCCACCATGGTGTCCCTGGCGGCCGTGGCGCTGGCCTACCAGATCACGCTGCCGCAGATCGACGACTTCTTCCAGTTCGTCGGTGACGGCACCGGGGAGAACGACGCGGCCGCCAACGCCGTGCTCCTCGGCTCCGTCCTCATCCTCTTCACCACCCTGGTCAACGCCTACGGGGTGAAGCTGATGGCCCGGATCAACTCGGCCGGTGTCTTCATCGAGCTGGTCGCCGCCATCGTCCTCATCCTCCTGCTGGCCGCGCACATCACCCGCGGCCCGGCCGAGACGCTCACCGACACCTACGGGCTGGGCGAGGGGCAGACCCTGGGCTACTTCGGCGCGTTCCTGACGGCGTCGCTGGCGTCGGCGTATGTGATGTACGGCTTCGACACGGCCTCCTCGCTCGGCGAGGAGTCCCTCGACCCGGGCCGGAACGCCCCCCGCGCCATCCTGCGGGCGCTGATCGCCTCGTTCCTCATCGGCGGCCTCATCCTGCTCTTCGCCCTGATGTCGGTGCCGAACCTGCAGGCCAAGCAGTTGTCCGTGGACGGCCTGCAGTACGTGGTCCTCGCCACGCTCGGCTCCACGATCGGGGAGATCGTGCTGTGGTGCGTGGTCATCGCGATCACGGTCTGCGAACTGGCCGTCCAGGCCGCCGGGATCCGGCTGATGTTCGCCATGGCGCGGGACAACAACCTGCCCGCCGGTTCGAAGCTCGCCCGGGTCAGCCCGCGTTTCCAGACCCCGGTCGTACCGGCCGTGGTCATCGGGATCATCGGAATCCTCATCCTGGTGCTGAACATCAATCAGCCGCAGATCTTCTCGGTGATCACCAGCATCGCGGTCATCATGATCTATCTGGCCTATCTGCTGGTCACCGCGCCTCTCCTGGTCCAGCGGCTGCGCGGCAAGTGGACGCCGGCGAAGGGCCGCTTCTCGCTCGGCCGCTGGGGGCTGCCGGTCAACATCCTGGCGGTGCTGTGGGGCGGCGCGATGGCCCTCAACCTCGCCTGGCCCCGCGCGGAGGTCTACAACGCCACCGGTCCGCAGCACTGGTACCTGCGCTGGGGTGCCTTCGTCTTCATCGGCATCGTGGCCGGCGGCGGCTTCCTCTACTACTGGTTCATCCAGCGGCACCGCACCGGCGTCCTGGCCGAGCACCGGGCGACGGGGCCGGGCGAACCGCAGAACCCCGCCACCTGACGGGCCTCGTCCCGGCCGCCCGACTCCGACCCGACGTACCCCCGCCCCGTACCTCGACACGACGCGCCCCCGTACCCGCGCCTCGTCCCTGTACCTCGCCACGACGCACCTCGCCGTGCGCCTCGACGCGCTGCCGGGCAACCCGATGCCAGGCCGCACGGCGCAAGGCAACCCGACGCACGGCCACCCAACACAAGGCCGCCACCCGACACACGGCCACCCCACGCAAGGCAACCCGACGCTAGGCAACCCGAACCGAACGCACTGAGCACCGAGCACCGAGCTGGAGAGCGCCATGCCCGAAGAAGCCCCCGTGGACACGTTCGACTACGTCGTCGTCGGCGGCGGGACCGCCGGATCCGTCGTGGCGGCCCGCCTGACGGAGGATCCGGAGGTCAGCGTCTGCCTGCTGGAGGCCGGTCCGTCGGACGTCGGCGACGACAACATCCTCCAGCTGACGAAGTGGATGGCGCTGCTGGAGTCTGGCTACGACTGGGACTACCCGATCGAGCCGCAGGTCAACGGCAACAGCTTCATGCGGCACGCCCGCGCCCGCGTCCTGGGCGGCTGTTCCTCGCACAACTCGGCCATCGCCTTCTGGGCCCCGGCCGAGGATCTCGACGAGTGGGCCGCCATGGGCTGCACCGGCTGGAGCGCCGCCGAGTGCTTCCCGCTCTACCAGCGGCTGGAGAACAACGACGAGCCCGGCGACCACCACGGGCGGTCCGGCCCGGTGCGCATCCGCAACGTTCCGCCGAACGACCCCTGCGGGCGCGCCCTCCTGGAGGCCTGCGCCGCCGCGGGCATCCCCACCACCCCGTTCAACACCGGCACCACGGTGATCCGGGGAGCGCACTGGTTCCAGATCAACGCCCGCGAGGACGGCACCCGCTCCTCGGCCTCCGTCTCCTACCTGCACCCGATCCTCGGCAAGCGGCCGAACCTGGAGGTCCGTACGGAGGTGCGGGCCAAGCGGGTGGTCTTCGACGGCAACGGCCGCGCCACGGGCGTCGAGTACCTGGACCCGGACCTGATCCACTCCCGTACCGTCGGCGCCCGCCGCGAGGTGGTCGTCTCGTGCGGCGCGATCGACTCCCCGAAGCTGCTGATGCTCTCCGGCATCGGACCGGCCGCCCACCTCCGCGAGACGGGGGTGGACGTCCGGGTCGACGCACCCGGGGTGGGCTCGCACCTGATCGACCACCCGGAGGGGTTGATCATGTGGGAGGCGAAGCAGCCGATGGTCACCTCCTCCACCCAGTGGTGGGAGATCGGAATCTTCACCGACACGCAGCCGGGCCTGGACCGGCCGGACCTGATGTTCCACTACGGCTCGGTGCCGTTCGACATGAACACCTACCGGCACGGCTACCCGACGACGGAGAACGCGTTCTGCCTCACTCCCAACGTCACCCGCGCCCGGTCCTCCGGCACGGTACGGCTGCGCACCCGCGACTTCCGCGACAAGCCCCGGGTGGACCCGCAGTACTTCACCGATGAGCACGACGTCCGGGTGATGACCCACGGGCTCCGGCTCGCCCGCGAGATCGCCGCGCAACCGCCGCTGGCGGACTGGGCGGGAACCGAGCTGGCCCCGGGCCCGGACGCCCAGTCGGACGAGGAACTGTTCGACTACATCCGCAAGACCCACAACACCGTCTACCACCCGGCGGGCACGGTGAAGATGGGCACCGAGGACGACCCCACGGCCCCGGTCGACCCCCAGCTCAAGGTCAAGGGGGTGACCGGCCTCAGGGTCGCCGACGCGTCCATCATGCCGTTCCTGCCCGCCGTCAACCCGTGCATCACGACGATGATGATCGGCGAGAAGTGCGCCGACATGATCAAACGGGGGTGAGCTGACGGCGCCCGGGCCGGCCCCCTTCCCGAACCCGGGGGCCGGGCCCGGGGTCGGGCCCGGGGTCGGGGTCGGGGTCGGGTTCGGGGTCGGGTTCGGGGTCGGGTTCGGAGAGGCGGCCAGGCCGAAGTGTTGCCCTAGTGATGGGCCTCGTGGCCCGGGACCGTGCCGTCGGGTTCGGCGACCAGGAACAGTCCGGCCATGCCCCGGTCGGAGTGGGTCTGCACGTGGCAGTGGTACATCCAGGCGCCCGCGCCCACGTCCTCTCCGGCGATCACCTGGAAGCCGAAGGACTCCGCCGGACCGGTGATCCTGGTGTCGATGATGCGGCTCGGGTCGTCCGGTCCCTGGAGCAGGCCCGTGCGGTTGTCGGCCCAGCGGTGACCGTGCAGATGGAACGTGTGGTAGGCGTCGCCGTGCGTGATCATGATGATCTCGACCCGGTCCCCGACCGTCGCCGTGAAGGTCGGGGTGTCGGGCGCCGACGTGTTGTTGATGGTCATGTCGTTGAAGACGATGGTGAACTGCTTGTCGGGCAGGATGTCGCCCCTCCGGCGCACCACCACCGGCCCGTACAGGCCCTTCCGGATGCCGGCCGTTCCGTGATCGGTGCCGACCGCGTGATCGTGGTAGTGCCAGTAGCCCGCGCTGCCCGGACGCCAGCTGCCGTCCCGGCGCCTGCCCGGGGCGTGGGTACGCCAGGTGTACGTCCGTGTGGCACCCGGTTCCACGGTGCTCCTGTTGAGCTTGGTGCCGTCGGCGCCGATGCCGTAGTCGAGTCCGTGCACGTGGAGGCCGGTGGCGACATCGAGGGTGTTCTCGAATTCGACGTGCAGGGTGTCGCCCTCGGTCAGCTCGATGAGCGGGCCGGGGACGGAGGCCTTGCCCTTCTCGAACCCGTAGCCCAGCCGTCCGTCGGTCAGCTTCTCCGCGTAGAGCCGCAGTCGGCGGACCTCACCCTCCCCCACGGCCTTTCCCTGTGTCCGGGCCCCCACGGCCTTTCCCTGCGTCGGGGCCCCCACCGCCTTGCCCTGCGACGGGGCCTCCTCGGCCGGGGCGGCGGCTGTGCAGCCGCTCTGGGCGAACGCGGCGGCGGCAGCCCCGCCGGCCAGGATCCGCCGGCTGAAACTGCGTCTCGGGATGGTCCCGGCTGCCTCGGTCATCGTGCTCCCATCGGGCGGGATAGCGAGGGCGCCGCACGGCAGCCGTCCGCGGGATCTCCCCGGGCCGACGGGGTTCGGGCGCCCTGCCCGAACAATCTCATGGGACGCGACCCGATCTTCGGTTCTCCTGCCCGGCCGGCACCCTGTGTCGAACGCGGCCCCGGCCGGACGCACCGCTCTTCGGGTGAACGGACCTCAGTCGGACGGCGCCGCACCCGCGTGCCAGCGCTGGTCGGGCTGTCCGGACAGCGGGCTCACGTCCAGCAGGCTGCCCGGTCCGCCCTCGTCCGGTACGAGGGCGTGGTCCGGGGCGATGTTCGGCCGGATGAGGCCCGCGCGGTCGGAGATCCAGAGCAGGTTCTCGCCGTCCTCCCCCTCGACGAACTCGCAGGTCCAGATGCCGATTCCGTCGTCGACGTCGCCGCGGGTGTCGAGGCAGAAGTCCGGGTCGGCGTAGCTGTGCAGCAGGCCGATGGAGTCCAGGCGCCACTGCTGGGTGGGGGTCCCCGAGCACTGGTCGGTGACCACGTCGTTGCCCTGTTCCAGCTCGTGGTCCTCGATGTCGAGGCACAGGCCGGACGCCGCGTTGACCACCTGGGAGAACGAGTTGTGCACGATTCCGGGCGGCGCGGACGAGGCGGTGCGGGACGGAGACGGTTCCTTGGGCGGGGCCGTGGTGACGGAGACGCTGGGGGACGGCGTCCTCGCCGGTGACGACACCGTCGCGGTGACGGTGGCGGCGGGGGGCTGTTCCGGTGCCCGTCCCATGTCGGCGCCCGCCTCACCCGGCCGGGGGCCGTCGGAAGCGGCCAGCACGAAGGTGAGGAGAACGGCCGTCAGGACCGCGGCCGCCGTCGCCGCCAGCGGTACGGGGCGGGTGATCCACTGCCGTCCCGCCTCGACCCGGGACTGCCAGGGCGCGTCGGCGTGCGACGTCTGCCGGGCGGTTGCGTCGCTCGCCTCGGGTGCCGGGGGCTGCGCCGGGAGCGTGACGGTGGAGGGCGAACCGTCCGACGGCGCCGGGGCGGCCGGCACCGGCACCCGGTCCGCGGCGAGGTAGGCCGCGCCGCCCCAGCCGAGCAGACCGTCGGCCAGGACCGCCCGGGGAGTCGCGCCCAGCGCGGTGAGCTCCACCAGGGCGAGGTGGCAGCCGGCGCACTCGGCCACATGCTGCTCCAGGTCCTCGCTCCGGCGGGGGTTCTCCGGCCGGGCGGCGGCCTCGATCAGACGCCGGAACCCCTGGCACCGCCGGTCCTCGGTGCCCTGCAGATACGTCCGGAGATAGGCCGCACGCATCGCCACCAGGGCCCGTGCGGCGAGGTCCGGCACCCCGGCCGGCCGGACACCGAGGAACACGGCCGCTTCGGTGTCCGGCTCCTCGTCCACCACCGCGTACCAGAGGGCGTCCTGCTGGTGCTGGGGCAGTGCGGAGTACGCGCCGAGCATGACGGACTGCTGCTCGAGGGCGGTGTGCCGGGCCGTCACCCAGTCGGACCCGCTCTGCGTGGTGGCGTCGATCCAGTCGGCGAAGTCGGCGTCCAGCCGGTCCCGGAGACCGCCCGCGGCCCGGGTCACCGCAGCCTGCTGAACGAGCGTCAGCAGATAGTGCCGCCACGCCCCGCGCGGACCGATGCCCCTGCGCACCTCGGGCCAGGCGAGCGCGAACGCCTGGGCGGCAAGCTGATTCCCGGCGGTCTGATTTCTGCTGCACAGGCGGGCGTAGGTGAGGACGGCGGGGAGGTGGCGCCGACGGAGTTCCTGCATGGCGGGTTCGGCGGTCGGCGCGCCGGCCCGTACGTATTCGGTCAGTTCGGAGTCCGACAGGCCGGGGTGGTCGGACCCCTCGCCCACGGAGCTTCGGTCGTTGTTCCGGTCGATCGGGTGGAGCTCGGGCACCGCACGACCCCTCGTTCATGCCATTCGTTCGGTTTTTCCGCTGCGCCGCCGCAAGTGCACTCATGGGTGTAACTGCCGGGAACAGGAGTGCCCATAGTGATGCAGAACTCACTGCAGGAAAAGGGGTTTCCGCGGGTAAGCCCCGAGGGTGACCGGCCGACTACGCCCTGGTCAGCCCATCGGCGGCACGGTGGGGAGCCCGCGCGGCCGCCGAGTTGACTCTGCCCGCCTGGCGGGTGACACCGACACGAGATCGTTCGGCGTCCCGGCTGCCGGAGGCCATTCCTCCCGGCGGACAGAGCAGGCGATGGATCTCCGGCGCGATGTGCGAAGTGCGGATGGCTCCATCGAGCCGGCCGGGCCCAACTCCACTTTTCTGAACTACGGTTGGTCCGAGCTGTACGTCTCTGCCGCTGCCGCCCCGTCGCCGACCGTGGGCGACACCGCCACCCGGGGGGCTTCATGTCGCGATCCGATCTTCGCGCCTTATTCCGGTCCAACAACCGTGATCTCAAAGCGGTCGATGTGTTCGCCGACCGGGAGAGCGAATGGGCCGCGGTGACACAGAGTCTGTCGACGGTCAGAGCGCTGACGACCGCTTCGGGTTTCGATGTGGAGGACCTGGAGGCCCCGCGGCGCAACGTACTGGCCTTCTACGGGGTCGGAGGCATCGGCAAGACCACGCTGTCCCGGCAGATCGTGCACCACCTGACCGGTGACGGGGAAGCCACGGCGCAGTGGCCGGCCCTGGATCCCGAGCTGGGCCGGGCGATTCCGGTGAGGGTGGACCTCGCTGCCCCATCGGGTGTCGATTTCGAGTCCCTGGTGCTGTCGCTCCGGTTGGCCGTCGCGGAACTGGGCCGCCCGATGCCTGCCTTCGACCTCGCCCTGCGACGCTACTGGGAACACAATCATCCGGGGGAGCCGCTGGAGGAGTATCTCCGCAGCCGCTCGTTCTTCCAGCGGTTCGCCTCCTCGATGTCACTGTCCGGGCAGGTGCAGTCCGCCCTCGCGGATGCGGCTCAAGCCCTGTTGATGCCGGGCACCGTGGGGTCGCTGGTCGGCAGCGGCCTCAAGGCCACGGTCCGTGCTCTGCGCGAACGCCGGGAGGAGACGCGTCTCCTCAGTGCCTGCCGTCGGCTTCCCGATCTGCTGGAGGCCGACCCGGACCAGGATGTCCTCAGCTACTACAGCCACCTGCTGGCCTGGGATCTCGCACAGCTGCCGCCTCAGGAGAACGCCACGCTGGTCGTGCTGCTGGACACCTTCGAGGACGTGGGCGACCGGACCCACCGGGACCTGGAGCGCTTGATCCAGCGCATGGTGTGGCTGATGCCCGGAACCCTGTTCGTCATCACCGGGCGCAACCGTCTGCAGTGGGACGACGAACATCTGGAAGGTCAGCTGGACTGGGCGGGAGAGCGGCACTGGCCACATCTGGGGGCGCAGACGACGGCCGAGCCGAGGCAGCACCGAGTGGGCTACCTGTCGGCCGAGGACGCGGAGCGGTATCTCTGCCGACGTCTCACTCTCGACGAGCGGCCGTTCATGGAGGAGAGCACGCGCCGCACGATCGTGGCGCGCTCCCACGGCCTGCCGCTCTATCTCGACCTCGCGGTGATGCGGTTCCTGGACCTTCATGCCCGCGGCCACACTCCTCGGCCCGATGACTTCAGCCACGACTTTCCGGCGCTGGTGGCGCGGACCTTCCGGGACCTCACCGCGCCGGAGCGACAGGTGCTGCGTGCGGTGAGCCTGCTGGATTCCTTCTCGGTGCCACTGGCGACCGCAGCAGCCGGCCTGGACCGCGATGCCCCCGCTCTCCAGCTGGTCGACCGCCCCTTCATCGACACGGACCATGCCGCGCCGTGGCCGTACTCCCTGCACGGTCTGGTTCGCGCCGCCGTCCGGGACGCGGACTCCACGAGCGAGGACCGGTGGAGCGAGGCCGACTGGCAGCGGGCCGCGCAGCGCGCCTTCACCGCACTGGGAAGCGAGTTCCGGCAGGCCCGGGAGAGCGGAGACCGTGCCCGGCTGGTGGCCTGCCTCCAGCAGGGATTGCGTTTGGCGAGGGACCATGCGCTCGACCTCGACTGGCTGGCCGATGCCGCGTACGCGTATGTCGACGGCATGATCTGGGAGCCGGTGGAGATCCCGCGCCGAACCACGGCGTGCAGCGCCGACGCCGACGGCAGAATCCAGCCCTCGCCAGTGGGCTCCGGAGCGGCGGAAGCCCTGGCCACGACACTGACTGCCGTCGCCCGACGACAGCGTCAGCACCGGGAGCTCACGTCGGCAGCCCTGAGTGAAGTCCTCGGCTCCGGGTCCCTGCCGGCTCACCTGCGTGAGATCGCCGAGTACTTCCGGGCCGAGTGCGACCGGGACCTCGGGCGGTTCGACGCCTCGATGGCCGGCATGCGCTCAGTGGCCGAGGGAGGCGGGCGGATGGCTCTCGACGCGTCGAGAGGTCTGCTCCACCTGGCTCGCAGGCTGGGTCACTTTCCGGACGTGCAGAATGCCATCGACCACCTGGGAACGCGTGGACGGCGATCCAGGACGCTGGGTGACCTGTGGTGGCCACAGGGCCGGATCTCACTGTCGTGCGCCGGGTACGCTCGCGGCCGTGACGATGCCGAGTCCGCCGGCGAACGGGGCGAGGCAGCGCTTGCCCAGGCCTGTCTGGCGTTCGCCGCCTCCTTCGGGGACCGGACCCGGGCCCGGGAGCAGATCGCCCGCAGCGCGGATCTGCTGCGGGGGGTCACAGCGCGCTGGGCCGATCTGCAGCGGCAGAACGCGGAGTTGCTGTGCGATGCCGGAGCCGATCCCGGCTTGCCGCAGCGCGCGGCCTCGGTGGCTGCCGAAGCCGAGAGCACGGGCCTGACGTCGTCAGCCGCCTATGCGCGTCTGGCCGAGTGCTTCCACGCCGCGGTCCTGGACGACCAAGCCGCACTGGGTGACGCCCGCGAACGCCTTCGGGCCCACGTCCGCGGGGCAGAGTTCGCCTACCTGCTGGAACTGTCGTATCTGATGGCGGACGACACCCCGCCGGAAGACCTGCCGCGTGCCCAGTGGCTGGACGGCGAGGATCAGACACGCGCGCGGTGGACGAGCTGTGTGGCGGACCGGCGCCAAGAACTGATCGGGCTCATGGAAGATTGATATCAGCGTGACATGCGCAAGGAAGTATCCAAGGCGCTCATGAGCTGGGCGACGCGGCCCTTGCCGTTCGGTGCGGCCGGGTACCGGCTCAGGACGTCCCGTAGGGCCGGCGTTGCGCGTTGGCGGGCCTGTTCGATGCTCTTGTCTCCGGCTTCGGGGTCGTCGCCCGCGACCAACTCGGCCACGCGCGCCGCGTTTGCGGCCGCGCGCAGGATGTGGCCCACCTGGGTGGCCTTCGCGATCGGGTGGAGGTACGCGGCAGCTGCGGCGTCGCCGGCGGCGCGCGCGGCGAGGCATGCGGCTTCTGTGTCCGCTTCCTTCGCGGCTCGGTGGGCGTCCAACGAGGTGACGCGCTGCAGCTTGGTCCTTCTCGCGCCGTTCACGAATTCCCAGGCGGCGTCGACGGCCGCGCGAGGCCGTGGGTCACCGGGGACGGCTTCCTCGAACACCGGAAGGACTTCCTGAGCGCTCTCCGCCGCGTAGCGCGCCACGACGCGCAGCTCATCCATGGTCAGCTCGAAGTCACCGGTCGTCATGAGCCGATCCTGTCATCGACGCCGCGCGCCCGATGGCCGATCGGTCACGGAGGTGCCCGGCGGGCTCTCCCGCGCGGTTCCGCATCCCGTGGTGTCGCCGCGCGAACCGTCCCACGAAGCGTCGGCACATGGAGCGCCGTCGCATGGAGCGCCGTCACGTGCAGCACCCTCGCCTGAAGCCGCCAAACGAAACGGACCGCGACTGCTCGAGTCACGGTCCGCCGTATTCGGAGTAAGTGTCCGAGGGGGGACTTGAACCCCCACGCCCGATAAAGGGCACTAGCACCTCAAGCTAGCGCGTCTGCCATTCCGCCACCCGGACAAGGTGTCGTGCCGCAGTTCCCCGCGGCGACAGGAGTAACGATACCAGGGGTCCGGAGGTGCTTTCACCTGCGTATCCCGAGGTCCGGGGGGTCGGCCCGGCGCCGGGGGCGCGGGCTCCGACGGGCCGTCGTGGAGCATCTCGGCGCTGTGCACTTACAGTGCACGATGTGACACACGATGTGACCGAGGTGGCGGGCCGACGACGGATGAGACGGCTCTCGCCGTTGCGTGAGTGGCTGCGGGAGGCGTTCTGGTTCGCTCCGGTGGTGGGACTGCTCGGCGCGATCGTGCTGGCGCTCCTCACCACGGCCGCCGACGCCTGGCTGATCGACGTCCTGCGGGACGCGGGCGAAACCGACGAGATCGACGACCTGCTCAAGATCTCCGACGACGCCAAGACGCTGCTGAACACCGTCGGGTCGTCCATGCTGACCTTCATCGGCGTGGTCTTCTCGATCTCGCTGGTCGCGCTGCAGATGGCGAACCAGTTCTCGCCACGGGTGCTGCGCCTCTACATCCGGAGCCGGATCACCCGGGTGACGTTCGCGGTCTTCCTCGCCACGTTCGCCTTCACGCTGCTGGTGCAGTTCGAGAACGAGGGGAACAACGATCCCAGGACGGCGACCTCGGTGCCGGTGGTGTCCGGTGTCGTCGGCCTGGTGCTGGTCATGGTCAGCCTGCTGCTGTTCATCGCGTATGTGCACGCCATCCTGCGCCTCATGCGGGTGCACCAGGTGATCGACCGGGTGGCCCGCGAGTCGCTGGCCGCCCTCCGCGACCAGCCGCTTCCATCGGGCTCCGGTCCGTATCCGTCGGATGCTGACTCCGGGGCGCTTCCATCGGGTTCCGGACCGCTTCCGGGCGATTCCCGGTCGCGGCCGCCCGGCGCCCCGGCACAGCCGTCCGTTTCCGGGCCCCGACCGCCGGGGCCCGGAAACGGGGAGCACGGCCGGCCCGGGTCGCGCGGTCCGGACGGCGGTGAGGACCGGGCCGGGGTGCCGGAGGGCGGTGGGCGGATCGTGTACTCCGGTCCGGCCGGGGTGCTGCGGAGCGTGAACGCGGGGCGGCTCGTCCGGCTGGCCCGGCGGCACGGGGTGGTCCTCCGGCTGGAGCCGCGGATCGGCGACTTCATCGTGCCCGGCACCCCGGTCTGCACCGTGCACGGCGGTCCGGCCCCGACCGGGCGGCGTGTGCGGACCGCGTTCCAGGTGGGGGTGGAGCGCACCTTCCACCAGGACCCCGGATACGGGCTGCGACAGCTGTCCGACATCGCGCTGCGGGCCCTGTCGCCCGCCGTCAACGATCCGAGCACGGCGGTGCAGGCACTCGACCGTATCCACCAGCTGCTGGCGGTGCTGATGCGACGGCCGTTGGGCGACGGGGTGCACCACAGGGACCGGGAGGGCGTCCTGCGGCTGGTGCAGCCGCTGCCGACCTGGGCCGATCTGGTGGATGTGGGGCTGGTGGAGATCCGGCACGCCGGGGCCGCGGCGCCGCAGGTGTCGCGGCGCCTGGTCGCGGTGCTCGACGATCTGGTGCGGCTCGCGCCCGAGGGGCGCCGGGAGCCGTTGCTGCGGCACCGGACGCTCCTCGGGCGGGCCGTGGCCCGCGCCCTTCCGGACCCCGCCGAGCAGGACTTCTCGATGCATCCCGACCGGCAGGGCATCGGCTGAGCCGATCGACGCTCCGGGATCCGTCGGACGGACCATCGCGCCATGCCGGTACTGCGTCACTCCGGCATGACGTCACCCCGGCACCACCACGTCACACGTCCCCACGTCACCTCGACATCACTACGCCACCCCGGCACCATCACGTCACTCCGGCATCAGGTGGTAGTCCGGGAAGTTCCCCGGCGGGCGCTCCCCCTCCGGCCCCTGGGTCACGGCCCGGACCAGCAGTTCCCCGCCGACGAAGGCACCGCGCCAGGAGGCGCCGAAGCCACCGAACAGCTCGTCCCGGTCGCCGCGGGAGCGCGGCTTGCCCAGGCCGATCTTGAAGGCGCGGATCTCGGTGGCCAGCCGGCCCGCGGTCTCCTCGTCGTCGCAGGAGAGGCTGGCGACCAGGGCGCCGTTGCTGGCGTTCATGGCGGCGAGCAGCTCGGCCTCGGTGTCGACGAGGACGATGGAGTCGACCGGCCCGAACGGTTCGGCGTGGTGGAGCGGCGAGCCGGTCGGCGGGTTCAGCAGGGTGACGGGCGGGACGTAGGCGGAGGTGTCCTGTCCGGGGAGGAACAGGCCGTCGGCGAGGTCGCCGCGGTGCAGCGGTACGGCGCCGCGGTCGATCGCCTCGGCCACCTGGTCGGTCAGCTCCTTGGCCTTGGCGGCGTTGATCAGCGGGCCGAAGTCCAGCTCGGGCAGCGGGTCACCGGGGGAGGCGACGGCGAGCGGGTGCCCGATGCGTACGGAGCGCACGGCCGGCAGATAGGTGGCCAGGAACGCGTCGAACAGTGAGCGCTGGACGACGAACCGGGGATACGCGGTGCACCGCTGCTTGCCGTAGTCGAAGGTCTTGCGGATGTGCCGGCCGAGGCCCTCCCAGTCGCTGTACTCCCAGATGCCCCAGGCGTTGAGGCCCTCCTGTTCGAGGATGTGCCGCTTGCCGAGGTCCGCGACGGCGGTGGCGACCCGGGCCCCGGTGTCCCGGCCTCCCACGAACGAGACGCAGCCGATCTCCGGGGAGCGGACGAGCGCTTCGGACAGCTCGCCGCCGCTGCCGCTGACCAGGGTGACCGGGATGCCCTCGCGGTGGATCAGGGCACAGGCGAGGGTGAGGCAGGCCAGCCCGCCGTCGGTCGGGGTCTTCGCGATGACCGCGTTCCCGGCGAGGGCCTGGACGAGCATGGCGTGGACGAGCACGCTCATCGGGTAGTTCCAGCTGGCGATGTTGCTGACCGGGCCGTCGAGCGGGGTGCGGCCGTCCAGCATGGGCTCGATGCCGTCGGCGTACCAGCGGACGCCGTCCACGGCGCGGTCGACGTCGGCCCGGGCCGGCCGCCAGGGCTTGCCGATCTCCCAGACGAGGAGCAGGGCGAGCAGGTCGCGGTGGTCGGCGAGGGCGTCGAGGGCCGCGGTGATCCGGGCCCGGCGCTCGGGCAGCGGAACGTCCCGCCAGGCGCGGTGCCGGTCGAGCGCGGCACGTACGGCCGCCCGGGCGGTTCCGGAGTCGAGCCGGGGCGGTCCGGCGACGGGGGTTCCGTCGACGGGGGTGGTGGCGGGGAGCGGGTGCCCGTCGGCCTGCCAGGCGCCGTTCCAGAGGTTGAGTACGCGGTCCTCACGGAAGGCCTCGGGGGCGGCCGCGAGGCAGCGCTGCCAGGCGTCCGACCAGGCGGTTCCGGGTTTGAGGGTGAGCTTCGGAGCTGTCGGTGCCATCGAATTCTCCGCTCTCGTTGCACAGACGGGAGGGGTGGCGCTCACTGGTCCTACTGGACGGTAATCATGGCCGGTGGATAGCGATACATGCCCTGGTTCAACTATGAGTGAGGTCACTCCGGGTGGCGAACCGGCCACCCCGGCCTGCCCCGCCGCTCCGCATGCCTGTCTGCTCGTCTGCCTGCTCGTCTGCCTGCCAGTGGACACCTCCGGGCTGCCGTGCGTCCGCCTGCGGGTCCGCTGGCCTGTGTTGTACCTGTCCGCGCCGCCGGAGGCCGGGAAGGCCGACGTGTCCGGCCCGGCGTGCAGGCGGAACCGGCTGGATCCGACCGCTCAACGGGGCCTGATATCACCACAGTTAGTCTGAGGGCGCTTTTCACAGCACGGCCCGGCGGAACGGGCTTCAGGACGCGCCTTCCCTGGCCCTCACCCCACCGCCGGAGACGCCCCGTCCGCACCGGAGACGACCGCCTGTCGCCGGACCGGAAACGACCACTGGTGGGCCGGGACGACCGTCGGTACGCGCCGATGGACCGGCCCCGCAGCACAGGGAGACGCCCATGGACCAGCCGACCGCCGCCCAGCCCACGATCCGCCGCGCCCGCCCGGAAGAGCGGGATGCCATAGCCCGGTTGCTGGGGGAGGCGTTCATGGACGACCCGGTCAGCGGCTGGGTGTTCCCGGATGAGACGCACCGGCGCACCGCGCATCCGCGGTTCTTCGGGGTCATGCTGGACGCGGCGCTGCGCGAGGGGTGGGTCGACGTCAGCGAGGACGTGTCGGCTGCCGCTCTGTGGCTGCCGGTCCCCGCCGAGGAGGCTCACGGAACGGGGAGCACCGCGGACGACCCGGATGCCGGTGCCCACGACGGTAGCGACAGGGACGGGGACGGGGACGACGGAGGCGAGCCGACGGACGAGACGGCCGAGCTCCTGGCCGCGGCCGATCCCGGCAACGAACGGGTGGTCACCGTCGCGCGGTTGACCGGCGAGGCGCACCCCACCGGCACCGCGCACTACTACCTTCCGGCCGTCGTCGCGGCTCCGTGCCGCCAGAGTGCGGGGCTCGGTGGCGCCCTGCTGGCCTCCGCACTGGACCGTTGCGACCGGGAGCGGATGCCCGCCTACCTGGAGGCGAGCAACACCCGGAGCAAGGCGCTGTACGAGCGCCTCGGCTTCGTCTTCTGCGGCCGGACCGTGGACCTGCCGGGCGGGCCCTCGCTGTGGCCCATGTGGCGCGAACCCCGCGCCTGACACCCGCGTCGGGCGGCGGGCGGCGGACTTCGGGCGGCAGGCGGCAGGCCGCGGGCTGCGGGCTGCGGGCTGCGGGCTGCGGGCTGCGGGCTGCGGGCTGGCGTACTTGCGGGGGGGCCTCGCCCGGGTCCGGACCGGTCCCGCCCCCGCCCGGGCCGTCCCTCGTGGGCCCTCCGCCGCCGTCGGCCCCGTCGCCCGGTCGTCATGCGGCACTCTTCTCCCGGGTCGGCGCCCCTTCTCGGACCGGCGCCCCTCTCCCGACCTGGCGACCGGGCGGACCGCCGGTCCGCCAGGTCCCCGGGTCGCCGGTCCGCCGGGTCGCCGGGGGCCGCCCGCCGTGCCGGGCAGCCGGCCCGGGCGCGGGTGCAGGACAATGAGAGCGCGGGTCACCTCGCCGTCACCCGGCCCGGTGCCCCACGGCAACCACACTGCCGGGGCCGCACCGGCCTCCGGGACCGACGACACGGGACTGATCACATGGGACGGGTCACCGACAGGCGGCGTGTGCTGCGGATCCGCGACGGCGCGGTCAGCACGCGCCCGGACACCCTCGTCGCCGAGGAGCCCCTGGAGATCCGCCTCAACGGCAGGCCGCTCGCCATCACCATGCGCACGCCCGGGGACGACTTCGCGCTGGCCGCCGGCTTCCTGGTGAGCGAGGGGGTGCTCGGCGCGGCGGAGGAGCTGCGGACGATCGTCTACTGCGCCGGAGCGACCGAGGACGGCTCGAACACCTACAACGTGGTGGATGTGCAGCTCGCCCCCGGCGTGCCCGTCCCGGACATCACGCTGGAACGGAACGTGTACACCACCTCGTCCTGCGGCCTGTGCGGAAAGGCCAGCCTGGACGCCGTGCGCTCCACGGCGCGCTGGCCGGTCGCCGACGACCCGCGCCTGAAGGTGACGCCCGCGCTGCTCTCCGCCCTCCCCGACCGACTGCGCGCCGCACAACGGGTGTTCGACCGTACGGGCGGCCTGCACGCCGCCGGGCTGTTCTCTCCCACGGGCGAACTCCTCGACCTGCGGGAGGACGTGGGGCGCCACAACGCCGTGGACAAGCTGATCGGGCGCGCACTGCAGTCCGGCGAACTGCCCCTGTCGCAGACGATTCTGCTGGTCTCCGGCCGGGCGTCGTTCGAACTGGCGCAGAAGGCGGTCATGGCGGGCATCCCGATGCTCGCCGCGGTCTCGGCACCGTCCTCGCTGGCGGTGGACCTGGCCGCCGAGACCGGGCTCACCCTGGTCGGCTTCCTGCGGGGCAGCTCGATGAACGTGTACGCCGGGGAGGACCGGATCACCTACGCTGCGCCGTCCGGCGACGGCGGGGAGGCGGACCGGGCCGGGGCAGGGCCCGCCGTCGGCCACCGAAGCTGAGCTGAGCACGCGGCGCACTGTCGGCGGTGTGTCTCCGTGCCGTCGCTCACTTCAGGGGCGCAGAGTTCAGCGGTGGAGCGCTGCCCTGACAAGGCACATGTCACCAGTTCAGATCCGTCCATGGGCTCTTCACGTGAGGAGGCCCCGGCCATCCGCCACGGGTGGCAAACGGACGGCCGGAGGACGGAGCACGGAGGGTCAGCGGACCGAGTAGGTGTACGTGAGCAGTGCTACCGGCATGGCGGCGCACAGGACGAGACAGATTCTCCAGGCGGGAATGCCGAAGAAGCGGGTGCCTTCGCCGTCTGTGTACACCTCGCCGTTGTCCTCGATGGTGCGTTCGGTTCTGATCTTCATGTCTGCCTCCGGCTGATCATGGCAGCGGCGACGAGTAAGAGGCCGGCCACCGGCGCCACGACCATACAGCCGCTCGTCTGCCCGTTGCCCTGGTCTCCGCCGGGTCCCGGCTTCTTCCGGCCGCGTTTCCCGGCCTTGTCCTCATACTCGCTGTAGGTGCTCACGGCGTGCCTCCATTGTGATCTGGGTGGCGGGAGCCCCGGCGTGGCGCAGGGGCAGGTGTGAGGGGGCGGGCCGCCGACGGAAGGGGAACGCCGCCGACGGCCCGGTCAGGTGCGGCGGCGTTCGTAGACGGGGCCGCCGCTCGCGGCCGGGACGAGGGGCCGAAGCCGGCACATGCGCATGCAGTCGGAGCAGGCGTAGAGAATGGCGCCAGGGCCGGAGCCGCTCTCGACCAGGGACGATCAGGGTGGGCTCATGGGTGTGGCCCGGGTGCCCGGAGCAAATGCTGCACGTCAGCCTTCCCGGTGCTGGGTGAGGAGCCACTGGCAGTCGCGGGCCAAGGCGGAGACCTGAACTTGCGCGGCGAGGGGACCGCCGCCCAGGCCCTGTTCGACCTGTCGCCGGATGTTGTCGAGCGTGGCGCGACGGGTGTACCACGCGATGCTGCCGCGCCAGAGCTTGTCGGTCGCCGCGTCGGCGGCGGGGTAGAGAACGGCGATGTGGGCGAGGAGTTGCTGTTCGAGGTAGCGCAGCTCGTCCATGTCGATCCGGCCGATGGCAGTTCGCAAGGACCGCACGATGGTGTCCTGAATCGCGGTCTCATCGGTGGAGGCGAGGATGCCCTCGGCCTCAGAGGTAGGCGTGTCGGTCATCCGACCGCCTCCGTGGGCTGCGGTGCCGAGTCGATGAGCCGAACCGCGCCGGCGGCGTTCATGCCGCCGACCGTGCCAAGGACGTTTCCGGGTAGCAGCCACTCAGGCCGCAGACTGCATGTCTCTGTGCCCATGAGCAGGACCGTAGGGAAGCCCTCGGCTGACTGGCGTGCCCGATTCTTGAGTATTCTCCGGCCGGAGCCGGTGATTCTCCGATGTGCTCACGTGAGGACGAGCTGCGCCCTCGCCCGAGTGATGAGTCGGTGCGCCTTGTGCCCATACACCGCCGACCGGCTGAGTAGTTCCCACACCTTGCGGTACAGCGCGATGTTGTCGGCGTCGTTGAGCCAGAGTTCGGCGTGCCAGTCCTCTGCGATGACGAGCCGCTCGTCATAGATCCAGAAGCCGTTGGCCGGGGGGATGCTCACCGGTGCGCCGAAGGGCACGATGCCCAGCGACACCGTGTCGAGTCCGAAGACTCCGGACAGTCGGTCGAGTTGGGCGGCCAGGACGGATGGCGGACAGATCGCCGTGTGCAGCGCCGCTTCGCCCATGACGATGTGGAAGGTGCGTCCGGGCCGGTACAGCGCGTCTTGGCGCTGCACGCGGGCACGCACCGCATCGTCGATGTCCCTCACGGATTCATGAAGGTCGGCGTACCGGGTAAAGATGTGACGGGCGTAGTCGGCGGTCTGGAGCATGCCGACGACCATGGCGCTTTCCCAGGCCCGCAGGACGGTGGATCGTTCGTACTCGGCACTGAGCGCATCCTGCACCGGGCGGTGGCCGGCGGTGAGCTGACGGCGCCAGGACCGGGAGCGTGATTCGAGCCCCTGCACCCGGGCGTTCAGCTCCGCAGTGACTTCGGGACGTCCGACGCCTACGGCCCACGCACGCAGATCGTCTGCGGTGGCAGTCTGCCTGCCGGTTTCCAGCTTCGACACCTTGGATTGCGCCCAGCCCAGCAGCGCGGCGAGGTCACGGCCGGTGAGTCCCGCCTGGGTGCGCAACTCACGCAGCCGCACACCGAGGGAAGCCCGAGCCTGCTGGAAGTCGGTGGTCACGCGGTCGAAGTCACCTGGGCCGCGAAGTCGCTGTATGGCTGCGCATGGTGCCAAGCTGCGTCACGGATCTGGCAGTACCGGAGGACATCCACCGGGTCAGTGATCAACTCGACACCGGTCAGCCTGTCGGCGTCATCGAAGCCGAGCAGCGCCACAACCCGGGAGTCGAAGATCCAGAAATCTTCAGCGGGCAGGGCAAGGCCGTCCGCGGTGCCCCGCGGAAGGTTGCGGATGTCCTCGCCCACGGCCGCGTTCCGGCGCGCGTTGTCGAGGAGGTACAGCTGGCCCGTGGTTGCTGGAGTGTCCACGATGCGCACCCGCTCGAACCTCTTGCCCCGTGCCGACTGCTCCCGGCGCGAGAGGCACCAGGGGTCCTCAAGGTCCCACGCTACGGCCTGGCCTCGGGCGAACTGATGGTAGGTCTCGGTGTCCTCATCCGAGGCATAGCGCCGACGCGACTCCAGACGCCATGCGGTGTGCTCGAAGGTCTCGAACATGCCGTCGAACTCTTCGAAACCGATGAACTGCGGCACGTGTACTGCCTCCTTCGGGCCGAAGACCGCGAGCAGCTCACGCGGAACGGTGACAGCGGCTTCCCCGTCCTTGACGTTGCGGAGCTGGGCGAGCTCGGCGGGATCGGTCACCGCGTCTCCCTGTACGAGGTACTCGGCCGTCCCCTCGATCTCGTAGAGCGTGGGGCATCCGTTGTTCCCTGAGTTCGTACCGACCATACGGAGCCTGCGAGCCATGACGTGTCCCCCTTCACGGGTCTGGCGTCGGTCTCGCCCACCGTAGCCCTCTCCGCGCGGGTCACGACAGAACACAGGAAGGTGTGCCCCTTTGGGGGAGCGCCGACCGTCTGACCTGATCAGCGGTCAGGAAGAGCCCGGACCCCCGCACCTCAGCCCAAGGTCACCGGCAGCGTCCGGATGCCGTTGGAGACGATGGACGGCAGGGGCTGGAGGTCCTCCGGGGCGGCGGCGAGTCGCAGGGCCGGGAAGCGGTGGAAGAGGCGTTCCAGTGCGGTCTCCGCTTCCATCCGCGCCAGTGAGGCGCCGAGGCAGAAGTGGGCGCCGTGCCCGAAGGAGAGATGCCGGGTGGGGCCGCGGGTGATGTCGAACCGCTCGGCGTTCCGGCCGTGCGCCCGGGAGTCGCGTCCGGCGGCGGCGTACGAGGCCAGGACCGCCTCGCCCTTGGCGATGACCGTTCCGTCGATCTCGACGTCCTCGGCGGCGTAGCGCATGGGGAACTGGCCGACGGGGCTGTCCCAGCGCAACGCCTCCTCCACGACCGCGCCCCAGGTCTGCTCGCCGGCTTGGACCAGGGCGAGCTGGTCGGGGTGGGTGAGCACGGCCCGTACGGCGTTGCAGATGAGGTTGAGCGTGGTGGCGTGCCCGGCCAGGAACATCAGCAGCAGGGTGCCGACGAGTTCCTCCTCGCTGAGCCGGTCGCCGTCCTCCCGGGCGGCGATGAGGGCCGAGGTGAGATCGTCGCCTGGGTGCTGCCTCTTCCGGGTGATGATCTCCCCGAGTGCGGCGTGCAGGGCGCGGACGTTGGCGATCGCCTCGGCGGGCGGAGTGGTGCTGCTGACCAGGACCTCACAGAGCCCGTGCAGTGCGTCCCGGCGGTCCTCCGGGATGCCGAGGAGTTCGGAGATGACGCCGATCGGCAGCGGATAGGCGAAGTGCGCGCGCAGGTCGACGGGGCCGGGTGCGGCGTCGGCGAGGGAGTCGAGCAGGGCGTCGGTCAGCTCCTCGATGCGCGGGCGCAGCGCGGCGGTGCGGCGCGGGGTGAACGCCTTCGAGACCAGGCCGCGCAGCCGGCGGTGCTCGTCACCGTCGGCCGTGGTCATGCCCTTGTTCATGATGAAGGTCATCAGGGGCCAGCCCGGCGGGACCCGGCCTTCGGCGAGCGCGCTCCAGTGCTCGGGGGATTTGACGAAGCGGGGGTCGGCGAGGGCCTGTTGCAGTGCGTCATGCCGGGCCAGGGCCCAGGCCTGCACCTGCCCCGGGAGTTCCACGAGGGCCGCGCCGCCGGTGTCCCGGAGCCGGGCGTTGTCGGCGTGCTGGTCGAAACCGAGCGGGCAGGCTGATCCGGGCTTGCGGGGCGCGGTGTCCATGGGGTCCCTTCGGTGGGTGAGGACGGCTGGGCCGGCGGGCTGCGGCGGGAGGCCGGGCGCATCAGCGGTACGGAGCGGCGCGTCACGTCGTGGCGGAGGGGGGCGCCGAGGCCGACACGCGACGTAACCGCCCGGGTCGGACGGTCCCGCTACGGCGGCCGTGCCGCGGGCCACGCGCCCGCAGCCCGCACATCCCGACGGCCTTTCGGCTCCTCAGCATGACGAGACGTCAAAACATCGATGAATGACACCGATGACACTGTGCAGTTGGCAGCTGTGCAGTTGGCAGCTGTGCGGTTGGCAGCTGTGCAGTTGATGCGGATCGACCGGGCCGGGCGTCATCGAACGCTACCGCTTCGAGCGCCGTCAGGAACCCCCGTCATCGAACCCGTGACCAGCCGCCCCAGCGGGTCGGCGAGCTGCCGATCCGCACCGAGGCCATCGGGGTGTCCCTGCCGTCCGTGCAACGGGTGCGCGGCGGGGCGCCGCTGCCCGGGGTGCGCGGCGGGGATGTGGCGGGGACCGTCGCCGCGCTCTGCGCCGGCGTGACGGACTCTCCGTCGGGGACCGGGGCACCGGGCTCGCGTTCACCGGCGCCTTCGCCGAACTGTCCACCGTCCCGGCCGCACCGCCTCCCCCGTGCCCGACGGGGCCTCGGCTACTCCGGACGAGCTGATGGGCGCACGGTGCTTGTGAGGAGGAATGCCCGGCACGTACCGTCGACGCCCGGACATGGGACGTGGGATGTCCGGATTATCGGCTGAAGGGACGCGCCATGCCGTCAGTTCTCCGTCCACGCCCCGGACCCCGTCCACGCCCGCTCCGGTGGCGCCGGCTGTGGGTCTTACTCGCCGCCGCCCTGCTCGTCCCGCCGGCGGTCTCCGTGCGGGCCGCGGCCGCGGAGGACTCCCCGGCCGCGGCCTCCGGCGGCTTCGAGCAGCAGGTGCTGTTCAAGGCCTCGCAGGACCCCGGGTACGCCTGCTTCCGGATCCCGGCGGTCGTGCGGACCGTCCGGGGCACCCTGCTCGCCTTCGCCGAGGGCCGGGTGCTGAACTGCGGTGACGCCGCCGACATAGACCTCGTCCTGAAGCGCTCCACGGACGGCGGACGCACCTGGGGCCCGCTCCAGGTCGTCGACGACGGCGCGGGTGACACCCACGGCAACCCCGCACCCGTCGTGGACACCCGCACCGGCCGGATCCTCGTCGCGACCACCTACAACAAGGGCCGGGACGACTCGCTGAGCTGCGCCGTGCCCTGCGACCGCACCCCGCACCTCCAGTACAGCGACGACGACGGCGCGACCTGGTCGCCGCCCCGGGACCTGACGGAGGCGATCCGGCCCCCGGCCTGGAACTCCTGGTACGCCACGGGCCCGGTGCACGGCATTCAGCTGACGCGCGGACGGCACGCCGGACGGCTGGTGTTCGGGGTCAACGCCGAGAGCCACGACGGGGCCCGGATCACCGCGAACCACGCGGCGCTGGTGCACAGCGACGACGGCGGCCGGACCTGGCGGGTGGGCGCCGTGGACACCTGGCCCGTCGCCCCCGACGGAACGTTCCGTCAGAAGCCGTCCGAGATGACGCTGCTCGAACGGAGCGACGGCGCGGTCCACGTCAACGGGCGGGAGCAGGACGGCACGGACCTGGGTCACCGGACGTACGCCGTCAGCCGGGACGGCGGCGAGAGCTTCGCCGCGCCCTTCCGCGCCCTTCCCGACCTCACCACGCCGATGGTGCAGGGCGCCGCGCTGCGGCTGCGGAGCCGGGACCGGGACGGGTACAGCAGGCTGCTGTTCTCCGCGCCCGCCGACCCCGACCGCCGCCGGACCATGACGATCCGTTCGTCCTACGACGAGGGGCGCACCTGGGAGAGCGCCGACCGGGGCAAGCGGGTCACCCCCGACTGGTCGGGCTACTCCGACCTGGTGGCCCTCTCGGACGACGAGGTCGGCCTGCTCTACGAGGGCGGCACGGCGGATGCCCGCGACGAGATCCGCTTCGCCCGGTTCACCGAGGAGTGGCTGGGCCCGCGCCGCGCCCCCGACCCGACCACGGCGGACCGGGCCCTGTGGGCCCGCGGGGCGACCGTGCTCGGCGGGGCGGCGGAGGTGGCGGGCCGGTTCAAGGGGGCGCTGTCGTTCGACGGCGGCGACGACGCGGTGCGGCTGCCCTTCCGGGAGTCGCTGCGCCTCGGGGCGGGTGACTTCACCGCAAGCCTCTGGTTCCGGTACACCACGACCGCCGGCGACCAGCCGTTCCTGTGGATGGGCGGCGTGGGGAACCGGAATCCGCAGGTATGGATCCGGGGCGAGCCGTCCCGCGGGCGGATCACCGGGCTCATCACCACGGCCGACGGAGCGCGGCCCGCGGCGACGGCCACGGTGAGCACGCCGGGCGCGCACAACGACGGCGCGTGGCACCATCTCGCGCTGCGCCGGACCGGCGGCCGGCTGCTGCTCGCCGTCGACGGTGCGGAGGTGACCGCGCCGGACGTGCCGGGCACGGTGAGCCGGTCCTCCACGTTCGGCGTCCATCTCGGCCAGTCCGCGGACAGCCGCACCTGGCTCACCGGCGCGCTCGACGACGTACGGGTCTACGACCGGGCGCTCTCCGAGAAGGAGTTGGAACGCCTCCGCACCTGGGGCGGCCCCATCGGCCGGCTCCCGGTGCTGTGGCTGCCGCTGGACCGGGTGCGTCCGGCGGACGGCTGAGGGGACGGCTGAGAGGAGAGGTTGACGCACGGCGAGGTGCGTACCGGGGCCGGGCCGCGCGGAGGAAACGTCGGGCCGGGCCGGGGAAGCGCCGGGCCGGGCGGAGGGGAGTCGTCGCCGAGCCCGGGGCACGGCTTCGGGGTCTGCTGACCTCGGGAGCGGCTGACCTCGGGGGCGGCGGGCCGCGGGGGCGGCTCCGGGAGCGGCATCACCGCCTCCCGGAGCCGCCCGTCCGGCCAGACGCCGCCCGGCGTGACGCCCGTTCCCAGCGGGCGGGCGGCACGGGCCGGGACGAGCCGGGGCGCAGGGTCAGCCGACGCAGCCGGCGGGGACGGTGGCGCTGCCCGTGCAGTTGGCCGGGCTGTTGCCGCTGATGGTGGTCCCGACCCCGGTGAGCGGGAGGCCGAGGGCGAGCCCGCCGCCCGCCGTGCTGCCCGTGGTGGTGGTCACCTGACGGCGGTCCAGCGCGACGGAGCCGGAGACGTTCGCGTACCCCTCGGGCTGGGTCGTCGCGGTGCGGGACGTCTGCCCGGCGTCCCGGAATAGGTCCGGGACGCCGAAGTTCCAGACCGTCTGCGTGCCGGTGCCCGGGCTGGTGGTCGTGGAGCTGTTGCCGGTGACGTTGCCGGTGACGTTGTTGTGGCTGTCCCGGTAGGTCACCGAGTTCTCGTCCTCGTCGTTCGTGCTGCTCGGCACATCACGGGTGGTGGACGCGCTGCGGGTGCCGTCAGCCTTGGTGCCCCCGTCGATGGTCATCTCGCCGTTGTTGAGGATGCCACCGGCCATGCCGCCGGCGGTGGCCGAAGCGTCCGCGGCCACGGTGCCGGCGGCCGAGGCACTGGCGGCCGGGGTGGCGGCGGCGGACGCGTCTGTGGCAGCACTGGCGGCAGCGGACTCCTTGGCCGCCGGGCTGGCGGCAGCGGACGCTTCGGCTGCCGGGCTGGCGGCAGCCGACGGTGCGGCAGCCGCCGAGGGCGCGGCGGCGGCGCTGGCCGCGTCGGACGGGACAGCGGCCGGGCTGCCGGCGGCCGACGGGGCCGCTGCCGAGGCGTCGGCCACGGAGTTCTCGGTGACGGAGGTGTTGGTGAGGGCCGCCGTGCCGCCGCTGTCGACGGCGATGCCGCCGCCGTCCCCGGCGGCGGTGTTGCCGGTGATGAGGCTGGTGTCCACGGTGAGGGCCCCGTCGTTCTGGACGAGGATGCCCCCGCCGTCGGCCGTGGTGAGGCCGCCCTCGACGGTGAGCGCCTCCAGGGTGAGTTCACCGCCCGCGCCGACGGTGAAGATGCGGAACGCCTCGTCGGCGTCCACGTCGCGGCTGATCGTGACACCGTTGCCCTCGAGCGTGATCGGCTTGACGATCACCGGCAGCCCGCTCTCCCCGTCGGCCGGGGTGGTCAGGTGGTAGGCACAGCCGGCGGCCAACGCGAGCGTGGCGCCGTCGCCGCTGTTGGCGGCGTTGATCGCCGCGATCAGCTGGGCGGTGTCGCACGGTACGGCGGTGGTGGCCGCGTCGGCGGGTACGGCCAGCGCCCCCAGCATCAAGGCGGCCCCGGCGGGAGCCAGGCACAGTCGGGTGAACTTCACGGGTTCTCCTCTGTGTACGGAGCGACGGCGGCCGCTGCTGCACGACGGCCACCGCTCGGAATCGGACGAACCCAGTAACAGGCCGATCATCGCATTTACCCGGCACGTGGACCCCGCCGGACGTCCAATGGAGTACCAGATAGCACCGAATGCCGGGCATGTGGCAGAACTCCCGGACCGTCCGCCGCCCGCCGGTCGCCGGCCGAGCCGCCGGGGCGCCGCCCGGTGCCGGCGGAGCCGGCGATCCGCGGACGCCTTTCACCGCCCCGCGACGCCCCGCAACACCCCCGCTCCTCACGCCGTCTTCACCGCCCCTCCCCCGGCCGCCCGGGATCCGTCGCCCAGCGCACTCCGCCGTCCGGCACGGCCCGCCGCCCCGCCGGGCGCCGTTGCGCCGCCGTCCCGCGGTTCGACCCCCGGTGTCCGGACGCCCTCGCGAAATCTCCGGGGCTGCCGGAGCAACCCCGGTGCCCCCGACGCCGTCTCCCCGTACGGCCCGCGTCAGCACTCCCGTCCCGGGCGGCGCGACCGTCGACGGCCGCCGGCCGCGACACCCGCACACCCCGGGAGCAGGTGCCGGAGCGCACGCCCCGCGGAGAGCCGAAGCGGAAGACCTGGCTCCGCGCCCCGCGGGCCGCCCCGACCGGCGGTAACCGGCCCATCCGCCCCCATGAAGGCACGCACTGTAAAGCGTCCGTGACTTCCGCGGGCGGATTCGGTGGAGATTGCCGCGCACTCTCCTTACTCCGGAGTCAGGTTTCGCCCAAGCTGTCCCGCACAGGACCGCACATCGCGGTCTGACCAGCGCAGATGTCGCCATTTCCGATTCCGGGACGCCTCTCCCTCCCGGGGGCCGGATCGGGTACCGTCGCGGCGCTGTGCTGAGCACGCTAGGAGCAGTCATTGCGCGAGTTCACCGTCCCTCCAGTTGAGGCGGCACCCCAGGTCGGAGGCCTGGCGGACGCCGTTTTCGACCATGCCTCCGACGATCCGGACCGGGTGGCACTCGGCCGGAAGGTCGACGGGCAATGGCGGGATGTGACCTCGGGGGAGTTCTGCGCGGAGGTCCTCGCGATCGCCAAGGGGCTGCTGGCCCAGGGGGTCCGGTTCAACGACCGCGTCGCGATCATGTGCCGTACGCGCTACGAGTGGACGCTGTTCGACTTCGCGCTCTGGTCGATCGGCGCCCAGCCGGTGCCGGTCTATCCCACGTCCTCGGCCGAGCAGGTCTACTGGATGATGTACGACGCGGGCGTCTCCGCGGCGATCGTCGAGACCGAGGACCACGCCATGACGGTGGGCTCGGTGATCGACCGGCTGCCGATGCTGACCCGGCTGTGGCAGCTCGACGCCGACGCGGTGGGCGAGCTGACGGCGGCCGGGGAGCACATCGACGACGAGGTGGTGCACCGGCACCGGCTGGCGGTCACCCCCGACTCCCCCGCCACCGTCATCTACACCTCCGGCACCACGGGCCGCCCCAAGGGCTGTGTGATCAGCCATGCGAACCTGATGTTCGAGTCGGACACCCTGATCGCCCGCTGGGAGCCGGTGTTCCACTCCAAGCCCGGTGACGAGGCGTCCACGCTGCTGTTCCTGCCGCTGGCCCATGTCTTCGGCCGGATGGTGGAGGTCTCGGCGATCCGCGGCCGGGTGAAGCTGGGCCACCAGCCGAGCCTCGGCGCCAAGGAACTGCTGCCGGACCTGGCCGCCTTCCGGCCCACCTTCATCCTGGCCGTGCCGTACGTCTTCGAGAAGGTCTTCAACGCCGCCCGCCGGAAGGCCGAGGCGGAGGGGCGCGAGGGGCCGTTCGACAAGGCGGTCGACGTCGCGGTGCGGTACGCGGAGGCGCAGGAGCACAAGGCGTTCGGTACCGGTTCGGCCCCCGGTGCCGGTCTGCGCATGCAGCACCAGTTCTTCGAGAAGGTCGTCTACAGCAAGGTCCGCGAAGCCATGGGCGGCCGGATCCGGACGGCGATGTCGGGCGGTTCGGCGATGGAGCGCCGGCTGGGGCTGTTCTTCGCCGGTGCCGGGATCACCGTCTACGAGGGCTACGGGCTCACCGAGTCGACCGCCGCGGCCACCGCCAATCCGCCGCGGCGCACCCGCTACGGCACGGTCGGCCGGCCCATCCCCGGCACCACGGTGCACATCGCGGACGACGGTGAAGTGTGGCTGCGCGGCGGCCAGGTGTTCCAGGGCTACCTCAACGAGCCGAAGGCCACGGAGGCCGTGCTCAAGGACGGCTGGCTGGCGACCGGGGACCTCGGCGCGCTGGACGAGGACGGCTATCTGACGATCACCGGCCGGAAGAAGGAGATCCTGGTGACCTCGGGCGGCAAGAGCGTGTCGCCCATCCCGCTGGAGGAGCGGGTGCGGGCGCACCCGCTGGTCTCGCAGGCCATCGTCGTGGGCAACGACCGCCCGTACGTCGCCGCGCTGGTCACCCTCGATCCCGACGCCGTGGAGCACTGGCTGCAGATGCGCGGCAAGCCCAAGCTGCGGCCCGCCGATCTGGTGCGCGACAAGGACCTGGAGACGGAGATCCGGCGGGCGGTGGTCGCGGCGAACACCCTGGTGTCCCAGGCCGAGTCGATCCGGACCTTCCGGATCCTGGCGGCGCAGTTCTCCGAGGAGCACGGCATGCTCACGCCGTCGCTCAAGCTCAAGCGGAAGGTGATCGAGAAGGCGTACGCCACGGAGGTCGACGCCCTCTATCACGCCTGAGGCCACGCCCCGCGGCAGCCGATCCGAGCCGTCCGACACGGCGGCCCGGCACATCCGGACGGCTCACCGGGAATGCGGCGGCCCCCGAAGATCGTTGACAGTGGTATCCGACCGTCCACTTTCAAAGGATCGACGCGTGAGCAAGGTCCCCTTCACCACCCTGAACAACGGCGTCCGGATGCCGCAGCTCGGCTACGGGGTCTGGCAGGTGCCGAACGACGAGGCGGAGAGCGCCGTGGGCCTCGCGCTGGAGGCGGGCTACCGCAGCATCGACACGGCCGCCGCCTACCAGAACGAAGAAGGCACCGGAAAGGCGATCGCCGGCTCGGGCCTCCCCCGTGAGGACCTCTTCGTCACGACCAAGCTGTGGAACGCCGACCACGGCCACGAGGCCGCCCTCAAGGCGTTCGACACCTCGCTGTCCCGGCTCGGCCTGGACTACGTGGATCTCTACCTGATCCACTGGCCGCTGCCGTCGCGCGACCGGTACGTCGAGACGTGGAAGGCGCTCGAGACGATCCTCGCCGACGGCCGCGCCAAGGCCATCGGCGTGTCGAACTTCAAGCCCGAGCACCTGCGGCGGCTGCTGGACGAGACCTCCGTGGTGCCCGCGGTCAACCAGATCGAGCTGCACCCGCAGTTCCCGCAGGCCGAGGCCCGCGCGCTCCACGCGCAGCACGGCATCGCCACCGAGGCGTGGTCGCCGATCGGGTCGGGCAAGGGCCTGCTGGACGACCCGAAGCTCGGGGAGATCGCCCGCAAGCACGGCCGCTCCCCGGCCCAGATCGTGCTGCGCTGGCACCTCCAGCTCGGCAATGTCGTGATCCCGAAGTCCGTGACCCCGTCCCGGATCAAGGAGAACATCGACCTCTTCGGCTTCGAGCTGGACGACGCCGATCTGAGCGCCGTCGCGGGCCTGGACACCGGCCAGCGCCTCGGCCCGGACCCGGCCACCTTCGACGTGGCCTGACCGGTCCGGCACCACCGGAAGGGCCGGCCTTCCGGCCGGTTCGCCACGGCGCCGCCGCTCCTCGGGAGTGGCGGCGCCGTTCGCATGCGCCGACCCGGCCGGATGTCCTCAGGGGCCCTTGCCCTCTGCCCGCCGGGCCGCGCACCCACCGGGCAAGGCCCCCTCACGGGACCGGGGCGGCGCTCACCGGACCGGGGCGGCGTGCCCGCTCAGCTGTCCGGTCCCGGCCGCCGGGCGGCGTGCACGGTCTGGGCGCTCAGCAGGAAGACGTCCGGCCTGCGGAGGATGCCCTCCGGGTCGTCCGGGTCGGCCAGCCGGCCCAGCGTCGCCCGGTCGTCCGCGTCGATCCGGTCCGCCAGCTTCTCGCGCAGCCGCGCCAGGTCGGCGGCCACGAACTCCCGGACCCCGGGCGCCGCCGGTGCGGGCAGGTCCAGCAGGAAGGTCCGGGTGCCGACGGGTTCGAGACCGGCCGCGGCGAGCAGCGCGGACCAGTCCTCGACCTCGGACTTCGCGCCGGGGAGCGCGGCGCGCATCTCGGTGAACCGGTCGGCGTTGAGGGCGTCCAGCCGCTCCTGGAGCCCCGGCCGGCCGATCCCGATGTCGCGGGGCAGCCAGCGGCGGGGCAGCCCGCCCTCGGACACCGCCAGGATGCCGCCGGGGCTCAGGCAGCGGGCGAGCGCGGCGAGCGCGGCCACCTGGTCGCCGAGGTGGTGGACCGCCTTGCTGGACCAGACGAGGTCCACCGGCCCGACGGGGTCCAGCCCGCCGGGCAGATCGGCGAGGTGGGTGCGGACCCGCTCGGCCAGCCCCTGGCCGGCGGCCCGGCGCTCGGCCCGGTCGAGCAGCTCGCGCCCGCTGTCCACGGCGACCACCTCGGCCTCCGGGAACTCCCGGGCGAGCAGGCAGCTCATGACGCCCGGACCGCTGCCGGCGTCCAGCACCCGCCGCACCCCGCCGCTCCGGCCGCGCAGCCAGCCGGCGGCCTGCTCCAGCAGCGGGATCTGGACCTCACCCTCCAGTTCGAGGAGCGGTCCCATGGCATCCCAGTCGATCTCCGTGCCGTGCTGGTGATGGTCGGTCATCGTTGTCCGCCTCCGGTCGGTGCGTGCCGTCGCTGTCGCCGTTGAGGATGGCGGGAGCCACCCCTGGTGCACCAACTGTTGTGCCACTTCCGCAAAGATGTCCCTCCCGCGGCCAATCCGCGCCGGTCCCGGTCCCGAATGACTCGTGGAGCCTGCGCGGACGCGGGCCTGCCCGCGTGAAGGATGGGTGGCGTCACGAGCCGCCCGGTGCTTGGAGGAAACATGGGGTCCGCTGGTCTCCGCAGCCATCCACGGCCCGGCCCTGCCGGGCCCGATCTGGAGGAGCTGCTGGTCATGGTGGCCAGGGGCGATCAGGAGGCGTTCAGCCGGGTGTACGACGCGGTCTGCGGCCCGGTGCTCGGCGTGGTCCGCGGCGTGCTGCGCGACCCGGCGCAGTCGGAGGAGGTGGCACAGGAAGTCATGGTGGAGGTGTGGCGGACCGCCGCACGGTTCCGGTCGGACCGCGGCAGCGCCATGACCTGGGTGCTCACCCTGGCCCACCGGCGGGCCGTGGACCGGGTGCGGGCCGCGCAGGCCGCGACGGACCGGGAGCACCGGGCGGCCCTGCTGGACCGGACCCCCGCCTACGACGAGGTCACCGAACAGGTCGAGGCACGGCTGGAGCGGGAGCAGGTGCGCCGCTGCATGCGCACCCTCACCGACTTGCAACGGCAGTCGGTGACCCTCGCCTACTACCGGGGACACACCTACCGGGAGGTCGCCGAACTGCTGTCCCTCCCGCTCGGAACGGTGAAGACCCGCCTCCGTGACGGGCTCATCCGGCTGCGCGACTGCTTGGGGGTGACCGCGTGAAATCCGCGGATCTGCACACGCTGACCGGCGCCTATGCGACGCAGGCGCTGCCGGAGGCCGAACGCGAGGAGTTCGAGCGCCACCTCGTGGAGTGCGCGCCCTGTGCCCAGGAGGTGAGAGAACTGACCGCGACCGCCGGACGGCTGGGGCTGGCCGTGTCCATGGTGCCCCCGCCGACGATGAAGGACCAGGTCATGAGAGAGATCATGACGGTTCGCCAGGAACCGCCGCGGATCTCCCGGCGCCGGGTGAGCGGACCGTCCCGGAGGCGAGCCCGGTCGCCGTACCGGTTCGCGCTGGCGGCGTGCCTGGCCGCCGCCGCGGGGCTGGGCGGGGTGGCCGTCTGGCAGCACCAGCAGGTGGACGACGCCCGGCAGGAGGCCCAGCAGGCGGAGCAGCGGCAGGAGGAGATCACCAAGGTCCTCGCCGCTCCGGACGCGCGGGCCACCGGGGGCAAGCTGAAGGACGGCGCGTCCGCCACGGTCGTCGTCTCCCGCAGCCAGGACAAGGCGGCGTTCCTCGCCTCGGGCCTGCCGCCGCTGCCGTCGGGCAAGGTGTACCAACTGTGGTTCGCCGACGGTGGGAAGATGCGCTCCGCGGGACTGGTGGAAGCCTCCGCTCAGCCGGCGATGCTGATGCGCGGTCCGGTCGGGGATGCCTCGGGGATGGGCATCACCGTCGAGCCGGCGGGCGGCTCCGAGCAGCCGACCACCGATCCCCTCGCACTGATGGAATTCCCGCCCGGCCAGGGCGTGTAGGAGTGGCGCATGAGGGTGTCCATTGCCCTGTTCACATCCGACCTGCGGGTGCACGACCAGCCCGCGCTGCGGGCGGCGCTGCGCGGCGCCGATGAGGTGGTGCCCCTGTTCGTCGTCGACTCCGGCGTGCGGGAGGCGGGCTTCGACGCCCCCAACCGCCGGGCGTTCCTCGCCGACTGCCTGGCCGATCTGGACGCCCGGCTGAGGGACCGGGGCGGACGGCTCGTCATCCGTACGGGCGATGTGGTGGAGCAGGTCTGCCGGGTGGCGTACGAGGCCGGGGCGCGCCGGGTGCACATCGCGGGCGGCGTGAGCGGCTACGCGCTGCGCCGCGAGGAGCGGCTCCGGGCGGCGCTCCGGGAGGAGCGGTGCGACCTCCAGGTCCACGACGCGGTGATCACGGCGCTGCCGCCGGGCGCGGTGACCCCGTCCGACCGGGACCACTTCGCCGTGTTCACCCCGTACTTCCGGCGCTGGGAGAACGAGCGGCTGCGCGACCGGCTGGGGGCGCCCCGGGTCGTACGGGTCCCGGAGGGGATCCGCTCGGACGACCTGGTGTGCCGGACGGACCTGAAGGGCGTCTCCCCGGGGCTGGCCGCAGGCGGCGAGACCGAGGGCCGCAGGCGGCTCAAGGCGTGGACGGACGGCGGAATCGACGCCTACGCCGACCGGCACGACGATCTGGCGGGCGACGCGACGTCCCGGCTCTCGCCCTATCTCCACTTCGGCGCGCTGTCGCCGGTGGAGCTGGTCCACCGGTCCCGTCAGGCGGGCGGCGCGGGGGCCGAGGCCTTCGTCCGGCAACTGGCCTGGCGGGACTTCCACCACCAGGTCCTGGCGGCCCGCCCCGAGGCGTCGTACCGGGACTACCGGACCCGGCAGGACCGGTGGCGGCGGGCACCGGAGGAGGCGGCCACCTGGCGGGAGGGCCGGACCGGCTATCCGGTGGTCGACGCGGCGATGCGGCAGCTGAGCCACGAGGGCTGGATGCACAACCGGGCGCGGCTGCTGGCGGCCTCCTTTCTGGCCAAGACGCTGTACATCGACTGGCGGGTGGGTGCTCAGCACTTCCTGGACCTGCTGGTGGACGGGGATGTGGCGAACAATCAGCTCAACTGGCAGTGGGTGGCGGGCACCGGCACGGACACCCGCCCCAACCGGGTCCTGAACCCCCTGGCCCAGGCGAAGCGCTTCGACCCCCGCGGGGAGTACGTCCGCCGCTGGGTCCCGGAACTCGCCGAGGTGGACGGCCCGGCGGTGCACCGCCCGTGGGACCTGCCGGCGGAGGTGCGCGACCGGCTGGACTATCCGGAGCCGGTGGTGGACCTGGGGGACGGCTTGGCACGGTTTCAGGAGGCTCGGGGGATCGGGTGAGGGCGCCTGGGGCGCGGGGTGGTGGTGACGGCGCCTGGGGGGGGGACGGGAGCAGGTCAACACCGCCATGGACCGCGGCGGTGGAGAACGGCGAGCTGCCCGCCGGTGGCCACGTGACCGGGAACTCCGGGCCCTTGGGCCGAATCCCGCGTGGTCCGAGGCCGTGCTCAGCGATCGCGTACGGCGGCCCAGACGGTTGGCGCTCGGCCGGGGGTCAGTCGAGGCCTGCCGCCCATTCCGTCAACTTCGCCTACGGATAACCGGACCAGCCAGAGCAGGCCGAACCGTCCCGCGATCCGGGCCATGGCCTGGTCGAAGACCGCCCGCCATCGGTCACGGTCCACGCTACGGCCTGCGGCCACCGCACGGTCTTCAGGAGTCCGTCACGACTCTCCGATGATCATGCGGTGGCCGTACCCGTTCCCGGCCGGGTGCCACACCGCGGTCACGAAGCCGGAATGGCGTATCAGGCCCCCGCCCGCACCTCCCGCTCGCCCTGCCAGGTGACCGACGTCAGCATGGACAGACCGCCGTGCGCCATGCCCTTGTAGGTCACCTTCCGGTCGGGGCCGATCTCGTGCGCGACACGTCTCGCCAGTTCCGTCCCCTCACGGAACAGCCGTTGCCACTCCTCGTCGTGTGTTCCCTCGTCCCGGTCCTGAACAGTGCGGTTCACCAGTCCGTCGATGTCCTTCGCCCACGCGTACAGACCGGAGACCAGGCCGTCGGACAGGGTCAGCGCGGCGGCGGGGTCGTCGGGGAAGAAGTCCCCGAATCCGTCGGCGCGCAGCGGACCGTACTGGTACTCGCCCTCGACCGTGAGGTCGACCGGGTGCGGTGGTGCGTCGTGGCTGTCCCGCTCCCAGTGCAGGCGGTCGCAGCCCCAGCACAGCCACTTCGCCGCCCTCCGGTGCTCGTCCCAGTAGCGCACGGTCCACGACGGCCCGAGGCGGGCGGCCAGTTGCCGAGCAGTCGTCAGGCCCTGCTTGACGTGCCTGCGCAGGTCCGGGCGGGAGGTGAATCCCCCTGGTGGGCGGGACGCCGACCAGGATCGCAGCGCCGCCGCCAGATCCGCCGGGAGGGACAGCCGGTCATCGTCCAGGGCGACGTGGCGGGTGAAGGCGCCGAGGTCCTGGTGGGCACCGGGGTCCTGCGGCTCGTACAGCGGAGACGTCTCGCCCCGGGCCTGCACGAGGATGTCCCGTGGTTCTTCGAGGGTCATGCGATGTTCGCTCCGATCACGTATCCGTTGTCGCCCACGCTAACGGCCACCCGCTGGGTCCTGCCCTGGAAGACGACCTCGAGAATCGGCCTTCCCGCTCCCTGGGTGCCGACCCTCGTGCCCTGGGTCAGAGCGGCCTTGACGAGGGCCGGCACGTCCTCGATCCGGACTCCCGCTTCCGCGAACTCTCCCGCGTGCCGGAACATGATGTGCGTCAGGCCGGCGTTGACGGTGCCCTTCTCCAGCCAGGCCAGGGGCACACCGGGCTTGGCGTACTCGATCACCCAGAGCGTGTCCGCCCGGTTGAACTTCACGCCCGCGTCCTTGAGCCTGTCGAGCAGCTTGGGGTCGAGCGTGCCACGGGCGATCCTGGCTCGTTCCGCTGTGGCAGTCGCGATGCGCAGGCCCATGCCCGCCGCGCTCGCGGCGTCGCCGACCTGGAGGGCGCCCTTCTCCCCATAGATCTTCTTCAGATCCGCGAGTACCCGCGCGGCGTTCTCACCGGTCTTGATGGCGTGTTCGGCCCGCACGGCGAGCTTGGCGGCCTCGGCGAGCTTCGTGGCGACCGAGGTCGGTACGAACATCGCGGCGGCCCAGGCGCACTTGGACTTCTCGCCGTGGTAGCAGCGGGCGACGTCACCGAGCACGAGCTCGTACAGGACGGCTCCGGCCTTCTCACCGAAGAGGTTCTGCCAACCGATCCGCGTGATGTCACCGAAACTGAAGTGGTGAGTCCAGGTCTGTTCCTGGTCCTCGAAGGTGTCCGTGTAGAGGAAGAGCGTGTCCGCCTTCGGGCAGCCTGCCTCAGTGGCGGGGACGTCGGGGTTGAGGCAGTAGTAGTAGCTGACCGTGACGTCGACGTACACCTCGTAGGTGACGGTGCAGCCCTGGGGAACGTAGTCGCACGGGTTCAGTTGCTTGGCCGGCTTCGACTCCGTCATCTTGTCAACGACGTAGAAGACGCGTTCGACTCCGGTTCCGGAACCTGCGGATACCTGCTGGTTGGCCTCCTTCCGCTCGGCCGATTCCGCGGCTTCCTGGGCTTCCTTGGCGTACCGTTCGGCGTCCTTGGCGGCCTGTTCGGCCTCGGTGGCCGCGGTGTCGGCGCGGTCGGCGGCGGCGCGGGCGTCCTTGGCCGCCTGCTCGGCCGTGGCCGCGGCTTCGCGGGCGGCGGCGGCGTCGAGGGCGGCCTGGTCGGCGGAGTCGCGGGCTTCCGTGGCGTAGCCCTCGGCGCGCCCGGCAGCCCGGTCGGCGGCCTCGGCGTCCTCGGTGGCCTTGCGGTCGTACTCGACGGTGCGGGCCAGCGAGGCCGAGGCCTTCGCAGCTGCCGCGGCGGCCTCGGCCGCGTAGCCCAGGGCCTCCTTGGCGTAGGTGCGGGCGTCCGCCGCGTGTCCGGCGGCGTTGGCGGCGTACTGGTAGGCGATCTTCGCGTCGCCCGTTGCCTGGTCGGCGGTGTTCTTCGCCGCTGCGGCCTCGGCCTGCGCGTTCTCGGCGTGGGCGTCGGCGACGGCCTTCTGCTGATCGGCGATCGACTTCGAAGCCTGCCCGGTCAGCACGACCAGGCTCGCGGCCGAGTCGGTCGTCGCGTAGGGCGAGCCGAGCTGGATCGCGTCGTTCGCCGGCTTGGCGACCTGGGCGGCGGCGTTGCCCGCGTCGACCGCTGCCTGCGCGGTGACATGGGCGAAGCCTGCCGCCTTTGCCGAAGCGACCCGGGCCTTGGCGGCTTCCTTGTGCGCTTCGTCGGCGTGCGACTTGGCGGTCCTGGCCAGCTTCTCCGCTTCCTCGGCCAGCTCGACGGCCGTCCTGGCTTCCTGGGAGGCGTGCTGTGAAGCCTTGATGGCGTCGGCGGCGGCGCTGGTCGCGGTCCGCACCGCTGCGTCGGCCTTCAGCTTGGCGGCCTGGGCGGCGTCCGCGTTCGCACGGGACCGCTTGGCGGCCGCTTCGGCGCGGGTGGCCGCGGCGTCCGCCTCGGCCGCCGCCTCGGTCGCGGCATCCGCCGCCGAGCGGGCCCGGCCCGCAGCCGCTTCGGCGTTGTCCGCGTGCCGGCCGGCCTCGTCGGCGGCGGCGCGGGCAGCGTCGGCCGCGTCGCCTGCGTCCAGTGAGTCGGCGTAGGCGCCCTTGGCATCGGCCTTGGCGCGGGCGGCGTCGGCCTTCTGCTCGGCGTCCCAGGCATCGTCCCGCTTCGCCTTGGCGCTGTTGCGGGCCGTGACCGCGTCGTCCCTGCGCGCGGAGGCGGTCGCCTCGGCTGCCTCGGCCTTCTCCTTGGCGTCCTGGGCGTTCGCCGCCTCGGTCTGCGCGGTCCGCTTGTGCTGCGCCGCTTCGGCCTGCTTGGCAGCGGCGGTCTCCTTCTCCGCCTTGGCCGTCTTCTCCTCGGCCTCCGCCGCCAGGCGCTTGGCGTGCGCGTCGGCAGCGGCGGCCTTCGCATCCCCCTCGGCCTCGAGGGCTTCGGCGAGCTTCGCCTCAGCCGTCTCCTTGTCCTTCTTGGCGTTGTCCCGGTGCTCCTTCGCCGCGTCCGCCGCGGCCTTCGCCTGCAACTCGGCCGTGTGTGCTGCCTCCTTGCGGAATTCCGCGTTGACCTGTGCGGTCTGCGCCAGCGCACGCTGCGCGATCGTCGCGCTGTCACCGGCCGAGGCACGGGTGGCCGCCTCGGCGGTCTCACCGGCCTTCACCATCGCCGTCAGCGCCGCCACGGATCCCTTGGTGACCTGCGCCTTCTGCTGACCGACCAGCAGACCACGCCCTCGCGGGGCACCGGCCGCGTCCGCGATCCCGTAAGCCGCCTGCTCAGCGGCGTCCGAGGTGGTGGCCGCCTTCCTGGCGTTCTCCAACTGGGTCCTGAGCGTGGCGACGTGCTTCTTCGCCGCCGCCTGGGCGTCGGTGACGGTCTTCCTCGCCTTGTCGAACTGCGCCTTCTCCGGGTACGACGGGCCGTCCGTGCCCTGATGCCCGGACGGCTTGATCAGGAACTTCTGCGTGCCGGCGTCCTTGCAGTCCCACAGCCGCGCGTCCGTGCTCTTGGCGAACGCGCTCAGATCCAGGCATTTGCCCGTGGACACACTCTTCAGCGGCGAGGACGCCCGGACATCGCCCGCCCAGGACTGGCCCTTGGACTTGTAGCAGTCCGAGATCTGGATCTTCGTGCCGTTCGCCGACGCGTTCCCCGCCACATCCAGGCACTTCTGCGAGCCGACGTTGCGAAGGTGGAGATCGCCCTCACCGCCTTCGAGCGTCCACTGCTGCGCCGCGCCGTTGTTGCAGGTGTAGAGCTGAACCGCCGTGCCGTTGGCCTTGCCGCCGCCCTGGACCTCCAGGCAGTTGCCCTTCGCGCCCGGGACCTCGATGGTCACATGGCTGTCACCGATCCACCCCAGCCCGCCGGCGGACCAGTAGTCCTGCCAGCGGGTGGAGTAGTCCGCGAGCCATGACTGGCCGAGGACCTGCCCCAGGGTGAACGTGCCGTCCTGCAACGCCTTCGTGGCGGAGGAGCCGGCGGCCAGGATCTGCTGCCGCTGCGAGGCCTGCGAGGTGAGCTCCTGCTGCCACTCGGCGGACGCCTGCGCCACCTCCTTGCCCAGAACCCGGTTCGGGTCGATCGGGTCGTGCCAGGCACAGGACGCGTAGCGCGCCTTCAGGTCCTCGACCGCGACGCGGAACTCCGGCGTGTCCGCTGCCGGGGCCGTACGGGGGAAACCACCGGACGCGAGGAAGACGCGAGCGTCGTCGGCGAACACCCGGGGAACGAACATCTGGTTCGGTTCGATCTTCCCGGAGTTCTTCTTCCACAGGGTCCACGCCTCCCGCTCCTCCGGCGTTCCCCCGGTGGTGTAGAGCGGGTCGCCGATCGCGAGTGCGGCGGCCTTCGTCTTGTCGTCGGCGGTGGGCGACGGGTCGTAGAACGGGGAGAACAGGTCGATCCCGTTGAAGTACGCCTGGTACAGCCAGGGAAGCAGCCCGGTCCTGTCGTAGATCTTGTTCGCGTCCCGCGGTGCGCCGGGGTAGGACTCCAGGCCGCTCACGGCGCCGGACCACGCGGTTCCCTGCTTCTGGACCTTGTCGAGCCACTGGTCGGCGCTCGCCCGGTCCGCGTTGAAGGCCTGGTGCAGCGGCGTCCCGTCGTTGAAGACGTCTCGTTCGAGCTTCTGGTGGAGCTGATCGGGCGGCAGCCCGATGGCGTTCTGCGCGAGGGCGGACACGTCCGGCCCGCCCATGCGCAGGGCTTCAGCGGCCACACACTGGTCTTCGCGCAGCCGTTCGGCCGCTTTGGCGTCGTAGCCGTCGTACGAGTCCCCCACCGGAGCCATGCGCTCTGAGGCATCCCGGGGGAGCACACCGGGCTGGGCGCCGAGGCCGCCGAGGACGGCCAGGGCAACGGCGGCCGTGACGGTGGAGGTGAACGCTGCGGATAATCGTGATTCGGGCTTGAACAACCCCGGTTTGAGGCGCAAGGAAGCATCCTTCGTAGCGAACATGGCGGGCGGGGGTGACCCGCCCGGGAACGGTGGCGATGCGCGTGGGTCGGCCCGCAGTCCCGCGCAGAGGCAGCGGGCGGCGGCGACCGAGGCGGCGTTCACAGTGAGCCGGTATCGCGGAAGGGCGATGCGTCCGGCGCGTCGAATGACATGTGCGCGTCACGACCTGACCAGATCCGTGCACGCAGCATTTACTTTAGCCGCAGGCCGACAGGGCCGGGAGTGACGACTCAGCCGCTCCGAGGAGAGCAGCCGCACCGGTTCTCATGGCGCAGCGCATGCAAATGCCAAGCTCATACCCGGCTTCGCATGTGTGGATCACGTGAAGAGGGAGTGCAGGAATAGTTGATTGTCCGCCACAAATTGGCCGGAAGTCGTGCACGCGCCGAGCGTCGCGGTCGCGCTCCACGGCATGCCGGCTCACCGACTCCGTGTCAGCTCTGCAGGGAGAATTGCGCCGGGGCCGCGCCGCCGTGGTGGCAGCCCTGAGCGAGCCGCCTCGATTCGGCCGACAGCCCTCCGACCCGCCACAGCCTTCGCCTCCCGCACACCGCCGGTGCCGTACAGCTCGGCCACCACCGGGCCGCCGCCCTCACCCCCCGCGCGGCGGCCGGGGAAAGAAGCCGCTCGTGCGCGCCCGGTAGTCGGCGTAGCCGGGGCGGTCGGCCATGTGGCGTTCCAGGAGGCGCTTTCCGCTGCCGTTGATCAGGAGGTAGCTCATCACCAGCGGGGAGACCAGGGTGAGCGCGGCGGCGGCCGGGGCGCCGCAGGCGAGCAGGTACAGGCCCCACCAGACAAGGAAGTCGCCGAAGTAGTTGGGGTGGCGGGTCCAGCTCCACAGGCCGCGGTCCATGATGCGTCCCCGGTTGGCCGGGTCGGCCTTGAAGCGGGCGAGCTGGAAGTCCCCGACGGCTTCGAAGACCAGGCCCAGCAGCCAGAGGGCCGCTCCGGCGGCGGCGAGGGCGTCCAGCGGGGTGGGAACGTATCCGGCCGCCTGGACGGGGAGGGAGACCAGCCAGACCAGCGCGCCCTGCGCCACATAGACGGTCCGGAAGGCGTAGGCGCCGCGGCTGCCGGGGGCCTTGGCGAGCAGCCGCTCGTAGCGCGGGTCCTCGCCGTGGCCGCGGCCGCGCCGGGCGATGTGCCCGGCGAGCCGCAGTCCCCACACCACGGTGAGCACGGTGACCAGCAGCCGTCGCCCGCCGTCGCCGTGCCCGGCCGACATGCCGTACGAGGCCAGGGCGACGGCCGCGAGGGCCACGCCCCAGGCCACGTCGACGATGCGGTGCACGCCCTTGGCGAGGGCGATGCCGAAGGTGGCGAGCATGACGGCGAGGGCCACGGCCGCCGAGACGGCGAGGCCGGTGCCGAACGCGGCCCAGGGGAAGCCGTTCACGGTCCGTTACCTCCGGGGTACCAGGCGCGCGGCGTGGCGGGCAGCTCGCTCACCCCCTCGGGCGAGGGGCGGACGGCCAGGATCTGGTCGACGCCCATCCGGCGCTCCTCGAAGGCCAGCGCGGCGCCGACCAGGTAGAGCCGCCACACCCGGGCGGTCTGCGGGCCGACCAGGGACAGGAACTCCGGCCACCGCTCCTCGAGCGTACGGTGCCAGGCGCCGATCGTGCGGACGTAGTGCTCCCGGAGGGCCTCCACGTTCCGTATTTCGAGGCCCGCGCCCTCCAGGAGGGAGACGGTCCCGCCGAGCGGGCGCATGTGCATGTCGGGGGCGATGTACGTCTCGATGAACGCGCCGCCGCCGGGGGCGTTCGCGCCGCGGGACATCTGCTGGACGAGCGCCCGGCCCCCCGGCCGGAGCATCCGGTGCAGGGTGCGGGCGAAGTGCGGGTACTCGGCGTCGCCGACGTGTTCGCCCATCTCGATCGTGGACACCGCGTCGTATCCGCCGCCCGCCAGATCCCGGTAGTCGCGGAGTTCGACCTCGGCGAACTCCTCCAGGCCGCGGGCCCGGATCTCCTGGCGCACATGGTCGCGCTGTTCGCGGGAGAGGGTGACGGCGGTGACCCGCACCTTGTGCTCCTGCGCGGCGTGCAGGGTGAGCGAGCCCCAGCCGCAGCCGATGTCCAGCAGCCGCATACCGGGCCCGAGCCCGAGCTTGCGGCAGATCAGCTCCAGCTTGTCGCGCTGGGCGTCGGCGGGCCCGTACTCGGGGTCCTCGCTGGTCCAGTAGCCGCAGGAGTAGGCCATGGTCTCGTCGAGGAGGAGCCGGTAGAAGTCGTTGGAGAGGTCGTAGTGGTGGCTGATGGCGGCGCGGTCGCGGGCCTTGCTGTGCAGGCTGCCGCTGAGGCCGGCCGGCGTGCCGGGGGCCGGCGGGCGCGGGCCGACGGCGCCGAGCCGCAGCGCGGTTCCGGCGGCCCGGGCGAGGTCGGCCGCGGAGAGCCGGGGCGCGTGCAGACCGCGTTCGCGGACCGCCCGCCAGACGGTGCGCAGGCCGTCGGCCAGGTCGCCCTCGATGTCGATCTCGCCGGCGATGTAGGCCTGGGCGAGGCCGAGTTCGCCGGGCTGCCAGAGCAGCCGGCGCAGGGCGCGCCGGGAGCGCAGGACCACCACGGGCGCGTCCCCGGGGCCGGCGGCGCTGCCGTCCCAGGCCCGCAGGCGTACGGGCAGCCGGCCGCCGAGGAACTGCTCCAGCAGCGGCGCGAGGTGGTGTGCGGCGCCGGTCATCGGGCGGTCTCCTCCTTCGTCAGCAGCAATTGCCGCACATCGAGATAGCGGGACCGGAAGCCCGCCTCCGAGTAGGCGAGGTAGAAGGTCCACATGCGGCGGAACGTGGCGTCGAAGCCGAGCGCGCCCACCTCGTCGGCGCGCTCGGTGAAGCGTTCCCGCCACAGGCGGAGGGTCTCGGCGTAGTGCGCTCCGTACGCCTCCGAGGCGGCCACCCGCAGCCGGGTGCGGCCGGCGGTGGCCTGCTCGATCGCCTCGGTCGAGGGCAGTTGGCCGCCGGGGAAGATGTACTTCCCGATCCAGGTGAACGTGGTGCGGGTGGCCAGCATCCGGTCGTGCGGCATGGTGATCGCCTGGAGGGCGGCCCGGCCGCCGGGGGCCAGGAGCCGGTCCAGGGCGGAGAAGTAGACCGGCCAGAACTCGGCGCCGACCGCCTCGATCATCTCCACGCTGACGACGGCGTCGTACTCCCCCTCGACCTCGCGGTAGTCGCGCAGCAGCACCGTGACCCGGTCGGCCAGACCGGCCTGTTCGATGCGGCGCACGGCGAGGTCGCGCTGTTCCGCGGAGAGCGTCACGGAGACGACCTCGGCGCCGCGGGCCGCCGCACGGAGGGCCAGCTCGCCCCAGCCGGTGCCGATCTCCAGAAGCCGGGTGCCGGCGCCGGCCCGCGCCAGGTCCAGCAGCCGGTCGATCTTGCGGTGCTGGGCGGCGGGCAGCAGGGACTGCTGGGCGGGGAAGCCGCGGAACACCGCCGAGGAGTACGTCATCGTCGGGTCGAGGAAGAGTGCGAAGAGGTCGTTCGACAGGTCGTAGTGGCGGTGGATGTTGCCGCGCGCGCCGTCGACGGTGTTGCGCTGGGCGGCGGGCCGCCGCCGGGCCCACAGCCCGCGCAGCCGCTGGAGGGGCTCGGGGATCAGGGTGGCGACGTGCTCGGCGACCGCGGACAGCACGCCCACCAGGTCGTCGGTCTCCCACTCCCCCGCCATGTAGGACTCGCCGAAGCCGATGGTGCCGGTGGTGCCGACGCGCCGGAAGAAGGCGTCCGGGTCGTGGATCTCCATCAGCGGGCCCCCGGCGCCGATCGTGTCGCCGTCGCCGAGGCGCACCCGGAGCGGCAGCCGGGCCAGGGCGCGGCGCACCAGCGCCTGCGCGGCGGCGGCGCGCGGCCGGGAGCACCGGGGCACGGCGGCGACGTCGGGCCACCGCTCCGGGTCCGCGGTGCGCACGGCGGGCGGGGCCGGGCGGACGGTCGGGGCGCCGCCGGGGGCGGAGGCGCCGGGCGCGGGGACGAGGACGGGGCTGCCGGGGGTTCCCGTGATGACGGGCGGCTTCGCGCCGGCGGGTGTACTGGTGTCAGGGGACGCGGACAGGCTCAATGCAGACCCTCCTGGGTTCGGTGACGAGGACGGGGCTGGACGGGCAGCCCCCGCAGGAACAGCCGGATGCCGTGCATCCGGATGCCCAGGGACACGGCGGCGGTGGACCAGGGGTGGCGGACGGCCGCGCGCAGCAGGCCGAGCGGGCCGGCGGGCCGGCGCCGTCCGCGGAGGGTGGCGGTGAAGGGCCGCTGTCCCTCGCGTTCCAGGTGCACCGTCAGGTCGAGGGCGTCGCCGGGCTCCGGGAGCCGCATCCGGTAGCCGCCGTCGACCGGGAAGAACGGCGAGACGTAGAACTCCTTGTCCACCCGGGCCTGGTGGCGGCCGTCGGTGCGGAGCAGGTAGCAGTGCCGTCCGCCGTAGGTGTTGTGGACCTCGGCGACGACGCAGACCGGGGCGCCGTCGCGGTCGTGGCACCAGTAGAGGGTCAGCGGGTTGAACACGTACCCGAGCACACGGGCGTGGCCGAGCATGAGGACCCGGCCGCCCGCCAGGTCGATGCCCTGCGCGGCCAGGTACCGGTCCAGCCCGGCGCGGATCGTGGGGGCGGTGCCGCCGAAGTGGTCACGGGGGTCGAAGCGGGCCAGCGGGCGCAGCGGCCGGGGCAGCCGCGGGAGCCGGTCGGGGTCGACGAGCCAGAGGTAGGTGCGGTGCCGGAAGGCGTAGCGCCGCGGCCGGGTGCGCACATGCGCCACCGTGCAGGCGTAGAGGGCGGGGGCGGTCGGCGGGGCCGGGGCGGTCACCAGGCCACCCCCAGGGCGCGGGCCGCCTCGACGCCGGAGCGGCAGCCGTCCTCGTGGAAGCCCCAGCCGTGGTAGGCGCCGGCGTAGGCGGTGACCGAGCCGCTGAGCCCGGGGAGCCGCCGCTGGGCGGCGACGGACTCCGGGGTGTAGACGGGGTGTTCGTAGACCATCCGGGCCAGGACGGCATCCTCGGCGACGCGGTCGGTGCCGTTGAGGGTGACGAGGTAGTCCTCGGGGGCGTCGAGCCGCTGGAGCCGGTTCATGTGGTAGCTGACCCGCACCGCGTCCGCGGAGGCGCCGCAGGAGGGCATCAGGTAGTTCCAGGAGGCGCGCGCCCCGGGGCTGCGGGGCAGCAGGGAGGCGTCGGTGTGCAGCAGGGTGGGGTTGCGGGAGTACCGGAAGGCGCCCAGCACCGCGCGCTCGTCGTCGGTGGGGTCGGCGAGCAGCCGGAGCGCCTGGTCGGGGTGGACGGCGATGACGACGGAGTCGTGGCGGTGGGTGTCGCCGTCCTCGGTGACGATCTCCACGCCGTCGGGGAGGCGGCGCACCGCCCGCACCGGGGTGGCCGTGCGGACGGCGGTGAGCTGCTTGGCGGCCCGGTCGACGTAAGCGCGCGAGCCGCCGGTCACGGTGCGCCAGGTCGGGGAGCCGGCGATGCCGAGCAGCCCGTGGTTGGCCAGGAAGCGGAAGAGGTAGCGGGCCGGGTAGCGCAGGGCGGTCTCGGAGCTGCAGGACCAGACGCAGGAGACCACGGGGGTCATGAAGTGGGCGGTGAAGTACGCGGAGAAACGGCCCTCGGCGAGGAAGTCGCCCAGGGTGCGGTCGTCGGGGCCGCCGCGGCCCCCGGTGGCGCTGTGATCCTCGGTGGCACTGTGATCCTCGGTGACGCCGCGGTCCTCGGTGCCGGTGTGGTCCTCGGTGCCGCCGCGGTCATCGGTGCCGGTGCCGTCCTCGGCGAGCAGCTTCCGGGCCCGGCGGTGGAACGCCGTGATCTCGGTGAGCATCCGCAGGTAGGAGGGGTGGACGGCGTTGCGGGGCCGGGCGAACAGGCCCCGCGGGCCGCGCGCCCCGGCGTACTCCAGGCCGCACCCCTCGCACCGCACCGACATGCTCATCTCGGACTCCTGGGTGGTCACCCCGAGTTCGCGGAAGAGGCGCAGCAGATGCGGATAGGTGCGTTCGTTGTGGACGATGAAGCCCGAGTCGACGCGGTGCACCCGGCCGTCGGAGGACGGGACGTCGTGGGTGTGGGCGTGCCCGCCGAGCCGGTCGTCGGCCTCGTACAGGGTCACCTCGTGCGAGCGGTGCAGCACGTGGGCCGCTGTCAGCCCGGCCACTCCGCCGCCCACCACGGCCGTCCGCCGCCGTTCCACCGCCATGCCGCTGTCCCTCCACACCTGCCGCGGGCCGATCCCTCGCAGCTCATTCGGTGTGGCGGGGGTCGCGGATTGGTCGGTTCCGCGATCTTTTTCAGCCCGGGGGCACGCTCACTCTTTCGAGTGAGGAGACCCATCCGTCCGACCGGTTCGCGACGAATGCGGGGCGTGAGCGACCACCGGCGGACGGGTGTCCTTCGGTGGGCTCGCTCCGGAAGGCGGCAGCGGGCCGTGACCGGCGCCCTCACCGGCGCAGGCTCCCCTCCATCGCGGCCGCTGCCGCGGCGGCTGTCTCGGGGGCGGTGGGCGCCATGGGTCGTGGCCCCGCCGCCCGAGGGACCGGGGCAGCCGCTTCCGGTGCCGCTGACGCCACCGTCGCGGTGGCGCGGACCGCGCCCTGCCCGGGCCTACCGCCGACGCCAGGCAGCGGACCGGCCGGACCGAGGGGCGGCCGAACCCGTCAGCCCGTGCCGCCAACCCCGTGCTCGGCGGCGATCTGCTCGATGCGGTGTGCCAGTTCGAGGTCCAGCTCCGTCACCTTGCCGCCCGCGCTGTGCGTGTTCACCGACGCCGTCAGCTTGTTGTAGCCGAGCGTCAGATCGGCGTGGTGGCCCAGGGCCTCCTGCACCCGGGCGATCTGCCCGACCATCGCCGCCGCGGCGAGATGTCCCCCGCAGGTGTAGGTCCGCTCGATCCGGTCCCCCTGCAGGGACCAGTCGGGCAGCTCCGCGAGGCCGTCCTGGATCTGTGCGCGCGTCAGCGGTTCGGGTGCCATGGGTGCTGCCCTCCGTGCTCGGTGCCCGGTCGCGGCCCCGGCGGGGTGCCGCACCTCCACCCTGCCACCGGACGGGGTCGGATTCGCGCCAATGTGCTCCCGGCGCGGGACTTCCCTTCCGGGTGACCCGGGAGGCTTCTATGCTCCGCCGGACGTTGCGGTTACCGGCGGTAGTAGGGGGCGGCATGCACCGTACGGGCAGGACCAGACGGACGTTCGTGGCGGGCGCCGCGGCGGCGGCCGGCAGCGCCGCCCTCCCGGCCGGGCAGGCGGCGGCAGCGCCCCGCGGGCCGCGCGCCGGGCGGACCGTCGCCGTGCTCGGCGGCGGTGTCGCCGGCCTGACCGCCGCCCATGAGCTGGCCGAACGCGGCTTCGCGGTCACCGTCCTGGAGAAGAAGGGCCTGGGCGGCAAGGCCCGCAGCATGGACGTGCCGGACAGCGCCCGGGGCGGCCGCAAGCCGCTGCCCGGCGAGCACGGCTTCCGCTTCATCCCGGGCTTCTACCGGAATCTGCCGGACACCCTGCGCCGCATCCCGTTCCCGGGCAACCGGAACGGCTGCCACGACAACCTCGTCGCCTCCACCGAGGTCATGCTGGCCCGGACCGGGCGCGAGGACATCCGGCTGCCCTTCTCGACCCTCGGCACGCCGCCCGGCCCGCTCTCCCCCGACGATCTGCTCCGCACCGTCACGGGGCTGCTCGTCACGGCCGCCAACCTGCCCGCCCACGAGGTCGCGTACTTCGCCAACCGGGTCCTCGTCTTCTTCACCAGCTGCGACAAGCGGCGGCTGGACGACTGGGAGCGCACCTCGTGGTGGTCGTTCCTGCGGGCCGCCCGGATGTCCGCGGACTACCAGCAGCTGCTGGCCATCGGCATCACCCGCAACATCGTCGCCACCAAGGCCGAGGTGGCCAGCACCCGGACGGTCGCCAACTGCTTCGAGGCGTTCTTCTTCAACATGCTGGGGCGGGCCTCGGACGGCGAACCCGACCGGGTCCTCAACGCCCCCACGAACGAGGCGTGGATCGACCCCTGGGTGGCCCATCTGCGGAGCCTGGGGGTCCGGTTCGAGGTCGGCGCGACCGTGCTGGACCTGCCGTACGCCGACGGCCGGGTCACCGGGGCCGTCGTCCGGGACGCGGACGGCACCCGGCGCACCGTCACCGCCGACCACTACGTGTGCGCCATGCCCGTCGAGCACGCCCGCACCGTCTGGGGCCGGGCGCTGCGGGCCGCCGACCCGCAGCTGGGGCGCGCGGACCGGCTGGAGACCGACTGGATGACCGGGATCCAGTTCTATCTGACCGAGCCGACCCCGGTGATCCACGGGCACATCAACCACCTCGACTCCCCCTGGTCCCTGACCTCCGTCGGCCAGGCGCAGTTCTGGAAGGGCCGGAACTTCCCCGCCGACTACGGGGACGGGCAGGTCCGCGACTGCCTGTCCGTCGACATCTCCGAGTGGAGCCGGCCCGGCGTCCTCTACGGCCGGACGGCCAAGCAGTGCACCCGGGAGGAGGTCGCCCGCGAGGTGTGGGCGCAGCTCAAGGCGGCGCTGAACGACACCGGGCGCACGGTGCTGCGGGACAGCGCGCTGCACTCCTGGTTCCTGGACCCGGCGGTGGACGGCATCGGCACGCCCGAACCGCGCAACGACGACCAGCTGCTCATCCACCCGACGGGCACCTGGTTCAACCGGCCGACCGCCCGCACCGCGGTGCCCAACCTCTTCCTCGCCGGGGACTACGTGGCCGTGGACATCGACCTGGCGACGATGGAGGGCGCGAACGCCGCGGCCCGGCAGGCCGTCAACGCCCTGCTGGACGCCTCCGGTTCAACGGCGCCGCGGTGCGCGGTCACCCCGCTCTACCGGGCACCGGAGTTCGACGCGCTCAAGCGGCACGACGAGTTCCGCTACGGCCTCGGGCTGCCGAACCTGTTCGACCTGGGGTGAGCCGGGGACGGCCATCCGGGCGGGGACGGTCATCCGGCCGGGAAGGGCCGTTGGGGCCAGGGGCGTCAGGCGGGTGCCTCGCAGGCGATCGCCGTGAGGACCACGCCCCGCTCGGCCAGCCACCGGCCCTCCAGCATCCGGACCGGCGCCCCGGCCACCTCCAGGCCGGGGACGAGGAGTTCCACGCCGAAGGTGCCGTCCCGGCGCAGTTCGACGAAGGCGTCCTCGAAGCCCAGCCAGCGCCGGGTGAGCGGGAACCACGTCTTGTACACGGACTCCTTGGCCGAGAAGATCAGCCGCTCCCAGTGGATGCCGGCGTCCTCCGCCGCCAGGGCGCGCAGCAGCTCGCGCTCGCCGGGGAGGGTGACGGAGTCCAGCACCCCGTCGGGCAGCGGGCCGGCCGGCTCGGCGTCGATCCCCAGGCTCACCACCTCGGTGTCCCGGGCGACCGCGCAGGCCCGGTACCCGTCGCAGTGCGTCATGCTGCCCACGACCCCCGCCGGCCAGCTCGGCGCGCCGCGCTCCCCCGGCACCAGCGGGACCGGGCCGTGGCCGAGCCCGGCCAGCGCCCGCCGCGCGCAGACCCGGACCGTGGTGAACTCCCGCCGCCGCTTGTCCACGGACCGGGCCACCGCCACCTCTTCCTCGGGGAAGAGCCGGGCCTCGCCGGCCGGTACGTCGTCGCCGAAGGACTCGGCGGTCACCGCGCGGGACGGCAGGAGCCTGCCCATGAGCGCGGTGGACGTGCCACGGACGGGCGGACTCTGCACGGCGACTCCTCATGGGTCGTCGACCGCCGGGTGGACGGTCACGGTGCCGGGGCGGTGCTCGAACGGTGAACCCGAGGAGTTCCGCCGCTTCCTGCGGCAGCGAGGGAACCGGAATCCTCATGCGGCGGCGGCCGCGCCCGCGGTCGCCGTCGACGCCGTTCATCCTACCGGGGGCCGACCCGGCCGGACCGGAGCCGGAGGCGCGTGCCGCGCCGACTCGTCGCTCAACTTACTTTCAATCCGGGCCAGTTGGGCGAGATCCCAGGGACCCGCCCAGGTGGCCGGAACTGCTCACCCTGGGCGGTCCGGCCGCACCGGCCGGGCGAGCAGCACCGCGACGTCGTCCTGGGAACCGGCCGGCAGCAGGTGCCCGAGGATGCAGTCGCAGATCTCCGGCAGCGGGTCCTCCAGGTGCCGCAGCGACCGGGCGAGCTGCCGCATGCCCTCGTCGATGTCCCGGTCCCGGGCCTCGATGAGCCCGTCGGTGTACATCACCAGCAGACTCCTCTCGGGCAGCGCCACCCGCTCGGTGCGGAAGTCCTGTCCCCCGGTGCCCAGCGGCGTGCCGGAGGGGCCGTCGAGGAAGGTGATCGTGCCCTCGGTGTCGGCGACGGCCGGCGGCGGGTGGCCGGCGCGGGCGATCAGGCAGCCGCCGGCGGCGGGGTCGTGCACGGCGTAGACGCAGGTCGCCATCTCGTTCTCGCCCAGGTCGGCGACTACGGCGTCCAGGGAGCGCAGCATCTCGGACGGCGGGATGTCGTGGCGGGCCAGCGTCCGCACCGCCGTGCGCAGCTGCCCCATGACGGCCGCCGCGTGGATGCCGTGCCCCATGACGTCCCCGATGACCAGCCCCGTTCTGCCGCCGGGCAGGGCGATGGCGTCGAACCAGTCGCCGCCGACCTCCTGCTCGCTGGCGGGCAGGTAGCGCCCGGTCAGATCCAGCCCGGGGACGCTCGGCAGGGCGCTGTTGGTGAGGCTGCGCTGCAGGGTCAGGGCCGCCTCGCGCTGGCTGGTGTACATCCGGGCGTTGTCGATGTTCAGCGCGGCCCGGCCGACCAACTCGTCGATGAGGACGTTGTCCTGCTCGTCGAACCGCTCCCGGCGGCGGGTGCGGGTGGCCACCACCGCGCCGAGCACCTTGCCCCGGGCCACCAGGGGGACCATGCGCGCCGAGCCGAGGCAGGTCCGCAGGTAGCCGCGCAGCCGCTCCTCCCCCGGGTCGGTGATGAGCGCGGCGATGTCCGGGAGGTAGAGGTTCAGCGGACGGCCCTCGGAGACGACCCGTTCGTACACCGAGGAAGGCGGGATGCGGTACGTGCGGCCGACCGCCAGCTCCTCGTCGGGGGCGTCGGGGTCGGTGAAGGCGGCGGCGATCCGGCGCACCATGCCCTGGGCGGAGGCGGCGGTCTCATCGGGGTTGAGCACTTCCTCCAGCAGCTGTACGTCGGCGGAGTCGGCGAGCTGGGGCACCAGGGCCTGCACCACCTCCTCGGCCGTCTGCCGCAGGTCCAGTGTGGTGCCGATCTTGAGCCCGGCCTCGGCCAGCAGGGCGAACCGCTGCCGCGCCCGTTCGGCGTTCACATGGGCGCGCTGCCCCTCGGTGATGTCGATGAGGGAGGCGATCAGGCCGAGCGGGCGGCCGGAGCCGCCGAGCAGCGGGGCGTAGGAGCAGGACCAGACGCGGTCGTCGCCCGGGGCGGCCGGGGTGCGGCCGATGCGGCGGAAGTCCACCACGGCCTCGCCGCCGGCCAGCACCTCCCGCATCATCGTTTCCAGTTCCTCGGCGTTGACGTCCGGCGCCACCTCGGTGACCCGGCGGCCGATGTGCTCGGCGGCGGAGACGCCGTTCATCCGGGCCAGCGCGTCGTTGACCCGGACGTAGTCCAGCTCGGGGCTGAGCATGGCCAGCCCGATCGGCGACTGGGCGAACAGCCCTTCGAGTGCGGCCAGGGAGTCCCGCATCCGGACGACGGCGGAGGTCTCGGCCGCGATGACCAGGTTGCCGGTGCGGCCCTCCGGGTCCGCGGTGGGGCAGATCCACATCTCCATCTGGACGAAGTGCCCGTCCCGGTGGCGCACCGGGAGGGTGCCGACCACGGCCTCCCCGGACCGGACGCGCTGGGTCAGCTCGTCGGCGAGGCCCCAGTTCCCCTCGGGTACGAGGGTCTGCTTCACCGGGCGGCCGAGGACGTCCTCCGGTGCGTGGCCGAGCAGTTCCTCGGCGGCCAGCGCCCACTGGACGATGTGCCCGTCCGCGTCGTCCCGCCACAGCGCGATCGGCAGCAGTTCACGGAACACACCGGCATACCCGACCCCGGGCCGGGGCGGTTCCGGTGTGTCGCTCGTCGGCTCGTGTGTGTCCACCGCCATGACCATCCTGGGCCATGGGCCGCTTCCCGCCGCCGCTCCGCCGGTGCCGACGGCCGCGTTCCGGTGCGGAAAGCCGCCCACGCACCATCGGTACAGCGTCCGCGGGCGCAGGGTCCTCGGGCGCAGGCTCCTCACGACCAGCGTATCCGAGGGACTGCGGGGAGGAGCGGCGACGATCGCGGGCCCGCCGCGGCCCGGTCCCGGGGCGGTCGCGCGGCGGCATCCGACGAGCGCGGCAGCGCGCCGGGACCTACGGTCGAACCATGGACTTCAACATCACCGACGCGGAGGAGGCGCTCGTCCTCCGCATTCAGGAAAGGCTGTCCGCCGGCGGCAACCCGACGGAGGACGAACTGGCGGCCGATCTGGGCGACGACGCGCGGCGGAACCTCGAGTCCCTGGCGGACAAGGGCTGGGTGTCGCTGATCCAGCCCCCGGAAGGCGGGCCGAACATGGTCAGCGCGCTCTCCCCGATGGCTCAGGCGGCGGTGACCAACCGGCGCGACGTCCAGAAGTGACGCGGGGCCGTCGCCTGCCGCGGAGGCAGGCGACGGCCCCCGCGGGCGTCCGCCGGTGACGGCTCCGGCTCAGGCGACGCTCTCGCCGGTGGGCGCCGCCTTCGTGGTGTCCGCCGGCGCGGGTGTGTCCGCCTGCTCCGCGGCGTCCACCGGCTCCGTCGTGTCCGTCGGCTCCGCGGCGTCCGTCGGCTCCCCGCTCTCCGCACGCTTCCGGCGGGCGGACATCCAGGCGTGCACCAGCACCCCGGCGAACAGGAACAGCACGCCCTGGTAGACCGCCGCGTAGCCGGCACCCGCGACCAGCCACAGCGAGAAGCCGAAGGCGGTGAGCGCCAGCACCACGTCGCGGACGAAGCGGCCGGGGCGGACCCGGTCGCGCTGCCCGGAGATCAGGAAGTACAGCTGGGCGGCGGCGGCCAGCAGGTACGGCACGGTGGCGGTGAACGTGGTGACCAGCACCAGGATCTCGAACACCCGCGCCGTACCGGCCGTGTAGTTGTAGACGGTCAGCAGCGAGGCGAGGACGACCGTGACGAGCACGCCGAAGGTCGGCACGCCGCGCCGCTTGGTGGCGAACCGCTCCGGGAACAGCCCGTCGCGCGCGGCGGCGTACGGGGTCTGGGCGCTGAGCAGCGTCCAGCCGTTGAGCGCGCCCACCATCGAGACGAGGGCGGCGCAGGCGACGACGGTGCCGCCCCAGGTGCCGCCGAACATGGCGTTGACCGCGTCCGTGAAGGGCGCCCCGGAGGAGACCAGCTTCTCGTGGGCCACGGTGCCGAAGACGGCGAGGGTGCCGAGCAGGTAGACCAGCGCCGCACCGAGGGTGCCCAGGACGGTGGCCCGCCCGACGTTGCGCCGCGGGTCGCGGACCTCGCCCGCGCTGACCGCCGCCGACTCGACGCCCAGGTAGCTGAAGAGCAGGATCGCGGCGGACGCCGAGACCGCCCCGAGGGCGCTGCCGTCCGTCCCCTGGAACGGGCCGAGGTTCTCGGGGTCGAAGAAGAAGAGACCGCCGACGGCGACCAGCAGGAGGGGCGCGAACTTCAGGACGGTGGAGACGAGTTGCACCGCGCCCACCCAGCGGGTCCCCGCCAGGTTGGCGAGGGCCGGGAACCACTGGAGCAGCAGCGCCGCGACCGCCATCTTCCAGACCGAGCCCTCCACCGGGAGGAGCACGTCGAGGTAGCCGACGGCCGCCACGGCCAGCGCCGCGTTGCTCACCCAGGTCGTGATCCAGTACGACCAGGCGGCGAGGAAGCCGGCGAAGTCACCGAAGGCCTCGCGCGCGTAGACGTACGGACCGCCGGTCCGCGGGTCCCGCCGCGCCAGCCGGCCGAACACCAGCGCGAGGGCGATGGCGCCGATGGTGAGCACACCGAAGGCGAGCAGGCTGACCGTGCCGTACGGGGCGATGGACGCCGGCAGCAGGAAGATGCCGCCGCCGATGATGTTGCCCATCACCAGCGCGGTGGCGACCGGCAGTCCGAAACGGCTGGCGTGCCGGCTGGCCGGGCCCTGCTGCTGAGCGGAGTCCTGCTGTGTGGAGTCCTGCTGTGTGGAGTCCTGCGCCGGGGCGGTCACCGCCTGCCCGGAGGGGGCCTGGGCCGCGTCCGGGGCCGGAGCCGGCGGCGGAACGGTTCCGGTGTCGTGCATGGGGTGGTGCCTTTCCTGTGCTGCGCGCCCGTGACGGCGGTTCGGTGTGGTGGTGCCGCCGGACGGTGAGCCGGGCGGGCTGCCGGGGCGGGGCCGCTCCCGACGGTCACCCGCCGTCACCGCCCGTCCGCGTCGCGTCCGGGTGCGCAGCGTGCCGCGGCCGGTGGCGCGAAGGCGCACACCAGCCGTGAGTTTTCCGGGGGGACCCCATGGTCGGGCATCGTCCACCCGGCACCAAATCACCGATGATGTTCGCCGACGGAACCCCCTCCACCGAAAATCGGACGGTCCGGGGCAGGTTCGGCCGCGCATTCTTCTCCGGCGAGTGCTCAGGGGGGCTTCGCCGGAGGGGCGCGGTGCGGGCCCACCGGCTCCACGACGCCCCGGCCCCCGGGGCGGCGCCGTGTCCGGCCGCCACCGTGCCGGGCGGCCGGAGGTCGCTCGGCCTGCGCTCAGCCCACGCCCTCGGTGCTCAGCCCATGCGGTGCTCGGCTCACGCGGTGCTCGGCGCTCAGCCCATGCGGTGCTCAGTCCACGCGCCCGGTGCTCAACCCATCCGGCGCTCGGCGCTCAACCCACGCGCTCAGCGGCTCAGCCCACGCGCTCGGCGGGCTCCCCGGGCGACGTCAGCGGCACCTGCGGGCCGTCCGCCTCCTCCAGCCAGCGGCGCAGCACGGCGTGCAGCTGCTCCGCCCCCGCCAGCTCCCGGCCGTCGGCGACCGGCGGGGACAGCTCCACCGGCCAGAACAGGAAGGGCAGGGACTGCGCGCCGCCGAGCCCGCCGTGCGAGCCGATCTGCTCCTCGAACGCGTACACCTCGTCCGTCGCCGGGTCGTACGCCGAGTTGACCATGATGTCGGCCGCGTGCGGGAAGCCCGAGGTGCGCCGTACGGTCTCCGCGGCGCCGGGCCCGAACGGCGCGAGCGGGCTCCCGGGCCCCTCCGCCGCCGGCTCGCCCGGCCCGTCCGCGCCGGACACCGCCCCGTCCGGCCGTCGCGAGCCCGTTCCGCCGCCCCGCTCGCCCGGGCCCCGTTCTCCCCGGCCCCGCTCGCCGGTGCCCCGTCCTCCGCCGCCCGGCTCCCCCGGCACCGGCCGGTGTCCGCCGTCCGGGCCCGAGGGCCCCCGCTGTCCGCCGTCCGGCTTCGCCGCCCCGAGCCGGTGCTCGGCGCCGCCCGCGCCCAGGACCACCGGGCCGTGCCGCTCGCTGCGGACGAGCAGGAAGCCGATGCCGGGGTGTTCCGCCAGGGTGCGCAGCAGGGCCGGGTGGCGGCGGTCGATCTCCTCGCGGCTGACCCGGCCGGGCAGGCCGGGGAAGCTGATCAGCCCGAGGTTGCCGGAGCCGAGCACCAGCGGTTCGGTGGCCCGGGCCCGGCGGTGCCGCTGGTCCCCGTTCGCCTTCTCCGGGCGGTGCAGGGCGGCGCGGGCCGCCGCCCGCGCCTCGGCTCCGCTCGGCGAGCGGCCCGCCCGGCGCGGCACCGGCAGCCCGCAGCCGGCCCGGACGAGGTCCTGGAGCGTCAGCCCGTAGGCGTCCTCGAAGGTCGGGCCGAAGCTCTGCCCGTGGTCGGAGAGCAGCACGATCCGGTAGGGCCGCGGCGCGTGCTGGACGGCCTGGGCGATCAGCCGGATGCTCCGGTCCAGCCGGGCCAGGACCTGTTCCGCGTCCCGGCTGCGCGGGCCCGAGTGGTGGGCGACCTCGTCGTATCCGACCAGGTCGGCGTAGACGGCCGTCCGGCCCACCAGCAGGTCCCCGATGACCGAGGCCACCACCACGTCCCGCTCCACCACGGTCGCGAAGGCGCGGATGAACGGGTACAGCCCGCCCCGCTTGACGCGCGGCCACTCGCGCCGCAGCCGGGCCCGCGCCGACTGCGCGATCTCCCGGCCGACCTCGGCGAGGTAGGACCACGCGGTACGGGTGGCGTTGGCGGGGTCGGAGAAGTACGCGAAGTACCCGGCGCGGGAGCGGTTCTCCTTGCCGCGCCGGGCGGTCACCGACAGGACGAGCGCCAACTGGTCCGCGCCGCCGCTGAACAGATTGCCCCGGCTGGCGCCGTCGGCGGTGAGCAGACCGCCCCGCCCGGTGCGCAGCACCGCCCGGCGCTGGAGTTCGGCGACGCTGGTGGGCCGGCCGCACACCATGACCTCGCCGGTCTCCTTCTCGTACCAGCGGAACGCGGGCACGTCGTGGTTGGAGCCGTGCAGGATGCCGAGCTGGCTGGCGCCCGTCTGGCTGGACCAGTCGGTGCGCCACGGGGTGAGCCGGTACCGCCCGTCGGCGCACCAGCGGGCCAGGGTCGCCATGACCGGTGGCCGCGGCGGCCCGCCGGCCGTTCCGGGACGCTCCCGCAGCGCGTCGGCCAGCACGTCGTGCCCCACCCCGTCGAGCTGGAGGAACACGGTGCCCGGCGCCGTCGTCCCGGTACGGCCGCGGGCGTCGCCCCGGCGCCGCCGGTGGGCGAGCCGGTACAGCCGCCGCCGGTAGGCGTCGTCGTCGCGCACCGCGAGCGCGGTGCTGGTGGCGGAGGCGACGGCGGACATGACGGCGGCGACCACGACCGCCGTCTCCGGGGCGACCGCGCCCCGCTGGTCCGGCACCAGGCGCAGGGCGACCAGCAGCAGCGAGCCGTTGAGGAAGAACACCAGCAGCCCGAGCACGAACGCGGGCACCAGCAGGAGGGCCCGTACGACCACCGGCCAGACCAGGGCGCTGAGCAGGCCGAACGCTCCGGCGCCGAGAGCGGCGGTGACCGCTATGCGAGTGGCGCTGTCACCGGCCGGGGACTGCAGGCGGAAGTCGGGGAGGAGGGCGGCGAGGACGAGCAGCGTCAGTGTGCTCGCGGCCCAGACGACCAGCATCCGCAGGACCGCGCCCCCGACCGCCCGCCATCTGCCGTCCACCACCACGCTCCTGCCTGCCGCCTCCCGTCCGGACTCCGCCGGGACCGCGGAGCCGGGTTCCGGTCACCGGTCATCGGTCACCTGGCGCCGGTCACCTGGCCCCGGAACCGGTCACCCGGCACCTGTGCGGCTTCCCCGGAAGGCTTCGTGCACCCGCCCCGTCCCGGGCATGCGGGTGCGTTCCCCAGCGTGGCACAGGAACCGCGGTACGGGCCCCGGCCTGCCGCGCTTCGTGCCGGTGTGCGGATGCGGTCCGGACGCGGGCGGCGATGGCTCGGGGCTTCGGGGGCCGGCGCCCCTTGCCCAGGGGGCGGTGGTGCCGCGGTGCAGGCGTTTCAAGGAGTTCAGGTGCGGGGGTTCAAGGGGTTCAAGTGATTCGGGAGTTCACCAACAGCGGCCGGCAGGAAGGTCCGCGAGCTGCGGAGCCGAGAGGTGCAGGACCTCGTAGCGATCGCCGGGCCGGTCCTCGGGCGGTGTCCGCTCCCACAGGGTGAAGTGCACCGACTCCCAGTGGTGGGGGTCGACGGCCAGCGCCGAACTGTGCACGCCCGGCAGCGCGGCCGTGGCCCGGACGGCTTCGAGCGCCCGGCCCACCGCCGCCTCGGGCTCGATGTCCGCCGGGAGGACGGACGTGTGACGGGTCGCGGCGCGCGGGACCGCCCGCCGGGCCGGGCCGGGCTCGAAGGCCGCTCCGGTCCAGTGCCGGACCGGCGGGCGGCCGAAGTCGGCGACGATGCCCTGGAAACCGCCCCCGCCCCAGAGGAAGTCGTTCATTCCGGCGAGGGTGTGCCAGAGGTAGAACGGCGCGTACTGGTTCACCGCCGAGCCCGCGCTACCGCGTTCCCGGATGAGGTACGCCTTCAGACCGAGCCCGGCCCGGTCGTCCAGGGCGGAGCCGCGGGTGGCGACCCGGTGCCGGATGATCCCCATGTCGTAGTCGGCGGGCAGGGTGATGTCGTACTGCATGGCGTACACGGGCGACGGTCTCCTGTCGTGGCATTCCTGAGAGGTCGCGAGCCTGAGAGATCGCGGGCCTGAAAGATCGCGGGCATCAGCGGTCGCGGGCCTGAGAGGTCCGCGGGCATCAGCGGGCGCGGGCATCAGCGGGCGGCGCGCCTCGGCGAGGCGCTGACCGGCCCGGCCGGCTGCCGTGCGTCCCCCCTCGCACCGCGCCTGCGCCCGCTCGTCGGTCAGGCGCGGGTCCGGGCGGTGAGCAGGTCGAGGGCGCCGTTCACGGCCCGGTGGAACGGTTCGGCGGAGCCCGCGGCGCGCGCCAGGACGTAGCCGCCCTGGACCACGGCGGCCAGCGCGGCGGCGGTGTCCACCGGGTCGAGGTCCGGGGCCAGTTCGCCGCGCTCCTTCCCCTCCGCCAGCACCTCGGCGAGCCGGCGCCGCAGCCAGTCGAACGTCTCGTCCAGCGGTTCCCGCAGCCCGGGTTCGGCGATCACAACGGGGTCCTGGGCGAGCCGGCCCACCCGGCAGCCGCCCAGCACGTCGCGCTCCTGCCGGAGGTAAGCGGTGATCCGCTCGACTGCCGTGCCGGGAGCGGACAGTTGCTCGTCCACCCGGGCGCGGATCTCCTCGGCGTTGCGGCGGATCGCGGCGAGCGCGAGATCGGGCTTGCCGCGGAAGTGGTGGTACATGCTCCCCTGGCCGGCCTCGGCACGCTGCTGGATGGCCTTGGGGCTGGTGCCGACGTAACCGCGCTCCCGGAGCAGTTCCTGTGTGCTGCGGATCAGCCGTTCCCTGGTGTCCATGCAGCAAGTGTACCGACTGGTATGTACAGCGTCGGGGCCGCACATTGCTGCCCGGTCCGCCGCAGGGCGTGCAGCCGGCCGGGGACGGGGAAGAAGCGAGCGAGGATGGTAGGGACCGGAGCAGCGGGGACGGCCGGTGGACCGGCCGTGGGCCCGGCGGCGCGGGGCGGAGCGGCAGGAGGTGGCGCGTGCCGGTGGAGATCACCTGGTGGGGCCATGCCACCGCCACCGTGGCGGACTCCGGTCTGCGGTTCCTCACCGATCCCGTGTTCGTACCGCGGCTGGCCCATCTCCGGCGGCGCCGGGGCGCGCTGCCGCCGCCGGAGGCCGCCGTGGCGGACGCGGTCCTCGTCTCCCATCTGCACGCCGACCATCTGCACCTGCCCTCGCTGGCCCGGCTGCGGCCGGGCACCCGGCTACTCGTGCCGCGGGGTGCCCAGCGGGCCCTGCCCGGACTGCGGCGGCTGGCCGAGGGCGGGCTGCGGGTCACCGAGGTCGAGCCGGGGGACGAGCTGGCCGTGGGCGGGGCCGTGGTCCGGGCGGTCCGGGCGGCGCACGACGGCCGGCGGCTGCCGTACGGCCCGCACCGGTCGCCCGCGCTGGGCTATGTGATCAGCGGGGAGGCGCGCACGTACTTCGCCGGGGACACCGGGCTGTTCGAGGAGATGGCCGACGAGGTGGGGCCGTGCGACGTGGCGCTGCTGCCGGTCGGCGGCTGGGGCCCGTTCCTCGGGCCCGGGCACCTGAACGCCCGCCGGGCGGCCGAGGCCCTCGTCCGGCTGGCGCCGCGCAGCGCGGTGCCGGTGCACTACGGCACGTACTGGCCGATCGGGCTGGACGCGGTCCGCCCGCACGAATTCCACGCGCCGGGCGAGGAGTTCGTCCGGCATGCGGCCCGGCTCGCCCCCGGGGTGGCGGTGCACCGGCCAGCCCACGGGGAGCGCGTACGGCCGGAGACCGCGCGGTGATCCGGGAGTTGCTGGGCACGGTGCCCCCGGAGACCACCCAGCAGGCCGTCGGTTATCCGACGCTGTTCCTGCTGATCGTGCTCGGTTCCCTGGTGCCGGTGGTGCCGACGGGGGCCCTGGTGAGTTCCGCGGCGGTGGTGGCGTTCCACCGGACGGCCCCGCTCTCCCTGCTGCTGGTGTTCGCGGTGGCGGCGTCCGCGGCGTTCCTGGGGGACCTCGGCCTGTACTGGCTGGGGCGGCGCGGAGCGGAGTCCCGCAACGTCGCGCGCCGGCTGGAACGGCTGCGCCACCGGGCCGCTCCCGACCGGCTGGAGACGGCACAGCGGAAGCTGGACGCGCACGGGGTCACGGTGCTGGTCCTCTCCCGGCTGGTTCCGGCGGGACGGATTCCGGTGATGCTGGCGTGCCTGCTGGCCGAGAAGCCGATGCGCTGGTTCGCCCGCGGCGACGCGCCGGCCTGTCTGGCCTGGGCTGCGACGTACCAGCTGATCGGCATCCTCGGCGGTGCGCTGTTCGGCGAGCCGTGGCAGGGCGTGGTGGCGGCCGTGGCGCTGACCCTGGCGATCAGCGCGGTGCCCGCGGGGTGGCGGAGGCTCGCCGCCCACCGGTCCGGCCCGGACTGAGCCGCGCGCGGACCGGGCCGGACCGAGCCGGAGCCCGTCGCCGGCTCCTGCGGCCGGCCGGCCGCGTGTCGCCGGCTTTCGGTCCCGTGCATGCCGGACTCCGGTCCGTTACGTGCCGGCCTTTCGGTCCCGTGCATGTCGAACTCCGGTCCGTTACGTGCCGGCCTCTCGGTCCCGTGCGTGCCGGCTTTCGGTCCCGTGCGGGCCGGACTCCGGTCCCGTGCGTGCCGGACGGTCCGCGGGCGTCGGACGCCGGTCCGCGCCTGGACCGCCGGCGCGGCGGCATGCGGTCAGGCGTCGGCGCGCTGGTCGTCGTCCAGTTCCACCAGGGTGTCGCGGAGCAGGGTCAACGCCCGGTCCACGTGCGGGAGCAGGAGCGGATCCTCGGCGGCGAGGGTCCGCAGCCGCCGGTCGTCCGAGCCGCCCAGCAGCGGACCGGTGGAGAGCCGGGCGCGGAGCGCGTCGGGGCCGTCCCCGAAGCGGTGTCCGCCCGGCACGGGCTCGCCCAGCCGTTCGCTGAGGTGGTTCTCCAGGTCGACCGAGTCGCTGATGCCGCGGGCCTCCAGGGCATGGCGCAGCGGGTCGAGGTCCACATACACATGGCTGCCGGCCTGGGGCGGACGGCACAGGGCCCCGGCCGCGGTGACCGTGCGGTGGACCGCGGCGGCGAGGGTGCCGTGCAGCCGGGCCGCGGACGCGGTCCGGGCGGCGACCGGCTGGGGTTCGGTGAGGGCGTGCGCCACGGCCGCGGCCACGGGTCCGGCGAGCACCGTCCGCAGCCCGGCCATGATGTCGAGGGTGGCGGCGTGCAGTTCGCCGCCGCGCCAGGTGTTGGGGAAGCGGACGACGGCGGCGGGCCAGCCCGGGGGGACGAGGGCCGCGCCGAGGTCGGTGAGGACGACGACGTCGTTCGGATGCATCTCCGCGGGGCTGAACAGCACGGTGCCCGGGTCGTGCAGGGTGTCGCGGTAGGTCTCGTCGCTGACGATCAGCAGGCCCTCGCCGAGCGCCGCCTCGCAGACCTCGTGCAGCAGCTCGGGCGGGGGCACGGTGCCGCACGGGTCGTCGGCCACGGACAGCAGCAGGACCCGGGGATCGCCGCCCTCCGCCCGCACCCGCCGTACGGTTTCGAGCAGCGCGAACGGGTCGGGGACGCCGCCGCATTCGGCGGGTGTGGGCGCGTGGTACGCGGGGCGGCCCAGCAGCACCGCCGGGGCGGCGTACCAGGCCGCGCAGGGGCGGGTGAGGAGCACGTCCCCGCCGATCGCGGCGAGCAGGGCGAGCAGCAGCGGCTGGGCCCCCGGTCCGGCGGCGACGTGGTAGGTGTCGGTCTCCAGGCCCCGCCGCGACCAGTAGCCGCACGCCGCCTCCAGCAGGTCCCGGCTGCCGCCCACCGGTTCCGGACCCGCGCCCGTGGCACACCGGAAGAGCCGCTCGGCGAGCTCGGGGAGGACCGGCAGGCCCGGGGCGGGTGCCGGCGGCCCGAACGAGGCGGGGCCGCGGCCTTCCGATGCGGTCGGCTGCATCCGTACCTCCCGACGTGGGTCGTTCCGGCGCCTGACGGACCCCCGGGTGGCACCGGAGGCCGGGTACCCACACCTGCGCAGATCACCCGGGGACGGCCGAGGGGACGACACGGTCGGGACGAGGTCGGTCGCGGACGGGGCCGCCCGAGGCCTGCCGGTCGTGCGCCGTCGGCGCGCCACGGCTCGTGGGCCGGGCTCGCGGGTCGCGTGCTCGTGGGGTTGTGCTCGTGGGCGCTGCTCTTGGGCACTGCTCTTGGGCGCTGCTCTTGGGCGCTGCTCTTGGTCAGTTGCGCGACTCGGCCATCACCTGGTCGCAGAGGGCGGTGCAGGTGCGGCTGATCAGCCGCGACACATGCATCTGGGAGATACCGAGCTGTTCGGCGATCCGGCTCTGGGTCATGTCGCAGAAGAACCGCATGTACAGGATCTGCCGCTCCCGCTCCGGGAGCTTGCTGAGCTTGGGCTTCAGGGCCTCCCGGTCGACGATCAGGTCGTAACCCGGCTCCTGGTCACCGAGGGTGTCGACCAGCGCGTAGCCGTCCTCGGAGCCGGGGAGCTCGGCGTCCAGGGAGAGCGGTGTGTAACTCTCCAGGGCCTCCATCCCGAGCTTCACCTCCTGCTCGGTGAGGCCCGTGTGCTCGGCGATCTCCCGGACATCGGGGCCCCGCCCGTCGAGGGAGTGGGAGAGTTCGCGGTGGGCGGTCCTGACCCGGTTGCGGAGTTCCTGGACCCGACGGGGCACATGGAGGCCCCACATGTGGTCGCGGAAGTGGCGCTTGACCTCGCCGACGACGGTCGGGACGGCGTAACTCTCGAACGCCGTGCCGCGTTCGGGGTCGTACCGCCGGACCGCCTTGACCAGACCGAGCGCCGCGACCTGCTCCAGGTCCTCCAGTGATTCACCGCGATTGCGGAACTGCCGGGCGAGGCGTTCGGCCATGGGAATCCAGGCACGGACGACCTCCTGGCACAGGGCGTCCCGCTCGGGCCCGTCGGGCAGGTGGGCGAGTTCCTCGAACTCGGCGGTGGTGTCGGGGGCGTCGTCGTGAGGGTGCTTCGTGGAAGGGCGCTTGGCCGAAATTTGTGCGGTCGTCATGATGGACAGCTCCCAGGACGGCGGACTGGATCACCGCAGGAGCACGCGCACGACCGAAGGGATACGCGCCACCGGGGCATACACGGCTGCTCCCGCGGGCGTGCCTTCGGTCCGAAGCACGTCTTGCGCCTGCCCGTCGGGCCTCCGGCCAAACCGGCGCCCCCGTCGGTCCCACGGGCACTCTCCACGGTAAGCCCGCCCCGTGCGGCCCCGCATCCGGCACCCGCGGCCGCGCCCGGGGCCGCCCTTCGGGAGCTGCCCTCCGGGCCGCCGTCCGGAGGCAGGGGGTGGTCCGTCGACCCGGGTGCCGTATCCGGACGAACCGCGAAACGAACCGTGGGAGCAGGCAGCACGAGGACGGGCCCCGAGAGACGGGGCGGCGGAGGCCTGCCCCGGTGGGAGTGGGAGCCGAGGGGTGGCCCGGCAGGGGCTCGAGACCAGGATCCAGGAACTCCTGCCGGGCGGTATGAGGTGGGCTTGCTACGGGGAGGCGAGCGGCTGCCCGGAGACAGCGGCCCGCAGGCCACCGCGGTGGGGCTGCGGTGGGGCAGCGCGGGCCGGAAGGCCGGTGGGAGCGGGCGGAGGCACTACTCGGCGCCGCCGCCCCGCTCACCCGCCGCTACCCTGCTAGGCGCCGCCGCCGCGTTCAGCGCCGCTGGTTCCTGCTCGGCACCGCTGCCCCGGTCGGCGTCGCCGTATTCCGGCAAGCCGGTGCCCGCACCGGGGCAGTGCCTCCGGGGCCGGCCCGTCGGTTCCCTCCCCGGGTGCCCCTCCTGGGCCCCGGCCCGCCGCACCGGTCACCGCACCGGGGCAGGGCAGCCAGGTCGAGGAGCCGGGTCAGTGCCGCCGGGCCAGGGCGTGCCAGTAGCCGGCGGCGAATTCCCGGCCCCGCACGTACCGGTTCGCCGCGGGGGCGTGGCCGTGCCGGCCGCGTACGGCCAGGGCCGCCACCAGCACCATGCCGAGCGCCGCGGCGGCGACCGGAACCGGGCGGCGCCGTCCCGTCTCCGCGGCCGCGTGCGCGGCCGTCCGCAGCTGCTCGGGGGTGTCGTGGACGACGTCGGCGGCATACGCGGCGGTGTGCTGCATGTGCTCCTTCATCTCGGCGACCTTGTGCTGCGCCAGGGCCTTCACATCCGCCCGTGCCGCGAGCTCCTCCACCGTGGCGCCCAGCCGCTCGCGGGCCTCGGCCACCTGGCCGCGCAGCTGCTCCGGGGTGTTCGTCATCGGTGCACCCTCTCCTTGATCACTTCGACGTCGGCCTTGAGACCGCGGATCGCCTGCTGCGGTTTGAGCGGTGAGGCGTTGCGGGTCTCCCGCCTCGCCAGCAGGGCGAGCACCGCGGCCACGACGAACAGCGTGCCCGTCACGATCAGAGCGGCGGCCCAGACGGGCAGCGCCAGCGCGATGGCGGCGATGCCGGTGGCCACCATCGCCTGCAGACCGAGGAAGGCGACCAGTCCGGCGCCTCCGTACAGGCCGCCGCCGCGTCCGGCCCGTCTGCCCTTCTGCACCATCTCGGCCTGGGCCAGGCGCAGTTCGCTCCGGACCAGGTCGGACAGCTGTTCCGAGGCCTGTTTGACGAGCTCGCCGACGGGCTGCTGGTCCCCGGGGCGCGCCGCGCCGCGGGCCGCCCGGACCGGCCCGGGCGCCGCGCCGTCCGTTCCGGGGCCGGTGCGGGCATCTCCGGGCCGCGTACGGTCCGTTGCGGTGTCCGGGCGCGGCTGTTCGCCGGTGCCCGTCCGCCCGCCGGTGTGTCCTCTGCGGCCGGTGCGATCGTTACGGTCCTGCACGGTTCCGGTCACCGGGCTGCACCTCCCTTGTGCGACCTGGCCACGGGGGCCCTGGTCAGTCGCCGGGCATGACTGCCGCGTGCCGCCGTCGGCGTCAGGATGAAGTCCTCGTACCGGCCCAGTGCCAGGACGACACCGAGCATGGCTATCGGCATGAATACGGCGAGTACCGCCATGGCCCTGTCCTCTCCTGAGGCCGGGTGCTCCGTCGAACGCGCCGGCCTCCGCTTCGGGTGACCCTCCTCGCCGGAGCCAAACGCGGGGACAGCGGAGGCAGGGTGCACGGGAGCGGTCGGGGCGGGCCGGAAGCACACCGGCCCCGGGCCCGGGGTCCCTGATGTCCCGGGCCCGGGGCCGTGTTTTCCCCACTCACGACCGCTCGGCCGGTCTTCGGGTTGCCGCAATGCCCCACGCCAAACCTCCGCCGCGCGGCCGGGCTGCGGAAGGCTTGATTCCGCAGGCCGACGGCGAGCGGCAAGCCTCCGGCCGGCCCCGTGAACGCGCGCGGGCCAGGCCGGCCGCCCCCGCTCCGGCGCCCCCGCTCCGGCGGCCCCGCTCAGGATCTGCCGTGCGCGTGCGGGGAGTCCCCGTTGCAGTTCCGGCTCCGGGCCCCCTCCCGCGTCCGGCCGGCCGCCACCTGGCGGTCCGGGTGACGTCGCAGGTACTCGCCCTCCAGCTGCGCCATCCGGGTGTTGTGGGCGGCGAGGGCGTCCTGCGAGCCGTACAGCAGGGTCTCGTGACGCGTGCGGTGGATGGTCTCCAGCTCCTTGAGCAGCTGTGGTTCGTCGAGTGCGGACGGGTCGACACCGCCGTCCCGCCGTCCCTGGTCGCCCATGGTGCACTCCCTTTCGTCACCTGCGTGGTCCGCCGGACACGCAGTGCAGCCGTGTTGCTGCCCGGTCACCGGGTACCCGGCCCGCAGGACCGACACAGGTCCGCCCCGAGCAGTACGGAGGTAGCAATGGAGCGAGGAAGCAACCGGCTCAATGTCCACCGCGACGAGGAGATGAAGCACGAACTCCAGGGGCTGCTGCGATCCGGCCACCCGACCAGGGCCGACGAGTGGCACGACCCGGAGCCGGGTGCCGACGACGACCCGCCGGCCGCCGCGCTGGGGGCGGTGCCCCGGCCGGGGACTCCCGCCGGTGAGGAAGCGCTCCGCTTCGAGCTCGGCCGGCACCTCGCCCGCACACCGTTCCCGGCGAAGCGCCGGGAGCTGCTGCGCACGCTGCACGAGCGGCACGCGCCGGACGGGCTCATCGACGTGGTGACCGAGCTGCCGCCGGACGAGACGTTCCACAACGTGCAGGAGATGGTCACGACCCTCGGGCGCGGCATGCCCGCGTAGCGAGGACCGCACCGCGAGACCCGCGGAGCGGGGTGTGACGGCCCGTTCCCGGTGGCGTCCGGCCGCCGGGAACGGGCCGTCGCCCGTGTCCGCCCGCTCACCGCCGGTGCAGGGTGGGGGTACCCACCGGTGTGCGGCGGGGAGACCCACCGGCATACGGCCGGGAGCCCCCCGACGTGCGGCCGTCCGGGATCCGTGCGGCGGCCCGTTCGGCCACGTGACGTACGGCTCCCCCATCGCACGGCCGCCAGCGGGTATGCGGTCGGCATGGATGAACAGTTGAGGCACCGCGTCCGCAGCCTGCTCAGCGCGCGGGACCGGTCCGTCTTCGAGCTGGTGGCGGCCCGCGAGTGGCCGGGCGCCGAGCGGGTGCTGCCCCGGCTGAGCCGGAGCGCCAACCACGGTCTGCTGTGGTTCGGCCTCGCGGCGGGCATGTGGGCGGTCGGCAGCCCCCGGGGGCGGCGCGCCGCGGCGCGGGGCGTGGCGTCCCTCGCGCTGGCCTCGGCGACGGTCAACACCGTGGGCAAGCGCTCGGTGCGCCGGGCGCGGCCGGTGCAGGACTCGGTGCCGCTGATGCGGCAGCTCCGGCGCCAGCCGGTCACCACGTCCTTCCCGTCCGGACACTCCGCCTCCGCGGCGGCCTTCGCCGTCGGAGCGGCGCTCGAATCGCGCCGCTGGGGCGCGGTGCTGGCGCCCGTCGCCGCGTCGGTGGCCTTCTCCCGCGTGTACACCGGCGTCCACTACCCGAGCGATGTGGTGGCGGGCGCGGCGCTGGGGGCGGGCGCGGCGTTCGCGGTGCGCGGACTCGTGCCGTCGCGGACCCAGCTCCCGCCCCCGGCGCGGCCCCGTACGGGTGCGCCGGTGCTCCCCGACGGCGACGGCCTGGTGGTCGTGGTGAACCCGGGCTCCGGCGCCCAGCCCACGGTGACCGACCCGGTGCGCCAGCTGCGGACGGCGCTGCCGAAGGCGGAGGTGGTGCTGTACGAGGAGAGCGCCGGTCCGCTGCCCGCCGTGCTGGAGGAGGCGGCGCGGGACGCCGTGAAGCGCGGCGGCGCGCTGGGCGTGTGCGGGGGCGACGGCACGGTGAACGCCGCGGCGACGGCGGCCCTGCAGCACGACGTGCCGCTGGCGGTCTTCCCCGGCGGGACGTTCAACCACTTCGCCGTGGACCTGGGGGTGGAGACGATCCAGGACGCGTGCGCCGCGGTGGCGGCGGGCAGCGCGGTGAAGGTGGACGTGGGCCGGGTGACCCCCACGGGCGCCGGCGGAGAGCCCCTGCACTTCCTCAACACCTTCAGCCTGGGCTCCTATCCCGAGCTGGTCCGGGTGCGGGAGCGCTGGTCGCCCCGGCTGGGCGGGCCCCTGGCGAGCATGCTCGGAGTGATCCATGTGCTGCGGACGTCGCGGCCCGTGCGGGCCGAGGTGAACGGCCGGCGGCGGTCCATGTGGCTGCTGTTCGCGGGCAACGGCGCCTACCGCAGCGTGGGCGTCGCGCCGGTGCGCCGGTACGACCTGGCGGACGGCCTGCTGGACGTCCGCATCGCCCACGGCGGCCACTTCGCCCGGACCCGGCTGCTCGCGGCGGCCGTGAGCGGTGCGCTGCGCAGTTCCCCGGTGTACGCGGCCATCCGCACCCAGCGGCTGCGGATCTCCGGTGTGGCGCCGGGCACCCATCTGGCGTTCGACGGCGAAGTGGCGCCCGCTCCCCCGGCCTTCACCCTCGACAAGGCGGAGGAGGCCCTGACGGTCTACCGGCCGGACTTCGACTGAGCCGCCGGGCGGTGGACAGCCGCCCGGCGAGGAGAGCCGTCCGGCGAGGAGAGCCGCCGCCGGCGGGGCGGCGCCCGGCCGGGCAATCCGCGGATGACGCCCGCGGGGCGGTGGAGAGCCGTCCGGCGAGGGCCGGGACCGGCCGTCCGGCCACTCGCGTCACCCGCCTCCGGCCACCCTCCCGGCTGCCCGCGCCACCCGCGTCCGGCCGCACCCCCAGTCGGCGGCGTCACCCTCCTCACCCGGCCCGCCCTACCTCCCGACCATATATTGATACGCCCTTCTCGCCATGCGGAACGCGGCTCTAGGCTGCCCGTGACGCGCCCGACCCGCCGTCGAGAGGGGACCGCCATGTCCGAGAAGGCCGCCGTCTACACCCATGGACACCACGAGTCCGTGCTGCGCTCGCACCGTTGGCGCACCGCCGCCAACTCGGCCGCGTACCTCCTGGGCGAGCTGCGGCCGGGCCTGTCCGTTCTCGATGTGGGCTGCGGGCCGGGCACCATCACCGCGGACCTGGCCGGACTGGTGGCCCCCGGCTCGGTGACCGCGGTCGACGCGGCCCCGGACGTCCTCGGCCGGGCACGCGCGGCCGTCGCCGAACGCGGCCTGACGAACGTCGAGTTCACGGTCGCCGATGTGCACGCCCTGGGCTTCCCCGACGACTCCTTCGACGTGGTCCACGCCCACCAGGTGCTCCAGCATGTCGGCGATCCCGTGCAGGCCCTCCGGGAGATGCGCCGGGTGTGCCGCCCCGGGGGCGTCGTGGCCGTCCGCGACTCCGACTACGCGACGATGACGTGGCACCCCGCCGTTCCGGGCATGGACGACTGGCTGGAGCTGTACCGGCGGGTGGCGCGCGCCAACGGCGGGGAGCCGGACGCCGGACGGGTCCTGCTCTCCTGGGCCCGCCGGGCCGGCTTCACCGAGGTCACGGCCACCGCCTCCGCCTGGTGCTTCGCCACACCGGAGGAACGCGCCTGGTGGAGCGGCCTCTGGGCGGACCGGACGACCGCGTCGGACTACGCCCGGCGCGCGGTGGACGGCGGGCACGCCACCGAGGCGGAGCTGCACCGGATCGCCGCCGCGTGGCGGCAGTGGGGGCAGGCCGGGGACGGCTGGTTCGCCCTGCTCCACGGCGAACTGCTGTGCCGGGTGCCGGAGGTGCGGTGACCTGCGACGCAACACTTCCTTGCGGGTGGATGCGAGCCGCGAAGCCACCGCCGCATCCCGCCGAACCGCCGAACCTCCACGGGAAAGAGGGCCCCGGCACTCGTGCGACGGCCCTCAGCGCACCGTTCCGTCCCATTGCCACTCCACCCGTCGCGCCAGGCCGGGAAGCGCGCCACGGCCCGTGCACCACAGCAGGGTGTCGAACGGGCCGTGCCCGGGCGGAGCCTCGGGGAAGAGGCGTCCGAGCACGGCGGCGCTCGGGACGTCGGGCAGGCTCCAGGACAGGCCGAGAGCGCGCGTGATGTCGTAGGTGTGGACGGCCAGTTCGGTGACACCCATGGCGGCGAACCCGGTTGCGTCGGAGTGACCCCAGGGGTGCCAGGCCCGGACGTCGGCGGCCGTCTCCCGGACGGTGGCCGTCAGCAGGGACGCGGCGATCCGGAGACCGTCGAGACAGTCGGGGACGGAGGCCTCCGGATCGAGCGAGGCGAACAGGGTGATGTAGCGGTCGTCGGGGCGGGCGATGAGCAGACCGGCGTATCCGGTCAGGCCGAGGGCGAGATGGTCGAGGGTCCGGCGGCAGGTCCAGTCCAGACCGTGGGCGTCGCGTGACCAGTCCTGGTCGGCTCCTTCGAGGAGAGCTGCCAGGCAGTCGTCGGTGACGGCGGCCAGAACGTCCGTCCACGGCGGGGTGGCGGCGGATGTCATCGGGCCCGGCACGTCGTGCTGGGCAGCCGCGGGCGTCACGGTCACGCGCCGACCGCCGGCGGCTTCAGGACCTCGATCACGCTCGCGAAGCTGTCGGAGCCGTGACCTGCGGCCTTGGCCCGTTCCATGGCGGACTTCAGGAGTTCTGGCAGGGCGTTGTCGACACCGCGGGCCGTCGCGGCGTGGAGGAGATGGCCGATGGCGGCGATCTGCACGTCGACCGTGGCGTCGTCGCCCGGGTAACGGCCTGCGTCCACCTGGGGTGCATAGGTGGTCAGGAAGCCGGCGACGGCGGTCAGCCAACGGATCGCGACCGGCGTGAACGCGGTGGCCGGTGTCCGCTCCGCGCCGACCAGCGCGGTGCCGTGCAGCCAGCCGGTCATGGTGGACCACATCAGGCCCAGCAGCGCGGCGTCGTAGAGGGAGGCGAGGCCGGGGTCCGCGCCGAGGTGCAGGGGGTCGCCCAGGGAAGCCAGCGTCGGACGATGGGCGGCGAAGACCGCGTCCGGACCGCTGTAGAGGAACATCATCTCGGAGTCGCCGACCCCCGGCGGGGTGGTCATGATCGCACCGTCGAGGTAATCGGCGGCGTGCCTCCGGGCCCACGCGGCAGTCTCATGGGCCTGTTCCGGGGAGCCGGAGGTGAGGTTGACCAGGACCTTGCCCGCCAGGGAGCCGACGACGGGGTCCAGGAGGGCGTGCAACACCCCGTAGTCCAGCACACACACGACGGTCAGTGGGCTCGCCTCGATCGCCTCCTCGGGTGACGCGGCCAGGCGGGCACCCCGGTCGACCAGCGGCCCGGCCTTGTGCGCCGAACGGTTCCACACGGTGGTTTCGTGGCCCGCGTCCAGCAGGGCGGAAGCCAGCGCCGAGCCCATCGAGCCCAGCCCGATGACGGATACTGCCGGTTGATCGGAACGCATGTCGCAACTCCCCATGTCTGCACCTGCGGCGGTCGGTCAGGTACGGACCAAGATCGCAGCCCGCGGGGGCCGGGAACAGTGACAGAGCTGACGACGACCACCAAATTCCTGCCATACTCTTCGAGGCATGAATGCCGGTTCCGTCGCCGTGGTCGTGCCCGAGGGCATCGGAGTGCCCTCCTGGGATCTGTACGAGATGAGCATCCCCTGCACCGTCTTCGGGAATCCGCAGCCCGACCTGGCCGACCCCTGGTACGACCTGCGGCTGTGCGGTACGGGCGAGCGAGGGCAGGACGACTCCCCGACCGGGACGGGGCTGTCCCTGACGACCCGCCACGGGCTCGACGACCTCGCCGGCGCCGACACGGTCATCGTGCCCTCGGTACCCGACCCCTGCGTCGAGGAGGGCAGACCGCTGCCGCAGGAGCTGATCACGGCCCTGCGCCGCGCCTATGACGCAGGTGCCCGCATGGTCTCGCTGTGCACCGGCGCCTTCGCACTCGCCGAGGCCGGACTGCTCGACGGACGGCGCGCCACCGCCCATTGGATGCACACCGGGCAACTCGCCGAGCGCTACCCGAAGGTGGACGTCGACGACTCGGTGCTGTACGTGGACGACGGCGACGTGCTCACCAGCGCCGGACTGACCGCCGGTCTCGACCTCTGCCTCCATCTGGTCCGCCGGGACCTGGGCGCGCACGTCGCCAATCAGCTGGCGCGTCGCATGGTGGTGCCCGCCCATCGGCCGGGCGGCCAGGCGCAGTTCATCGACCTGTCCGTGCCCACGACCGACGGTGGCGGCCTGGCGCCCGTGCTGGACTGGGCCCGTGCGCACCTGGACCGGCCTCTGACGGTCGAGGACCTGGCACGGCGCGCCGCGATGAGCCCCCGGACCTTCCACCGCCGCCTTCAGGCGACCACGGGGACGACTCCCCTGCAGTGGCTTCTCGACCAGCGCCTGGGGCGGGCCCAGAGCCTCCTGGAGTCGACGGACCTGCCGATCGAGAAGATCGGCGAGCTGAGCGGCCTCGGCACGGCGAACAACCTGCGCCACCACTTCCTCAAACGGATCGGGGTGTCGCCGAGCGACTACCGACGGGCCTTCCCCCGGGCGGCGCCCGAGTCGCCCCGCGCCTGAGATCCGGCACCCGCCGAAGCAGGAACGCAACCCTCCATCCGCCCCTCGCGTCCATCGCGTTGCGCGGCGGGCAGGGCGTTCGCCGCGGGGCAACGGGAGGAGCAGCACGATGCGGCGAGGCGGACGTACCGGCTTACTCACCGCAGTGGTGGCAGCCGTGGTGGGGGCCACCGCGCTCGGCCCGGCCCACGCCACCACCGGACCGGACCGGGCCGGCGCACCGGACCGGACCACCGCACCCGACCGGGCCGACGCGCTGCGCCGGGACGGTGCGCGCGACCGGGACGGTGCGCGCGACCGGGACGGTGCAACGGGCCGGGACGGTGCAACGGGCCGGGACGGTGGGCGCGACCATGCGGCCACCCGTGCCGCGCTGCGCCGCGCGGTGGAGGCCGGGGGCCTGCCCGGCGTGGCGGCGGAGACCCGGGACGGCAAGGGAGGCTGGTTCGGTTCGGCGGGGTTCGCGGACACCACGACCCAGCGGAAACGTTCACCCGCTGACCACTTCCGGGCGGCGAGCATCACCAAGCCCTTCATCGCGACGGTGCTGCTGCAACTGGAGGCGGAAGGGAAGCTGAGCCTGGACGACACCGTCGAGACCTGGCTGCCCGGCATGGTGCACGACAACGGCTACGACGGCAGCCGCATCACCCTTCGGCACCTGCTCAACCACACCAGCGGGCTGTTCAACTACACCGAGGACACCGCGTTCGTGGACAAGGCGGCCGGTCCGGGCTTCCCCGAGCACCGGTACGACACCCACACCCCGGAGGAGCTGGTCGCCGTCGCGCTGCGGCACCCTCCGACATCCGAGCCCGGCGGGAAGCCGCGGTACTCGAACACCAACTACATCCTGGCCGGCATGGTCATCGAGAAGGCGACGGGGCGCTCGTACGCCGCGGAGGCCACACGGCGCATCATCAAGCCGCTGAAGCTGCGCGGGACATCGTTCCCCGGCACGGTGGCGCGGATGCCGTCACCGCACCCGGTCGGCTACTCCCGGCTGCACAGCACCGCTCCCGACGCCCCGGTCCACGACGCCACCGAGCAGAACATGACCTGGCTGGGTGCGGCGGGCGACCTGATATCGACCACCGGGGACCTCAACCGCTTCCACCGGGCCCTGCTGCACGGCACGTTGCTGCCACCCGCCCAGCAGCGGGCGATGTTCGACACCGTGGAGGCGGGCGGGACCGGCTACGGGCTCGGGGTGGAGACCACCACGCTGTCCTGCGGGGTGTCCGTGGTGGGGAAGTCCGGCCGGACCAACGGCTCGCTGTCCGCGATGGTCGGCACGGCGGACGGCAAGCGCCGGATGACGTTCAACATCAACGGTGACTGGCTGACCGACCCGTCGGTGTACTTCGACATCATCGAGGCGGAGTTCTGCGGCAAGGCCCCCGGCGCAGCCGACGGGACTGACGGGGAGGAGCGGCGCGCGTTGCCGCCGGCAGCTGTCAACGCCATGGCCGATACGGGCTTCTGACGGCGTCCGGAGCCTGCCCCGGCCGTTCACCGGTGCAGGTTCCCGCTGTGCCGTCCGTCGCGTGCCTGGCGGCTGTTCCGGCGTCGGTTCCTCCGGCGCACGGCATTCCGGAACGGCTCCGCGGGTCGCCGGGTGCCCATTAGGCTCGTTCGTATGGAGATCTTGGGAACTTCGCTGCGGGTGTGCGTCGACGACCTGGAAGCCGCGGTCGGCGTGTACGAACGTCTGACGGGCGTCGAGGCACTCCGCTTCGAGCGCGCCGGTGTGTCCGTGGCGGCCGTGGGCGCCTTTCTGCTGATGAGCGGGCCGGAGAGCCAGCTGGAGGTGCTGCGCAAGGTCACCGCCACCATCGCCGTGAAGGACGTGGACGAGGCGCACGCGGTGCTGAGCGAGGTGGGCGCCCAGATCATCGCCGGCCCGCTGGACACCCCGGTCGGCCGCAACCTGCTGGCCCGCCACCCCGACGGCTCGGTCTTCGAGTACGTCGACCGTGGCGGGGCGACGGGTTGACGACGCCTCACGACCGGACGTCGGGCCCTCACGACGTGGACGTCGAGCCCTCACGACGGACGTCTACGCCTCACGACCGGACTGCGGGATTCTGACGATACGCCAGCTCCCGCAGTCCGGGGTCGCCGGGACGGTCCCGACCGTCAGGAGACGGTGAGGACGATCTTCCCGCGGGTGCGGCCCTCCTGGCTGATCCGGAACGCCTCGGCGGCCTCGGCCAGCGGAAGCTCCTGGTCGACATGGACGGTCAGCTTCCCGGCGTCGGCGAGCTCGCCCAGGGCCGTGAGGTCGGCCGCGTCCGGGCGGACGAAGACATAGCGTCCGCCCACGGCGGCCACCTGGAAGTCGGCGATGGAGACGATGCGCTCCGGCGACCCGGTGACCTCCTGCGACTGGGCGACCGCGGCGCCGCCGACGAAGTCGAGGGCGGCGTCCACCCCGTCCGGCGCCAGTGCGCGCACCCGCTCCGGAAGCCCGTCGCCGTAGGTGACCGGCTCCGCTCCCAGAGAGCGCAGGAAGTCGTGGTTCCGCTCGCTGGCCGTACCGATCACGCGGGCGCCCCACGCCACGGCGATCTGCACGGCGAGCGACCCCACACCACCGGCTGCGGCGTGCACCAGGACGGTGTCGCCCTTGCCGACACCGGCGGCGCGCAGCGACTGGTAGGCGGTGAGCCCCGCCAGCGGCAGGCCCGCGGCCTGTGCCCAGCTCAGCGAGGACGGCTTACGGGCGAGGGTGCGCACCGGGGCGGGCACCAGCTCGGCGTACGTCCCCTGCTGCACATGGTCCTGGCGGTTGTAGCCGATCACCTCGTCGCCGGGGGCGAATTCGGTGACCGCGGGCCCGACCTGCTCCACCACACCGGCCACGTCCCAGCCCGGGACGAACGGGAAGTGGACGTACAACACCTGGTCCAGGTACCCGGCGGCGACCTTCCAGTCCACCGGGTTGACCCCGGCGGCCTTGGTGCGGATCAGCACCGAGTCCGGACCGACCTTGGGCTCGGCCTCCTCGGTGAGCTGCGGGGTCTCTCCGTATGCGTTGATCGTGACTGCCTTCATGTCCGGGAGAACAGTGGACCGGAGGCGATCATTCCCTCCCTGGGCGGAACGGTCCGCTTTCCGGATGCGGCTCGCCGCGCTCTGTTCCCGGGGTGGCCGGAGGGCCGCGGTGAGCCGCCGCCCTGCCGCGTCGCCGCCGGGCGGCCCGGCGCCGGGTCCGGAGAAGCGGGCCGGGCCGTATCCCGCCGCCGTCAGTCCCGGGGGCGCATACGGTAGTCGTACCGCTCGGGCAGCGGGTGTGCGGCGCGGGCCCGGGACCGGACCTCCTCGGTCACCACGGCGCCCCCGGAGACGAGCTGCTCGGCGACGGCGTACCAGGTGTCCTCCAGTGTTTCCTCGCCCTCCCGGAGGTCGGGGATCTCGAAGCCGTCGTCGAAGACGGCCCGGGCGGCCCGCGCGTCCCCCTCCGCCAGGAGAATCCGCGCCAGCAGCAGCCGGAACCGGCCCCGGGCGCGGATCTCCGGGGCCAGCGCGTCGAGGAGGGCGTGGGCATCCGGCGCGCGGCCGACGGCGAGCAGGGCCTCGACGGCCTCCCGCCCGAGCGCGGCCAGCGCGGCCGCCGGCACCGGACCCGCGGTCGGAGCCGGATCCGTGGTCGGAGCCGGATCCGTGGTCGGAACCGGGTCCGTCGGTCCCGGAGCCACGGTGGGTCCCGCCTCCCTCGCCGCCGGGACCGGTGCACGGCGCTCCACGGCCGACCGCCCCGGACCGGTGCCATCCGTCCCATCGGCCGGGCCCCGCGCTGTCAGGAGCGCCGCGTCCTCCGGCCAGAAGCCACCCTGTCGTCCCGATACGGCTCGGCCCGGGGCCCGGCTCCGCTGACCGGCGGCGCCGCCGGCGCGTACGGCCGGCCCGGGCCGGCCGGCGGGCTCCGTGTGCCGCTCCCCCGGGTCCGTCCCGTCACCCGGTGCGGCAAGCGCGAGCCGTACGGCGTGCAGCCAGCGGTCGGCCGCCCGTTCCGGATCCCCGGATTCCTGCGCTGCCACCGCCAGACAGCGCAGCGTCCAGGGGCTCCGGGAGGCGTGCAGCGAGCGTTCCCAGCTGCGCGCCGCCTGCGCCCGGTCGCCCGCGTGCCACTGGGCCACCCCCAGGTGGTAGTCGACCGCCGCGCTCGGCGTGGCCTCCTCCAGGAGGTCGCGCCAGGCCGGTGCGACCAGCGAGGGCCCGGGGTCGGCCGACGGTCCCCGGGCCGGCATGCCGCCGGTGCGCAGCAGCTCCGTCCACGGCCGCTGCTCCGCCCCCAGCGTGGACGGTTCGAACGGGGTGCCCGGCAACGCGTAGCCGGCGCGCGCCACTTCGAGCGCGCCCCAGCCGGACCCCGTCGCCAGCCGCTCCCCCGGCTCGTGGTCGGCCCGGGCCAGCCAGGCTGTGTGGGCGGCGTCGACCCCGGCGCGCGGCAGCGCGGCCTCCAGGCCCGCCGCCGCGGCGGTGCGCGCCGCACCCCAGTCGGTGCCGTGCACCGCCGCCGGGTCCGCGGACAGCGGACCGTACGCCTCCAGCCAGGCGAACTCCGTGTGGGCGTCCAGCCGGACGTGTTCCAGCTGGGTGCGGGCGAGTCCGGCCTGGATCTCGGCGTAGCCGCCGGTTCCGGGTTCGGTCAGCCACTGCTGCCAGCGGCGTCCGCCGCGGCCGGTGCCCCAGAGGAAGAGCTTGCGGCCGCGCAGCAGATCGGTCGAGGTCTGGACCAGCCCGTGCCCGTCGTCGTCCAGGGCCGCGATCCAGCGCCGGGTGCCGTCCGGTACGTCGTAGAAGTAGTCGGCCGGGTACGCGCTGCTCAGCGGGTAGGTGCGGTCGGTGCCCTGCCACTCGGGGACCGGTACGCGGCGCAGGCTGCGCTCGTAGCCGAAGTGCCAGGCCTCCTCGGCGGGGGCGAGCACCCGGCGGCCGGTGCCGCGGGAGCCGGGTCCGCCCTCCGGAACGGCGATGTTGGACCACCAGTAGACGGGCACCGGGCGGTCGTGCGGGTTCCGGATGCGGACGCCGACGAACAGGAAGTCCGACCCCTCGGGCAGCCACAGGTCGATCTGGAACGGGGTGTCGCGCAGCCGCTCCCACTCCCAGAGCCGCAGCATCTCGCCCCCGGCGGCGACGGCGCCCGGCCCGTCGGGGGCGGGCACCCGGGCCGCGTGCAGCGGGGCGCAGGAGAGGGTGGTGTGGCCGGTGGCGCCGATGTTCCATTCGATGCCGCCGGAGAACCAGGCGCCGTTGAGGGCGAAGGCGGCGGGCTGGAAGACCGGGTTGCGGTAGAGGAGTTCGCGCCCGGTGGGCTTGTGCAGCAGGGAGTGGATCCGGCCGCCGAGACCCGGCAGGACGGTGGCCCGCAGCCGGTCGTTCTCGATGACGATCGCGTCGAGGTGGACGGGGCCACGACCGCGGCCGTAGCCGTCGCGCAGCCGTACGGGCAGCACCGACTCGAGGGCGCCGTAGCCCGTTCGACGGGCCATCTCGGCGGGCAGCGCGGCGCGTTCCCGCTCGCCGAGGCGGTGGAGGCCGGCCGACGGCCGCAGGGCGGGCAGAGGGTTCTCGGGCCCGAGGCGCACACCGGGCAGGGTCAGTACGGTCCGTCGCACGGTCGTGGGCATCGTGGGCACGGCAACCTCGCTCCCTGGTACGGGCCGCCGCCTCTCCGGCGCCCCGATGACCATGGAACACGCTCCTGAGCCGGCTGAACAGGCCCGCCCCTGGTCAGGGTTGTGCAAAGGGCCGGTGGGAGCGGGCCTGTCCGTGGCAGGTCCGGTGGGTGGGGGCGGTCCTGGTGGGTGGGGGCGGTCCTGGTGGGCGGGGTGGGCCTGGTGGGTGGGGTGGGCCTGGTGGGTGGCCGGTCATGGCCGGCGGCGGTCCTGACCGGCGGCGGGCAGGGTCGGCGGCGGGCAGGGTCGGCGGCGGGCAGGGCAGCTCGGCTCCGGAGTGGCCCTGGAAGCCCGCCTCGGTTGGTCGCGGCAGCCCCTGGGAGTCCCGGCTGCCCCAGGGGCCCCGGTGGTCCGGCCGTCCGACGGCTCTGGTGGTGCCGCACTCCGTCCGGCACCCTCAGGACGCGGACCGGTCGGAGTCCCCCGAGGAAGCGCCTTCGGTGAAGGAGCCGTTCGTGGTGGAACGGTTGGTGGGAGCGCTCTCCACGGATTCCGCCGGCGCGGCCGGCCGGTCCCGGAACAACGCGCTGGTGATGGCCCAGCGCTCGTGGTCCCGCCACTCACCGCCGATGTACAGGAAATCGGGCGAGAACCCCTCGTGGCGGAAGCCGAGCCGCTTCACCAGCTTCAGTGAAGCAACGTTCCCGGGCTGGATGTTGGCCTCCAGCCGGTGCAGCCCCAGAGCGCCGAAGGCATGGCGGATGACGAGCCCCAGCCCCTCGGTCATCAGACCGCGGCCCGCGGAGTGCGCGAAGGCCCCGTACCCGACGGCCCCGCACTGGAACGCCCCGTACACGATGTTGTTGATGGCGATGCCCGCCTCGATCCGGCCGGTCTCCCGTTCGCAGACGACATAGCCCTCACCGGACGGCACCTGGAACTTCGCGCTCCACATCTCGAACTCCTCCGCGTTCGAGGGCAGGAACGCGTACGGGTGGAGCAGCGCCGTGCTGGCCCGGACGGCGGCGGTGAACTCCTCCATGTCCTCGGGCCCGATGTGCCGGATGGCGACCCGGGGGCCGGTGGCGAGGTAGTGAGTGTCAGGCATCGGGACATCGTAGGAACGAGGGCCCGTCCGGCTCCAGTGGCGACCCTCGCCAGCGCCGGACGGGCCGTCCGGTGCCCCTCGTCAGCGCCAGGCGGGCCGGTCGGTGCCCCAGACGCCGGGCGGGCTCGCCCAGTCCTCGGGGGAGCCGTCGAACGCGACCGGCGACCGCGCGTAGCGCATCGTGCCGAGTGGGCCCGTGGTCTCGGCCGGCCGGCTCCGGGTGTCGTCGGCGGGAGCCGACCGACCCGTGCGGTCCGCTTCCCGCGCGGCCCCGACCGGCGCCGACCCGCCGATGCCGGTCAGCAGCCAGGCCGCCGTGCGGGCGAGCGCGAGGGTCGCCAGACGGCTGCCGCCCTCGTCCTGCTGCTCGGTGAGCGCACGGAGTACGCCCGCGGCCAGCAGATAGCCGCTGCCGTGGTCGAGGGCCTGGGCCGGGAGGGCACCGGGGCGGCCGTCCGGCCCCGACTCGGTCGCGGCGATCCCGGACGCCGCCTGCACCAGGCTGTCGAACCCGCGACGCCCCGCCCAGGGCCCCTCCGTCCCCCAGGCGCTCAGCCGGGCGACCACCACTCCGGGACGGCGTTCGGCCAGCGCGGCGGGGGCCAGCCCATGACGGTCGAGGGCTCCCGGACGGTAGCCGGTGACCACGACGTCGGCGGTGGAGAGCAGATCCTCGAACGTGTCCCGGTCGGCGCGGCTGCCGAGATCCAGCACCGCGGACCGCTTCCCGAATCCCGTGTCGGCGTGGTGGTCGGCGATCTCGGGAAGCTGCGGGGCGTCGATCCGCAGCACGTCCGCGCCGAGCAGCGCGAGCGTCCGGGTGGCGACCGGGCCGGCCAGGACCCGGGTGAGGTCCAGGACGCGTACTCCGGAGGCGGGCAGCACCGGTCCGGTCGCCGGCAGCGCGGAGAGCGAGCGCACCGGGCCGTGCCCGAGGCGTTCCCGGTGCACCAGCGGCAGCGCGGCGGCGGCCAGGCCCTGCGGGTGTGCGGCCCACTCGACGGGGCCGCGGACGGCGATGGCCAGCCCCCCGGCCGCGTTCACGGTCTCCTCGATCTCCTCCGCGGCGCGGAGCGTGAGCTCGCTGGCGAGCCGGCCGACGGTTGCTGCGTCGTCGCCGGTCTCGCCGCCGGGGTCGGGGATCCCGAGGGCGTCGAGCAACCGGGCCCGGTGGTGCGGATAGTTGGCATGGGTCCGCACCCAGCCGTCCTTCGCCCGCCAGAAGCGGGAGAGCGGCGCGAAGGTATGCGGCACCCGGCCGTCCACGAGCAGTTCGCGCTCGCTGACGAACGCGGTGGCGACGGCCGCGTCGTCCACGATCACGCGGGGAAGGGGGCCGCCCGTCCGCCGGGCGGCGAGTTCGGCGGCCGCCAGCGAGCATGCGGCGACGCAGGACCGCGCCAGCTCCATGACCGGGAGCGACGAGGGCAGCGCACCCTCCACGGTCCGGTACTCGATCCGCGAGGGCATCGCACGGTCACCACCGAGCGCGGACCAGGCGTAGGCCGTTCCGTCCATCACATGATCCATAACGGGATTCTGGCACTCCGTGCCAGGGCGCGAGGGCCGGATGAGGGGATCGTGTCGCCCGGACGATCGAGCCATCCGGGACTGGCGGGAGGGCGGGGCATCCGGAGGGGCAGTGAGCAAAGGCGGCGGGCACGGGCTGCGGGCACAGGCAGTGGGGACAGGCAGTGGGCAGCGGGCACGGACACGGGCAGCGGGCGGAGAGACCCACCATTCACCCCTGGGCCACAGGGCAGGTCTCCTCCAGTTGGACGACGGCCAGCGTGATCTCGGCCGTGGTCTCGACCTCGCCCGGCCGCGGGTCCTGGGCGCACACCGTCCAGTGGTCGCCCACCGTCACCGCCCGGCCCAGCCCGAGCGCATCGTAGGTACGGGGCGTGAGGAAACCCGCGACCCGCGCCGTCTCCTGGGCGGCGGTCACCGTCTTCCCCACGAGGTCGGGCAGGGGTCTGCGATCGGCGGGGGAGGGCCCGTCCGGAGTGCGCCCGGCAGGAGCGGCCGCGGTGGCGGCGGAGCTGAAGGCAGGTGTCGCGACGGCCGCGGGTCCGGTGGGCGCGGGAACGGTCGGTGCAGGTCCGGCGGACGCGGGTCCGGCAGACACGGGCCCGGCAGACACGAGTCCAGCGGATGCGGGCTTTGTGGACGCGGGCTCCGTGGGGGCGAGCTCCGTGGGAACCGGCCCGGCCGCGTGGGCCGACGGGCCGGTACGGGCTGACGGGCCGGTACGGACTGACGGAGCGGTACGGAATGACGGGCCGATGGGGGACGACAGGCCTGAGCCCGGGACGACCGCAGCTCCCCCCGACCCGGGGGTGACGCCGGACGGCCCCCGGGTGAGGGCGACCGCCGGGGCCGGTGGGACTGCCCCGACGAGGGCGGTGAGGGCGGCGACTCCGGCCATGGCCAGGACGGTGGTCAGCCGCGGAACCGGGGTCCCGCCGGGTCTCACCCCCGCCTCCGGAAGAGGTACGCGCCGCACAGGATGCCGATGAGCACCATGGCCAGCAGGGCGACCCACAGCGGCATGATCACCTCCGGCACGATCAGCCTGATCTTGGTCTTGGCGGTGTTCTCGAGGATGAACACCAAGGCGAGGACCGCTACGACGATCACCGCAACCCGGCCGGGCGTCATGGACGCACTGAGGCGTCCCTTCGCGCCGCGACTCCTTCCTCCCCTGCTCGTGGACGTCTTGGGACTCATGTCCGGACCCTCCTCCAGGGACATCGGCAGACCCTCTGTGTCCAGCATGTGCCTCCGGCGCGTGCTTGGCCTGCGGGTCCCGTCCCTCCGGGGAGGTCGGCTGACCCGTCCGGGTGAGCCCACGGCGGTCTTCCGGAGCCCGGCCCG
>NZ_JBYITE010000009.1:0-188906 GCF_057709105.1 Streptomyces sp. bgisy100
CCCCCACCCCTGCGCCCCCACCCCCTTGCGCTCACCCGGCCCTGCGGCCCCGCCCCGTTGCGTTCACCCAGCGCCTGCGGCCGTACCTTGCGTTCACCCAGCCGTGTGCCCCACCCCCTTGCGTCCGGACCACCGGTCCGTTGTGTTGCGCCGCCGTCCTTGCCTGGCCCGGTGGACCTGACGTGCAGGTCGAGCCGGTGGCACCCGCGCCCTCGCACCCGCCGAGCTTCCGTGGCCCCACTCTTTGCGTTCGCAGTCGCCTCGCGGCCCAGCCCGTCCCTTGCCTCGTGGCCCCGCGCTGTTAGCCGCTCGGCGTGCGGAGCTGTCCTGCGGCCTCTTCCGGGCCCGACCATGTGGCGTAGTGGCGGCCGTCCTCGTTCGGGTCAGTCGGTGAGGATCACGCTGCGCGTGAGGTTGCGGGGGTGGTCCGGGTTGTGGCCCTTGGACTCCGCCACCGCGACCGCCAGGCGCTGGGCGCGGATCAGGTCCGCCATCGGGTCGAGACCGCCGTCCGAGTCGGCGATCAGGGTGCCGCCGATCCGGCCCACCTCGCCGGAGAGGCCCTCGGGGAGTTCGCCGAAGATCCAGGCCACCCGGTTGGGGCCGGTGATGGAGATGGGGCCGTGCCGGTACTCCATCGCCGGGTACGCCTCGGTCCAGGCCCGGGCCGCCTCGCGCATCTTGAGGGCGGCCTCCTGGGCCAGGCCGTACGTCCAGCCGCGACCCAGGAAGGTCCACTGCTCGGCGCCGAGCACCGCGGCCGGCAGGGGCTGGGTGATGGCGAGCTCCGCGTCCGCGGCGGCCTCGGTGACGGGCTTCACGCCGGGGGGCAGGCCGTGACCTTCCAGGCCGGCCCGGAGGAAGGCCAGCGCCGTGGTGGCGAAGCGGGTCTGGACGACCGACTCCTCGTCCGCCCAGTCCAGGACGGTGACGGCGTCGGCGCTGTCCATGACCGGAGTCTTCGGGTCGGCCGTGAGGGCGGTGGTGGGGGTGCGGCCGCGGAGGGCCGACAGCAGGGTCAGGACCTCGGTCGTGGTGCCCGAACGGGTGATCGCCACGACCCGGTCGTAGCGGCGGTCCGCCGGGAATTCGGAGGAGGCGAAGGCGTCCGTCTCGCCCTGGCCCGCCTGTTCGCGCAGCGCCGCGTAGGCCTGCGCCATGAACCACGACGTGCCGCAGCCGGTCACCGCGACCCGTTCCCCCGGGCGTGGCAGGCCCTCCGCCCTCGCCGCGGCCGGCACCGCTCGGCGCCAGCAGGCGGGTTGGGTGGCCGTCTCGGCCGCGGTGCGGGACTCCTCTGCTGCGGGCATGGTCGGTGCTCCTTCGAAGCGGAGTGAACTCGGGTCCGCCTCGTGGATAGCAGTCCTGAGCTGACAGAGGGAAGGGCGCTGCGGAAGCGGAACATCCGGTGGTGTAGACCTTGTGGGGGGCGCGCCGACGGAGATCCGCGCCCCGCGCCGGGCCGGGGGAGCCCCGCGGTACGAAAGATTCAGGAACAAAGGTGGTATCCGCAGTGCAGCGGCGGTATTTGGGCCTCATAGCGACAGGCACCACGATGGCCATGGCCCTCACGCTTTCGGGCTGCGGAGGCGAGAGCGCGGTCGGCGACGATGTGACGATCAAGCTCGTCGCGGCCGACTACGGGGACTCGTCGGCCAACAGCTCCAAGAAGTACTGGGACGAGCTGGCCCGCGAGTTCGAGGCCAAGCACGACGAGGTCGAGGTCGACGTCGAGGTCTACAGCTGGAACGACGTGGACCGCAAGGTCGCCGAGATGGTCAAGCGGGGCGACGCCCCGGACATCGCCCAGATCGGCGCGTACGCGGACTACGCGGCCCAGGGCAAGCTGTACAGCGCGGACCAGCTGCTCTCCATCCCCACCCAGGCCGACTTCCTGCCCGGTCTCTCGAAGGCGGGCGAGCTCCACCGGGTGCAGTACGGGCTGCCGTTCGTCTCCAGCACGCGGGTGCTCTTCTACAACAAGAAGCTGTTCGCCAAGGCCGGTATCACCGCACCGCCGAAGACCTGGAGCCAGCTCCAGCAGGACGCCCAGGCGCTGAAGCGGGCCGGGGTCGAGTCCCCGTACGGGCTGCCGCTGGGCAAGGAGGAGCCGCAGGCCGAGACGCTCAACTGGATGCTGAGCGGTGGCGGTGGCTACACCGACAACATCGGCAACTACACGATCGGTTCGCCCGAGAACATCAGCACGTTCGCGTGGCTGCGCGACGAGATGGTCGGCAAGGGCCTGACCAACGCCGACCCCGGCCGGACCAACCGCCAGGAGGTCTTCAACGGCTTCACCCGCGGCGAGGTCGGCATGCTCAACGGCCACCCCACGCTGATGCAGCAGGCCCGGGCCAAGCACGTGAAGTACGGCATGGCGCCGCTGCCCGGCAAGAACGGCGAGTCCGAGGCGACCACCGGCGTGGCCGACTGGATGATGGCGTTCAAGCAGAAGGGCCACCGCGAGCCGGTCGGCAAGTTCCTCGACTTCGCCTACAGCCAGGACAACGTCCTGAAGTTCGCGGACCGCTACGACCTGCTGCCGGTCACCACCTCGGCGTCCGAGGCGATGCGCGCCGACCGGAAGAACAAGGACCTCTGGGAGTTCCTCGACCAGCTGCCCACCGCCGAGTTCTACCCGGTGAGCAAGCGGTCCTGGGGTCCGGTCGTCAAGCGGCTCAAGGGCTCCATCGGCACCGTCGTCGAGCCGAACGGCAATCCGTCCAGCGTGCTCGGCGCGCTCCAGCGCGACGCCGACACGATGGAGAACGCCTCCGAGTAGCCCCGGTTAGATTGGGGCCATGGAGGAGCAGAGCCTGTCCGACCGGGACCGTGCCGTCCTGGCCATGGAGCGCAGGACCTGGCCGGGCCCGGGTGCCAAGGAGCGCGCGGTGCGGGAGCAGCTGGGGATGTCCCCGACCCGCTACTACCAGCTCCTGAACGCCCTGCTGGACGACCCGCGGGCCCTCGCGCACGACCCGGTGACGGTCAACCGGCTGCGCCGGGTCCGCGAGTCCCGTCGCCGCAATCGCTGACCCGCACAGGGCCCGGCCCCGGTAGGGTCGGGCCCATGGGCAGCATCCCGGATTCCCTGCCGACCCCTGCCACCCCCGCCGGACGCGACGGCCTCGCCGCGCTGCTCGAGCGGCCCGAACGGGCTGTGGTGGCACTCGATTTCGACGGCACGCTGGCGCCGATCGTGCCCGACCCGGACCGGGCCCGCGCCCACCCGGACGCCGTCCCCGCCCTCTCCCACCTGGCACCGCTGCTCCAGTCGGCCGTAGTGATCACCGGCCGCCCGGCCGGGGTCGCCGTACGGCACGGCGGCTTCGCGGGCGTGCCGGGTCTGGAGCACCTGGTGGTGCTCGGCCACTACGGCGCCGAACGCTGGGACGCGGTGACCGGCCAGGTCCACGCCCCCGCCCCGCACCCCGGAGTCGCCGCCGTCCAGGCGGAACTCCCGGGCGTACTCGACCGCAACGGCGGCTGGCCCGGCACCTTCGTGGAGGACAAGGGCCGCGCCATCGCGGTCCACACCCGCCGCGCCGCGGACCCGCAGGGAGCGTTCGAATCCCTGCGCGAGCCCCTGTACGCCCTGGCCGAGCGGCACGGCCTGGTCGTCGAACCGGGCCGTCTGGTCCTGGAACTCCGCCCGCCGGGCATGGACAAGGGCGTGGCCCTGGAGGAGTACCTGCGCCGGTCCGGCGCCGGCGCGGTCCTCTACGCCGGCGACGACCTGGGCGACCTCGCGGCCTTCGGCGCCGTGGAAAAACTCCGCTCCGAGGGCCTCCCCGGCCTCCTGGTCTGCAGCGCCGCCACCTCGGGCGAGGGCGCCGACGAACTGGCCCAACGCGCGGACCTCGTAGTCGACGGCCCCGCGGGCGTGGTCACCCTGATGACCACCCTGGCAAACACCATCCGGAACCGGTGAACAGCCCCCGGTCTTCGCAGGCTCGGTCATTCATCGACAAACATCGACCGTCAACGAAGGTGAAGCCGACGGACCCGCCCACCGTCTGGACGCTCCTTGCCCAGGCACGGATGTCGGTCAGCCGTGGACGAGACGTGAGGGTGACGGGGCCGCCCGCCCACCCTCTGGATGGCGATGCCTCCTGCCCAGGCACGGATGTCGGTCAGCCGCCGACGAGATGTGAGGGTGACGGGGCCGCAGGGGTGGGGGGTTCCGGAAACTTCCGTGTATTTGTGGCCCCCAGGGCCGTAAATATACGTTCCGGAACCCCCCACCCCGGAGGCCCCGGCACCCGCCCGCGCACGTAGCACCCGCGCCCGAACCCCCGCCTGGCAAGGCACCCCGCACCCCGCACCCCCGCCAACGCCAGTGTTCGGCCCCGACCCGCCCCTCACCCCTCCCGCAACGCCGCCAACTGATCCAGGAACCACCGCTCCGGCGGCAACGCCGTAGCCGCGGCAGCCAGCCGCTTCGTCCGCTCCGCCCGCTCCCCCCGCGGCATCGACAGCGCCCGGTGCAGCGCCCGCGCCGTCCCCGTCACGTCGTACGGATTCACCACCGTCGCCGCCTCGCCCAGCTCCTCGTACGCCCCCGCCTCCCGCGACAGCACCAGCGCGCAGCCCTCGTCGGAGACGACCGGCACCTCCTTGGCCACCAGGTTCATGCCGTCGCGGATCGGGTTGACCAGGGCGACGTCGGCCAGCCGGTACGCGGCCAGGGAGCGGGCGAAGTCGTCCTTCACGTGGAGGACGACCGGCTGCCAGCCCTTCGTGCCGAAGCCGGCGTTGATCCCGTCGGCGACCCGCCGCACCTCGGCGGTGTAGTCGCGGTAGACGGCGAGGTCCTGCCGGGAGGGGTAGGCGAAGGCGAGGTGCACGACCCGGCCGTGCCACTCGGGGTGGTCGTCGAGGAGCCGGCGGTACGCGTGCAGTCCGCGGACGATGTTCTTGGACAGCTCGGTGCGGTCGACCCGGACGATCACCTTGCGGGCCTCGCCGTCGCTCCGGCCGATCTGTTCGCGCAGGCCGGCGAGCCGTTCCTCCACGTCGGGGCGGTGCGAGCGCTCCAGCAGGAAGTCCGCGTCGGCGCCGAGCCCGTGCACCCCGAGCCGGGTGGTCCGGCCGTCGTGCACGACCGCCGAGACGTCGGACGGGCCGCCGGGCTCGACGGTGCTGCCGGTCAGGACCTCGGCGCAGCTCACCGAGAACGCGCGGGCCCAGCGGCGGGTCAGGAACGCGGCCCGGTCGGCGCCGAGGATGCCGCGCAGCAGCTGGGCGGCGATGTCGTCGGGGAGCAGCCGGAAGTAGTCCACGGGCGCCCAGGGCGTGTGGGAGAAGTGGCCGATCCGCAGGTCGGGGCGGCGTTCCCGGAGCATGCCGGGGACCAGGCACAGGTGGTAGTCCTGCACGAGGACGGCGGCGCCCTCGGCGGCCGCCGAGGCCAGCGCCTCGGCGAACGCTTCGTTGTAGCGCTCGTAGGCGGCCCACTGGGCGCGGAACTCGGCGTCGAAGGCCGGTTCCAGCGGGGTCTGGTAGAGCATGTGGTGGACGAACCAGAGCACCGAGTTCGCGATGCCGTTGTACGCCGCGGCGAAGGTCTCCGGGTCGATGTCGAGCATCCGTACCCGCCGGCCGCCGGAGTCGGCCGGGTCGAGCTCGCCCGCGGCGCGGTGCACCGCCTCGCGGTCGCCGTCGCCGAGGGCGGCGCAGACCCAGAGCGCGTCGGTTTCGGATCCGATCGCGCTCAGCCCCGAGACCAGCCCGCCGCCGCCGCGCTTGGCGGTCAGGGAGCCGTCCTCGGCGAGGGTGTACGCGACGGGGCCGCGGTTGGACGCGACGAGTACCTCGGCAGCCTGCTCTGCGACCATGTCGCGAGCCTAGCCCGCGAAAGATCCGCTCAAACGTGCGGACAGGGGCGGTTTGTCACCCGGAGGAGCCCACCGGAGGCAGGTACGGAGCGTTGCGGGGGGATGTACGGAGCGCTCATCGACAGCGCCCGTCCGGAGGCGCTCCGGTGCGCCTGTGGAGCGCACGAGGGCCCGCGGGAGCGCGGACCCGGGGAGCCGCGCCGGTCAGGCCACCCGCCCCCGCCCCGCGGCCTCCCGGGCGCGCACCTCCCGGTACTCCGGAACGGTGATCATCGGCGGGCGTTCCTCGGCGGCCACCTCGTGCACGGACGGTGTGAACCCGCCCTCCGCACCCCGGTCGAACTGGGTGAGCACGGGCCGTACGAGGTGGCCGCGGGCCAGCCGGGCCTGGGCCGTGCGGTAGATCGTGGCGGCCATCCGGCCGAGCGCCTGCCCGTCCTGGTGGCGGTGGCGCCGCACGCCGACGTCGACCTGGGCCAGCGCGTCGAGCCCGGCGAGGTCCAGCGCGTCCACCAGCATGCCCAGCTCGATCCCGTACCCGACGGGGAAGGGCAGCTGCTCCAGCAGGGAGCGGCGGGCCGCGTACTCCCCGCCGAGGGGCTGCACGAAGCCGGCGAGCCGCGGCCAGTGCAGGTTGAGCAGGGGGCGGGCGACGAGTTCGGTGACCCGGCCGCCGCGGTCGCCGGTGTCGCCCAGCGGCCGGTCGTACATGGCCTTGACCAGGTGCAGGCCCGGGTCGGTGAGCAGCGGCCCGACGATGCCGGAGACGAAGCGGGCCGAGAAGTCGCGCAGGTCGGCGTCGACGAAGCAGACGATCTCGCCGCGGGTGACCAGCAGCGAGCGCCACAGCACCTCGCCCTTGCCGGGCAGGGCGGGCAGCCGGGGCAGCACCGTGTCGCGGTGGACGACGCGGGCTCCGGCGGCGGCGGCGACCGCGGCGGTACGGTCGGCGGAGCCGGAGTCGATCACGACCAGCTCGTCGACGAGCGGGACCTCCGGGCTCATCAGCTCGCGCCGGACCGTCTCGACGATCGGCCCGATGGTGGCCTCCTCGTCGAGGGCGGGGAGCACCACGCTGACCGTTCCGGACGGGCCTGCCGCCTGCTTCGCGGCGAGGAGCCGGCTCAGCGGCCGGTCGGCGGCCGACCAGGAGCGGTGCTCCAGCCAGCGCTCCACCTCTTCCAGCACGTGTTTCGTCTCCCTGGTGTGTTCGCGGGGCGGCCCGCGGGTGAGCGGGCGATGGCCCGGTGTGATCCGTCTCGCGGTTCGGACGACTATCTCAACTGTGGGGGCCGTCGGTTACAGTCTTGAACAACGCGGAAGTCCACTTCATGTCGGGGTGGCCTGCCGCGGACAAACGCACCGGGCCCCGCCCGGCGCCATACCGCTCATCCAGAGGGGCAGAGGGAACGGCCCGTTGAAGCCCCGGCAACCCTCCGGCCGGTCTCGTCTCATGACGCGAGGCTCCCGGCTCGGGAAGGTGCCAATTCCGTCTCGTGGCGAAGTCCGTCGCGAGGAAGATGAGGAGAAAGGGCCTCGCCTCCATGGCTGTGCAAGCTGCTACCGCCACTTCGTCCGCGGATTCCCCGGACGCCACCTCCGGTTCCGCCCCCGTCGCTCTCGGCCCCGCCGTCGCGCTGTCCTGCCGCGAGTGCGGTGAGCGTTTCGCCCTCGGCCCGATCTTCGCGTGCGAGGTGTGTTTCGGGCCGCTCGAGGTCGCGTACGACCTGCCGAGCGGCGACCCCGAGGGCCTGCGGAAGCGCATCGAGGCCGGTCCGGACAACATCTGGCGCTACGCGCCGCTGCTGCCGGTGCCCGCCGACGTCGCCGACAAGCCGAACCTGAACCCGGGCTTCACCAAGCTGGTCCAGGCCGACAACCTCGCCCGTGAGCTGGGCGTCACCGGCGGTCTGCACGTGAAGGACGACTCGGGCAACCCGACGCACTCCTTCAAGGACCGGGTGGTCGCCATCGCGGTGGAGGCGGCCCGCACCTTCGGCTTCACCACACTGTCCTGCTCCTCCACCGGCAACCTGGCCGGCGCAGTCGGCGCCGCGGCGGCCCGCTCCGGCTTCCGGTCGTGCGTGTTCATCCCGCACGACCTGGAGGCGGGCAAGGTCGTCATGGCCGCGGTCTACGGCGGCGACCTGGTCGGCATCGAGGGCACGTACGACGACGTCAACCGCTTCTGCAGCGAGCTGATCGGCGACCCGATCGGCGAGGGCTGGGGCTTCGTCAACGTCAACCTGCGCCCGTACTACGGCGAGGGCTCGAAGACGCTGGCGTACGAGATCTGCGAGCAGCTCGGCTGGCGGATCCCGGACAACATCGTGATCCCGATCGCCTCCGGCTCCCAGCTCACCAAGATCGACAAGGCGCTGAAGGAGCTCATCGCCATCGGTCTGGTGGAGGACAAGCCGTACAAGATCTTCGGCGCCCAGGCCGAGGGCTGCTCCCCGGTCTCCCGGGCCTTCAAGGACGGCCACGACGTGGTCCGCCCGGTGAAGCCGGACACGATCGCCAAGTCGCTCGCCATCGGCAACCCGGCCGACGGCCCGTACGTGCTCGACATCTGCCGCCGCACCGGCGGCGCCGTGGAGGACGTGAACGACGAGCAGGTCGTCGACGCGATCAAGCTGCTGGCGCGCACCGAGGGCATCTTCGCGGAGACCGCGGGCGGTGTGACGGTGGGCGTGCTGCGGAAGCTGATCGAGGCCGGGCGGATCGACCCGGCCGAGGAGACCGTGGTGCTGAACACCGGTGACGGCCTCAAGACCCTGGACGCCGTGGCTCCGACGACGGGCCCGTCCGCGACCATCCGCCCCACCCTTGACTCGTTCCGAGAGGCAGGCCTCGCATGAGCGTCAACGTTCGAATCCCCACGATCCTGCGTACGTACACCGGCGGCCGGGCCGAGGTGCCCGCCGAGGGCGCGACTCTCGGCGAGGTGCTCGCGGACCTGGAGAAGAACCACCAGGGCATCGGTGCCCGGGTGCTCGACGACACCGGCAAGCTGCGTCGATTCGTGAATGTCTATGTGAATGACGACGACGTGCGTTTCAGCGAGGGCCTGGAGACGGCCACGCCGGACGGCGCGGGTGTTTCGATCATTCCGGCGGTCGCCGGCGGCTGCTGAACCATAAACGCAGGAACCTTGCGTAAATAGGAATGGCCCCTTCCGTAAGAGAAACGGAGGGGGCCATTCTGTGTGGTTGATCGCGGTACAGTTGAGCGATCCCCCACCGGCAGCTCTGCCGAACGCATATGAGAACGCGACAAGATGTGCCCGAAGTGTGCGCGCGATTTGTCGCGTTGACACCCGTTTGTCTGACCCAAGTTGTCCTGACTTCACGGTGATTCAGGGGATAGCTCCCTGCGGCCCCGCTCAGAATTCTCGTCCGTTTGACCTGTTGCAGAGGGCATCTGTGCGGATACATTCAGCCGCGGTCGACGCGTTACGGCGCACACCTCCTACCTGTCGGGAGGTGAGGTCTGACCCGGGTCCGCGGAGTGCGGTCCTGTGCAAGGGCCAGTAATAGGGGAGTTAGGGATGGCTCAGGGCACCGTCAAGTGGTTCAACGCGGAGAAGGGCTACGGCTTCATCGCGGTCGACGGTGGTGCGGACGTCTTCGTGCACTACAGCGCGATTCAGATGGACGGCTACCGCACCCTCGAGGAGGGCCAGCGGGTCGAGTTCGAGATCTCGCAGGGCCAGAAGGGGCCGCAGGCGGACATGGTCCGTGTAGCCGGCTGATACGCGCCGACTGACTGCAGCGCAGGGCCCGCTTCCCCCCGGGGAGCGGGCCCGCTTCTGTTGTGGGGCCGGGTGCGCTTCCTCTGTGGGGTGGGGCGCCCCGTGTGGGATGCGGCGCGCCGGGGGCTGTTGCGGGGCCTGCTTCCGCCCGTCACCCGACCATTGCCCTCCACGAGCCCCTTCGGGGCGCTTGCGCCCACCCGTCGCCCGACCGCCGCCCCTTATGGAAGCCCTGCGGGCGCTTGCGCCCACCCGTCGCCCGGCCGCCACCCCCCATCGAGCCCTCTGGGGCGCTTGCACTCGAGGGGGTCGAGTGCTAATCATTGGCGTTAGCACTCTGACGTTGAGAGTGACAGAAGGACCGGGTCGGTGAGGCCCGCAGGCCGGGTGGGACAAGGAAACCACCAGGTGTGCAGGTCGTCCGTCGCGGGCGCCAGCGCGGTCCGGAGCAATCCGCCCCTTGCACCCTGTGCCAGGGACCCCCGACGTCCGGGAGGACCACTTCACATGGCCAAGATCATCGCGTTCGACGAGGAAGCGCGGCGCGGCCTCGAGCGCGGGATGAACCAGCTCGCCGACGCCGTCAAGGTGACCCTCGGCCCCAAGGGCCGGAACGTCGTCCTCGAGAAGAAGTGGGGCGCCCCCACGATCACCAACGATGGTGTCTCCATCGCCAAGGAGATCGAGCTCGAGGACGCGTACGAGAAGATCGGCGCCGAGCTGGTCAAGGAGGTCGCGAAGAAGACGGACGACGTCGCCGGTGACGGCACGACGACCGCGACCGTCCTCGCCCAGGCGCTGGTCCGCGAGGGCCTCCGCAACGTTGCCGCGGGCGCCAACCCGATGGCCCTCAAGCGCGGCATCGAGAAGGCCGTCGAGGCCGTCTCCGCCCAGCTGCTCGAGCAGGCCAAGGACGTGGAGACCAAGGAGCAGATCGCTTCGACCGCCTCCATCTCCGCCGCCGACACCCAGATCGGCGAGCTCATCGCCGAGGCGATGGACAAGGTCGGCAAGGAAGGCGTCATCACCGTCGAGGAGTCGCAGACCTTCGGGCTCGAGCTCGAGCTCACCGAGGGCATGCGCTTCGACAAGGGCTACATCTCCGCCTACTTCGCCACCGACATGGAGCGTATGGAGGCGTCGCTCGACGACCCGTACATCCTGATCGTCAACTCCAAGATCTCCGCGGTGAAGGACCTCCTTCCGCTGCTGGAGAAGGTCATGCAGTCGGGCAAGCCGCTGCTGATCATCGCGGAGGACGTCGAGGGCGAGGCGCTGTCCACCCTGGTCGTCAACAAGATCCGTGGCACCTTCAAGTCCGTCGCCGTCAAGGCTCCGGGCTTCGGTGACCGCCGCAAGGCCATGCTCGGCGACATCGCCATCCTCACCGGTGGCACCGTCATCTCCGAGGAGGTCGGCCTCAAGCTGGAGAACGCCGGTCTCGACCTGCTGGGCCGCGCCCGCAAGGTCGTCATCACCAAGGACGAGACCACCATCGTCGACGGTGCCGGTGACAGCGAGCAGGTCCAGGGCCGCGTGAACCAGATCCGTGCCGAGATCGAGAACTCGGACTCGGACTACGACCGCGAGAAGCTCCAGGAGCGCCTCGCGAAGCTGGCCGGCGGCGTGGCCGTCATCAAGGCCGGCGCCGCGACCGAGGTCGAGCTCAAGGAGCGCAAGCACCGCATCGAGGACGCGGTGCGCAACGCCAAGGCCGCCGTCGAGGAGGGCATCGTCGCCGGTGGTGGCGTGGCCCTGCTGCAGACCGTCTCCGTGTTCGAGAAGCTCGAGCTCGAGGGCGACGAGGCCACCGGTGCGCAGGCCGTCAAGCTCGCGCTCGAGGCCCCGCTGAAGCAGATCGCGGTCAACGCCGGCCTCGAGGGCGGCGTCGTCGTGGAGAAGGTGCGCAACCTGACCCCGGGTCACGGCCTCAACGCCGCGACCGGCGAGTACGTCGACCTGGTCGCCGAGGGCATCATCGACCCGGCCAAGGTCACGCGCTCCGCGCTGCAGAACGCCGCCTCCATCGCGGCGCTCTTCCTCACCACCGAGGCCGTCATCGCCGACAAGCCGGAGAAGGCCGCCGCGGCCGCTCCGGGCGGCATGCCGGGCGGTGACATGGACTTCTGATCCGTCTCGACGGATCGGCTGTTCACAGCTGTACGGACCGAGGGCGGCACCCATCACGGGTGCCGCCCTCGGGCGTTTCTCGGGCAGTTCTCGGTTTCGGGGAGCCTCGGGGAGCGCGTTCTCCGGGAGCGTCCGGGCTTCACCGGCTCACATGGGCTTCACAGCTCGCCTGGGCTCGGGGCTCACATCGGCTTCGGGGCGATGACCGCGAACGCCGCCGACTGCGGGTCGGCGACGACGGCCATCCGGCCGGCGACCATGTCGAACGGCGCTTTGAGCACTGTGCCTCCGGCGGCGGACAGCTTGGACACCGTCCCGTCCACGTCCTCCACCGAGAAGTAGGCGAGCCAGTGCGAGGGCGTGCCGGACGGCATTTGGTCGCTCAGCGGCTGGAGCCCGCCGACGGTACGTCCCTGGGCGGAGATCGCGTAGTAGCTCTCCGCGCCCTCCATCTGTGTGGTCTCGATGCCGAGGGCGCTGGAGAGGAAGGCGGTGGACGCCTGGACGTCGCTGGTGTTGAGCTCGTTCCAGATCAGTGAGCCCGGCTCGTTGACGATGGCCGCACCGAAGAACTCCTTCGGCTCCCAGACGCCGAAGACGGCTCCCGTCGGGTCGGCCGCGACCAGCATGCGGCCCAGGTCCATCACGTCCATGGCGGGGACCATGACATTGCCGCCGCCGGAGCCGATGGCCCGCTCGGTGGCGTCGGCGTCGGCCGAGGCGATGTAGGTGGTCCACACCGGGGGCGGCGCGGGCTGGTCGCCCATGGCCTGCGCGGACATGATCCCGGCGACCGGATTCCCGCGCAGGGTGCAGACGGCGTACCCGCCGGTCTCGGCCGGGCCGACCTCCCCGGCCCAGCCGAACAACTCGCCGTAGAAGTCCAGCGCGGCCTGCTGGTCGGGGACCACGAGATCGATCCAGCACGGGGTGCCGGGCTGGTACGGGGCGGTGACTTCGGACATCGGTGCCTCCTGGTAGAGACCGGTCGCCCCGGGGCGGCCGGTGGGCAAGCAGCCCCCTCGGCCACCCTCCCTACGCACGGCCCGGGACGCCACTCGGCACGCCGCCGGGGCGTCGGCGCGAACCCGGGCGGGGGTGGCAGACGGTGCGCCGACGTGGTCTTTCGGGTCCCGTCAGTGGGTGTAGTCCTTGAGTTTTTCGGTCTCCAGGGTGATCCCGACCGGTGCCGGGATTTCCACGGTGGCGCCGTACGGATAGGACATCCGACCGCGGTACTTTCCGCCTTCCGGCTCGCTGTGGACGGCGACCGTGCAGGCGTCGCGGTCGATCAGGAGGTGGACGGGGATGTCGGCTGCGGCGTACCCGTCGCGCTTTTCCGACCGGTAGCGGGGGTCGGTTTCGGGGGCATGTGGTGTTACATCGACGGCCATGAGCACCCCCTCGGGTTCGGACCACTCTCCCTGTCCCGCGAAGTGGCCTTCCGGGGCCAGTGAGCCGGCCGGGCGGGCGCGGCCCTTGCGGTGCTGCTCCGTCTTGAGGCCTTGCTCCGGGTAGAGGGCCAGGCCGGGGCGTTGTTGCAGGCACTGCTTGAGCAGCCACATGAGGATGCATCCGTGGGTGCCGTCGCGACCGGGTTTGGTCACCGGTCTGCCGCCCAGGAATTCGAGGGCAGTCGGCTCAGGGGCTGACCGGGCGAGCTGTTCGAAGTCCTCGACGGATAGCTGTGCGCGGTCGGTTCCGGTGTTCTCCGATGTCATGGCGTTCCCTTCCGGGCAGGACGAGGTGCGCTGGTGCCCGGGGCGGAGAGTGCCGTCACCGTCGGGTCCTCTCCGGGGTTCGGGTGGCTGCGCGGAGGCGTTGGACGTGGGTGTGGACTTCGTCGGGGGGCAGGCCGGGCGGGTGGCGTGGGTGGTCCTCGCCGCGGCAGGTGGCGCAGAGGCCGCCGGGGAGGGCGTCCGGGTGGCCGGGGGCGCGGCAGACCGTGCATTCCAGGATGCGGAGGGGGGCGCGGCGAGGGGCCTGGGCGCTCCCCGGCGCGTTGTCGGGCGCGGGGCCGAGCGGCTCGGGGCGCTCGGGTGGGAGCTTGTCGGTGAGGCGGCGGCGGAGGAACGCGCCGGGGCTGTGGACCTGTGGTGGGAGCCCCGCCGTCAACGCGCTGACGAGCCGGGACTCGTCCGGGTCGCGGGTCAGCCACTCGGTGGCCAGGGGTTCGAGGGCCGCGCAGTCGGCGGCCGAGAGGGTCAGGCGCGGATCGGTGCGGCCGAGTGTGGCCAGGGCGTCGTACGCGCGGCTGCGGGGCGGTCGTTGTGGTGCGGGTGCGGGTGCGGGTGCGGGTGCGGGTGCGGGTGCGGGTGCGGGTGCGGGCTGGCGGGTGGGCTGTGGCGGAGGTGCGGGTAACCGCTGGCCGGAGGGCGGCGGTGGTGGTTCGGGTGGCGGCTGTCGGGAGGGTGGCGACGGCGGTGCGGGTTGCGCCTGTCGGGAGGGTGGCGAGGATGGTTCGGGGGACTGCTGACGGGGGCGCGGAGGGGGCGTGTGCGGGGGTGCGTGCGGGGTGGACGGGCACGGTGGCTGCTCTGAGTGGGGCTGTTCCCGGGGGACTTCTCCGGTTCGGAAGGCCGCCCACCAGGTGTCGTCCCTCGGGGTGCGGGAGAAGTAGGTGCGGGTCACCCAGTGCGGGCTGCCGTTCTCGCCGATGACGTGCTCGTTGACGCGGCGCAGGTGTCCGGCCTCCGACAGGCGGCGCAGGACGGTTCGGAGGGCGCATTGGCCGTGGTCGGGCAGGACCTTGGCCAGGGTCTTGACGGAGATGTCCGCGCCTTCGGGGAGCCGGTCGAGGTATGCCGCCACGGATGCCTCGCGCCTGGGCAGGTGTGCGAAGTCGTTCGCACGGGGCGGGCGTTGTTCGGGCGCGTCCCGCTTTCCATAGCCGCGGTTGGCCGTGGGGTGTGCGGGGGTGGGCAGGGGCGCATTAAAGTGCTCGATAGCCATGAGATCGGTCTCTCGATCTTGTGGTCAGACCCCCGTTCGGTGCTGGTAACACCGGCGGGGGTTGTTTCTTGATGCGGGAACGCTAGAGCGTTGCAACCGTTCGTGGCAAACCGGTCACCAGTCGTGATCTCGCCTGGTATGCGCGGTGATTGGGAGGGAGGGTGGGTGGTAATCCACCCTCCCGTTCCACTGGAAGAGAGCTCGGACTCCGAGGCCCGGAGTCCGAAGCCCGGGGCTCAGGCGGGGAGTTCCCCGTCCTTCACGGCTCGGACGAACGAGGTCCAGGCTTCGGCCCGGAACACGAGCGCCGGGCCGTCCGGGTTCTTGGGGTCCCGGACGGGCGAGCGGGGGCGCGTATTCCTTGATGGTCTGCGCCACCGCTTCCGCCTCCGCCGCCTCGGCGAAGTGGTCCGGATAGCGGGATTTCGTCGCGGCCTCGCAGTTGCGTTCGAAGAAGCCGTCCGTCTTCAGGAGGTCGTCTATCTGCCGGGCGTACTCGGGGTGCATGCGGCGGGTCCCGGATTCGAGCCGGCCGATGAACGAGAGCCGCTCACGAACAGCGGTCTGCCCAGCTCATCCTGGGTGAGACCGGCCCTCTCGCGCTGGTGGCGCAGCTCGGCGCCGAGGAGAGCGCGGGGGGAGGAGCACGGATCCAGCTTCTTCCGTGGGGGCATGATGACTCGACTCCTCGTCAAGCACAGGGACTTGTTGGGCTTTCACCCCTGTTCAGGCTAATCGTGCATGAACACGCTTTGTAGAGAACACCAATACTCAGCGTGGAAGGGGAATCGATGACGGCAGACGAAGAACCGTGTGCGGCGACCGAGGGCGTACACATGGTCGAAGAGACGCTGGGAGAACTGCGGGCCGAGCTGGGTGAGGCGGGCGTCGTCCTGCCGTCGCTGCGGGTCGACCCCGTCTCGTGGGCCGCGCGGGACGTTCCGCCGCTGGTGGACCTGGGGCGCTGCAACCTCGCCACGGCCCGGCAGCTGGTGGCCGCACTGCGGGAGCGGCGGTCATGATCCCGGAACCCGGCGCGTACGTCGTGGACGTGCGCGAGGACCGGATCGGCCGGGTCATGGGGCACGAGGGTCCGTATGTGCAGCTCAGGCCGCCCGGGGGCGGGCTGGAGTGGGACTGTCCGCCCGAGGAGCTGCGGCCCGCGGGGCCCACGGACATGCTGCGGGCGCGGGTCGCCGAGCTGAACCGCGAGAGCAGGTTCCCGTGAGCGCGCACACCGTGATCCGGCGGGAGCGGTGGACGCTGGCCCCCGACCGTGAACCGGACGCCGAGCCGTTCACCTTCGCGATGGAGTGCGCGGTGTGCGGTGAGCGGTCGCTGACGGGTGAGGAAGTCACCGAGGCGCAGGACTGGTCGCTGCGGCACGCGGGCCGCCATCCGTCGCACTGCTCCTACCGGGAGCTGATCACCCGGCCCTGGCGGGCCTGGATGGAGGCCGATCGGTCGCCTCCACGGGCCTGAGCGGTTGTTGGCGTACCGAACCTGAGCACGGCGTTTGCGATGCTCAGGAACGGTGTCGGCCGAGCTTGCGACCGCACCCCTCGATCGTTGGGAGCCGCGGCGTGCGAGCGGCTGTCAGGCGCCCGGCGTCCGGTACTTCACCCGGGACCCGTTCAGGGGCGGGCAGGTGCGGTCTCGGACCCAGGCGGCGCCGGCCGCGACAGCGCCGACCATGGCGACCGGCCCGATCGCGACGGTGACGATGCCCTGGAAATACTCGAACGCGTAGAGGCCCAGGAAGTTGATCGCGGTGCCCAGCAGGGCCGCTGCCACGAGGATGAGGGGAAGGGCCTTGGTCATGGCCCGCATGGTCTCGTCCAGGGCGAGGTCGTGTCGGCGCCGGAGCGTTGCGGCCACGGCGCGCCGGGTCAGGAAGAAGGCGGCGACCAGGCACACCCCCCAGCCCACCCACATCAAAGGAGTGCCGGGATTGGGGTAGTGGTGCACCTCCCACACCGGGGGCCCGTTCAGCTGCGTGGTCATTACTTCGCTGTCACGGTCGAGGAAGCCACCCTGTGTTCCTGCCAGCCAGAGGATGATGGCGGCAACCGCAGGGATGGCGGCGCCCTTGGCTGCCGCGGTGGCGGTCTCCTTCAGGTGGGGGCGCGTGGGCAGCAGACCGCGTTCGACCGCCCAGGAGGTGGCCATGGCGTCGATGTCACCGCCGATGCAGTCGGTGACCGACCGGCCGTCGAGGGCGGCGGCGGTCAGGTCGGCTGCCAGCTCTTCGGCCATTTCATCGGCCGCGTCCTGTTCGATTCCGAGGCGGTTCCACGTCTCCGTGGCCTGGTGTATCGCGTCCTCAACTGTCAGCGTCATGATTCCTCCCGCGTGGTTCGGCTGATGATGGAGCCGATGCTCGTGGCGAATTCGCTCCAGTCGCGGCTCCACGACTGGAGCATCCGCAGGCCTGCTTCGCTGGGCCGGTAGTAGGTGCGGGCGGGCCCCCCGTCCCCGCTGCGGCGCTCGATCTCGACCAGCTCGCGCTTCCGCAGACGCGCCAGCGCCGGGTAGATCGAGCCGTCCGCGACATCGAGCCCGGCCTTGGCGAGCCGGACGGTCATCTCGTAGCCGTAGACCGGGGCCTCCGCCATCAAGGCCAGCAGGCACATGTCCAGCACCCCTCGCAGCCACTGGGCGCGCGGAGTGGATGTCTCCTCCATGGCTCAGTACCTTACACAGCACGAGTCATGCGGTGCAAGCTAGTGCGGTGCAAGGTAATGCGGTGGGAGCCGGTGCGGTTTCCGACGGTTCCGGGCAGCCGGGAGCGCCGCGACGCAGGTCGGCCGGTTCGTCACCGTGTGGCAGCGGCCGTCGAAGGCCCGCCCCGGCCCTCCGGCGCCCAACGACTGGGTTGCTCTCTCGTCGTCGGGCGCCGTGACGGGGCCCGGGCGGCGGCCAACTGCTGACGGACGGCGGCCCGGCACTTCTCCGCCGCGTGGTCGGCTGTGCTGGGTACTGCGGCGGGCCAGGGGACGCGGTGTCAGGTCCGCAGGCGCTGTGAGTCGTCGTGGCCGTCGTCGGACGCGGGCCGTGCGGTGGCCGGGGCCGGGGGCGGGGTGGCCGGGTCGTTGGTGGTGGCGAGGGGCTTCGGCTGCGCCGGGTCGGCGTTCAGTTCGTCCAGCATCTGGGTGCTGAAGCCGAAGAAGTAGGTGATCAGGAAACCGGCGAGATAGCCGACGAGCAGTCCGCCCGCGTAGATGGCCACGGTTGTCACGGCGCCTCCGTTGCCGTCCAGGAGAGGGAAGAGGGCCCAGCCGGAGGGGCCGATGGCGGTCGAGCCGACCGTGTTGCCGAGCTGGTTGAGCGCGCCGACGAAGGCACCGCCGAACGCGCCGCCCACGCAGGCGGTGATGAAGGGGCGGCCGAGCGGCAGCGAGACGCCGTAGATCAGAGGCTCGCCCACGCCGAGGAGGCCCGCGGGGAGGGCGGAGCGGATGGTGGTGCGGATCGAGGTGTTGCGGCGGAGCCGCAGGTAGACCGCGGCCGCGGCGCCGACCTGGCCCGCGCCCGCCATGGCGAGGACCGGGAGCAGCACGGTGTAGCCCTGCTCCTGGATCAGGGTCGTGTGGATCGGGATCAGCGCCTGGTGCAGGCCGAGCATGACCAGCGGCAGGAAGAGCCCGCCGAGGACGAACCCGGCGACGCCGCCGCCCGCGCCCAGCAGCCGGCCGGCGAAGGAGCCGATCGCCGTCGACACCTCGCCCGCCAGGTACATCAGCCCGAAGAGGGTGACGAGGCCGGAGAGCAGGACGGTAATGGTCGGGGTGATCAGCACGTCCAGCGTCCCGGGCACCCAGCGGCGGCACCACTTCTCCACCTGGACGGCGAGCAGCGCCGCGCCCAGGGCGCCCAGGACCCCGCCCTGACCGGGGGCCAGCTTCTGGCCGAACGCGCTGACGTTCGCCACGCCCGGGAAGACGATGATCGCGGCGACGGCGCCGCCGAGCACGGGCGTGCCGCCGAACTCCTTGGCCGTGTTGAGGCCGACGAAGACCGCGATCAGCGACATGAAGCCGGAGGCGATGACGGCGAGCGCGGGCACCAGGGAGGTGGCCCAGGCGGCGTGGCCGGTGCTGACGAGGTTGGTCAGCAGGCCGTTGATGCCCGCGACGATGCCGCAGCCGATGAGGGCGGGGATCAGCGGGACGAAGATGTTGGCGATGCGCCGCAGGAACAGCTTGACCGGGGTGGCGTTGCGCTGTTTGCGGTCCGCGCGCATCGCGGCGCCCCGGTCGGCGAGTTCTCCGGCGGTGACCGGGCCGTGGCCCGGGGCGGCGGGCTGTGGGTCTCCGGGGTCACCGCCCTGGCCGGTCCAGGCGGTGCGCACGGCGTCGGCGTTGCGTCCGGTTTCGACGAGCTGTTCGAACACCGGTGTCACCCGGGCAACCACACCCGGGCCGAGCACGATCTGGTACGTGTCGTCCTCGACGACGCCCAGGACGCCGGGGAGGGCTCTGAGCGCCTCGTCGTCGACGAGGGTGCGGTCGGCCAGCCCGAGGCGGAGCCGGGTCATGCAGTGGGCGACGGAGGTGACGTTCCGGGCACCGCCGACGAGCGGAAGGATCGCGGCGGCGATGGCGCGGTACTGGTCCGGGTCTGGTGCCATGTGGGTGCCTTGCTGTGCGGGGCAGTGCTGTGGGGGCAGTGCCGGGCAGGAGGGTGGGGTTCGCGGGGGGTTGGGTGTCCACGGCGGTCGGGGCGGGTGCCGTGCGACGGGTGGTGACGTGTCCGTGGGTTCGGTGAGGGAGCCGGTGGTGGAGCGGGTGGTGGAGCCGGTGGGGCGGGTGTGATGGGCCGTCGGGGTGTGACGGGCCGTCGCATCTGGGGCGGGGCCCGGGGGAAGGCGGGTGCCCTGGGGGACGATCCACCGCTGTCACGCTGTCACGCTGTCAGGTGGCCGCGGTCAGGTGCTCAGGTGCTCAGGCGCTCAGGCGGTTGGGTGTTCGGGTGTCCGGGGCGTGGCGGGTTCGGGGTGCCGGACGGGTCCCGGCCCGGTGGCCGGCCCCGGACCGGTGGTGCGGGGCCGGGGCCGGTGGTGCGGGGCCCGGGCCGGGGTCACTCCGTCCCCCGGGCCGCGTGCAGGGCCGTCCGGAGGTGGCCGTCGGCCTCCCGGAGCAGCCGGGCCGCGGCCGGGCCGTCCACGCCGCCGAGGAGGGTGAGGATGGCGTTCTTGACCTCGCCGTCGGTCGCCGTGAGCGCCGCCTCGATCTCTGCCTCGGTCGCGCCGGTGGCCAGAGAAACGATCCGGCGGGACCGGGCGCGCAGCTTCTCGTTGGAGGCCCGGACGTCGACCATCAGGTTCCCGTAGGTCTTGCCCAGCCGGATCATGGTGATCGTCGAGATCATGTTGAGCACGAGCTTCTGCGCCGTGCCGGCCTTGAGCCGCGTCGAACCGGTGACCAGCTCCGGGCCGACGACGACCTCGATGGGGTGGTCCGCCGCGTCGGCGAGCGGCGAACCGGTGTTGCAGGCCAGCCCGACCGTCAGCGCGCCGCAGGAGCGGGCATAGCCGACGGCGCCGACGGCGTACGGGGTGCGGCCGGAGGCGGAGACGCCGACGACCGTGTCCAGCCGGTCCAGCGCGAGGGAGTCCAGGTCCGTGGCCGCCAGCTCCGCGTCGTCCTCCGCGCCCTCCGAGGAGGTGACCAGGGCGGCCGGTCCGCCCGCGATCAGCCCGAGGACCTGGGTGGGAGCGGTGTTGAACGTCGGCGGGCACTCGCTCGCGTCGAGCACCCCGAGCCGTCCGGCGGTGCCCGCGCCCGCGTAGATCAGCCGTCCGCCCTGGGCCATCCGGGCGGCGACGGCGTCGATCGCGGCGGCGATCCGGGGGAGCTGTTCGGCGACGGCGGCCGGGACGGTGACGTCCTCACCGTTCATGATCTTCGCGATGTCGAGGGTGGGCAGCCGGTCGATGTCGGCCAGTTCGCTGCGGAACGCCTCGGTGGTCAGGCTGTCCAGCTCGGCTCTGAGCCGGGCGGAGTCGGCGGTCGAGGTCATGGGGTGGCTCTCTCCCGGAAGTGAGAGTGATTCACGGGTGTTTGGGGTTGTGGCGGTGGGCCAGGGCCTCGTAGGAGGCGGACAGGGCGGGCGCCGCCGACTCGTACGTCCGCTGGGCGACCCCCACGAACAGGCAGTCCACGACCAGCAGCTGGCTCGTCCGGCTGGACATCGCCGCGGGCCGCAGCTCGCTCTCGCGGGCGGTGGACGTGGTGAGGACGTGGTCCGCGTACTGCGCCACCGGCGCGTCCGGGCGGCCCGTGATCGCGACGGTCGTGGCGCCGTGGTCGAACGCGGCCCGCAGCGGCTCGATGACGTCGGTGGTGCCGCCGGAGTGGGTGATGGCGATGGCGACGTCACCGGCGCGCAGCTGCACGGCGTTGGTGACGGCCAGGTGCGGGTCGGCGTGCGCGTGGGCTATGAGGCCGATGCGCAGCAGCTTCTGCACCAGGTCCTGTGCCACCAGGTTGGACGCGCCTATGCCGTAGACGTCGATGCGGCGCGCGCCGGAGAGCGCGGCGACGGCTGCCTCCAGCTGGGCGGTGTCGAGTCCGGCGGCGGTGTCGGCGAGACACTGCCGCTCCTCCTGGGCGAGCTTGTCGACCACGGAGGAGATCGGGTCGTCGACCGCTATGTCGGCGGTGACGGCGGGCGCGGCGCCGGACTGCTGCTGGGCGGCGAGCCCGGCCAGCGCCAGCCGCAGATCGCGGTAGCCGGGGTAGCCGAGGCCGCGGGCCGTGCGCACCACGGTCGCCTCGCTGGTGCCGGTGCGCTCCGCCAGGGCGGTGACGGTGAGCGCCGCGCAGCCGGCCGGGTCGTCGGCCACGGTCTCGGCGACCCGCTGCATGGAGCGGGTCATCGACGGCACGAGCGTCCGGACCTTGGCGGCGAGGGCCGCGGGCGCGGGCGGGGCGGGAGTACGGGGCACGCTGTGCGAGGCGGACGGGCGCTGCGGTCCGGAAGCGGAGGACGGGCCGGCCGTCCTGTCCGCGGCGGCGGTCCGCGGCGTGCCGACTGCACCGTTCCTGCCGACCGCACTGCTCCCGCCGACTGCACTGCTCCTGTCGGCTGCACCGTTCCTGAAAGTTTCCTTCATGTTGCTGCTCACTATTGGAAGGTATTTTCAGCCCAGGGTGCAGTCAACCCCTCGTGTCCAGGGGCGTGACAATGGCCCCATGGAGCTCGAGTCCGCCCTGCACGCCGCGCGCGCCCTCGTCATCGCCGATCTCACCGCGGGGGGTGTAGCCCAAGCCGATGTCGTCTCCCTCGTCGAGGACTCGGTGGTGCACCGGAGGTGGTGGGTCGAGCAGTGGCCCGACGGCGTGGCCTACGTGGTCGGGCTCATCGCCCAGGACGTCCAGGACGCGCTGCTCGAACGGTACGGGCGGTGGCCGCTCTGCCCGGTGTGCACCGAGGGCGGCGACCCGCACGCGCTGGACATCGAACCCGCCCTGGGCACCGACCCGCACTGGGTCTGCGGCAAGGCGGGCGTGGTCGTCGCCGCCGTGGGGCGGCTGGACACCGCTCTGGGGCGCTGAACCGTGGCGGTCTACATCGACCCGCCGACCTGGCCGGGACACGGCCGGATGTGGTCGCACCTGGTCAGTGACGTCTCCTACGCGGAGCTGCACGCGTTCGCGGCCCGGATCGGCGCGCCGGAACGGGCGTTCGAGCGTGACCACTACGACGTCCCGAGCCACCGCTACGCGGACGCGGTCGGGGCGGGGGCGATCGAGGTCGGCAGCAAGGAGCTGGTGCGGCGGCTGACGGAGGCGGGGCTGCGGCGGCGGAAGAGCGCGGAGCGGAGCTGAGCCGACGGGGCCCGTCCGCAGCCCGGCGTTTCCGGGCCGTGTGACGGCCTGCCGCCGAACGGCGGGAGCAGCGTGTCAGCGCTCCGGGTGGATGGTCTTCCCGGGCAGTTCGAGATCCGTGCAGCCGTGCCGCTCCGCCTGATCCTCGGCGAACGCCACCAGGAGCTCGCGCAGGCGCTGCGCCGGAAGGTGCTGCTTCGGGTCGGACGGGGAGGCGTACACCCGGTAGTTCGCGGACTCGCCCGAGCAGCGCGCGGTGGCCCGTCCGAGGCGTTCGCTCATCACCGGATCCGTGGAGCGGGGGCCGCCGTCGGGGAGGTCGACGCCGGAGACGGTGAGGGTGTGGAAGGGCTCGTCGGTCCAGTCCCCGTACCAGCCGCCGAACTCCACCGTCACCGGCTTCTCCCCGTCCGAGGTCAGGCGGCAGCTGGTGATCGGGGCGGTCCGGCCCGTCAGGGCGGCTGCCTTCCACGGGCGGCCGTACCGGTTCCCCGGCAGCGCCGGGGCGTCGGCGAGCCAGCCGCACAGGGCGCCCTTCGCCTGCCGGGGCGGAACCCCGGCGGGATCGGCCGGGGCCGGCTTCTCCGGCATCGGCAACCGCTCGGCGCCGCAGCCCAGTTCGGCGGAGGAGGCGTTGGCCATCGCCACGGCGGTCCGCAGGGCGGCGCCGGTCGGGCGGTCCGGCCACGACCCCATGGCCCGGGTGAGCATCCGGCGCTTGCGTCCCTGGCCGTCCCGGGGGAGGTCCGGACACTCCTGCAGGACGACCAGCTGCCCGTCGACCTCGAACCCCGGGATTCCCCTGGGGAAGGGGAGGGAGTCGGTGAACGGGATCCTGAAGTGCGACTCGAGTTCCTCCCGCACGTCGTCCGGGTCGGTGGAGGCGTGGACGTTCAGGACGAAGTGGTCGTCCTCGGTGTTCAGCCCGCACGACACCTCGTCGGGGCCGGACACCTCCTCGTCGGGCTGGAGCCGCTCGGCCGGAAGGATCGCGTCGAGGTCGGCGGCCGACAGGTGGCCGCCGCAGACGGTCTCCGCGAACCACCAGGGCTGCCACTGCGGCTTGGTGGCATAGCCCAGGAGCGCCAGCGAGGCCAGAACCCCCGCCACGGCGGCGACCTTTGCCCTGGTGGTCAGTGGTCGTCGCTCGTTCTCCGTTGTCATGTCTCCCCCTGACGTGACCGCTGTCCCCCTGAAGTGGCCTCATGGATCAGCCTAGGGCGTTTCGTTCCGATCATCGGATCGTTGGTGGGGTGCCGTTGGCTGACGCGCAGTGGGCACGGATCGAGCCTTTACCGGGATTCTTGGGCAAAGCCCCGGCATTCACGCCGGGGATGACTCATTGCGTTCTCAGTTTGCGGTTTCCGGCTCGGTCCTTCGCGATGTTCCGTATCTTCTTGCTGCTGCCGAACTCGGCGAGCAGGGCGAGTACCGCCGGCGACGTCGACCCCGTGGCGAGGAAGCGCTGCATCCAGTACGTGACCTCCGCCAACTCGGCCGGCGTCGGCACATGACCGTCCTTGACGGACAGGTGGAACAGCCAGTCGTGGATGCGGCGGCGAAGGAACTCGCGGTTCCCTTCCGCTGTGAACCGGTCGATCTCTGGCAGTAGTTCGGACGACCACTGCCGGAATTCGGCAGGACCGGTCACCTCCATCGCAATCCTGTCCACGAGGGCGACCACCGCCGTCTTGGACACCATCTCGATGGGGTCGCGCAGGATCGTGGCCACCATCGCGCGGTCCCGGTCGCGGCTCCGCGAGGAAGCGGTCACCGAGACGACGCGTTGGTACGCGGACGACCGGACGTGCTCGTCCGCGACGGCATCGTCGACGTCCACGTCGAGGATGCCGGCTCCCGCCAGCAACTCGGCCACATCGGAACGCAATGTCATCGCTTCATCCACGCGCCGCATCAACCGGCTCCGTGGGAGTCCGGTGGGTGTTCATGGATCGCAGGCAGTGCCGCTCGTGGTTCGGCACCGGATCGTCCCGACCGGGAAGCGGGGAGACCGAGGAGCCGGTGCGCGCGAAGTCGATGAGCAGATCCAGCAGGGGCACGACGGTGACTGTGTCATTCGTGACCGGGCCCGACCACTGTTTTTCGGGGCGTGACGGGGGAGGGGACGGGGCGGATGGCGTGGGCGGACAGGGGCGGACGTGCGGAGGCCGGGCCGGGTTCGGCGGTCGTCGCGCGGCCCCGGCCCTGCGCACCCGTCAGGTGGAGGTGAGGAGTTCCAGTTCGGTGGCCATGTTGTGGCGCGCCGTCCGCTCCCAGCGGTCGTGCCCGGTCTCCGTACGGAACAGCCGGGGCAGGTCGAGCAGTTGGCGCAGCACGGCGGCCCGGCCCTCGCGGAACGCGTCGTGCGGGACGAAGCCGTACTCCTGGCGGACGGCGGCCGCGTACGCCGCGTACGCCTGCGGGGGCCCGGCGAGCACGGCCAGGTCCGCGTCGCACAGCACCTCGCCGTCGGTGTCCCCGGGCGCCGGGTCGTGGGTGACGGTGAGGCGGACGAGGCGGGCGACCTCGGCGGTCCGCGCGGCGGACACCCCGGCCTCGGGCAGGGCGCGTTCGGCGAGCTGGGCGCTGCGCTCCTCGTTCTCCGAGCGGTCCGGGCGGTAGACCGCGTCGTGGAACCAGGCCGCGAGCCGTACCGCGTCGGGGTCGTCGCAGTGGTGGACCAGCTCCTCGATGCGGTCGAGGACCGCCAGCAGGTGGTCGGTGGTGTGATAGCGGCGCTGCGGCTCCGCCCAGCGGTCGAGCAGGTTCTCGCCGTAGGGGGCGGGGTCCGGGGACGCCTCTTCCTGGCACCTGCGCAACAGCTCGGACCAGCGGGCGAGGAGTATGTCGTGAACGGCGGTGGAGGCCATGGATCAATTGTGGGCCACGGGCGCCGGACGGGCCCTCCCTGCCCTGCCCTGCCCTGTCCCTTCCTGCCCTCCCGCCCTTGCCGAGCCGTCGTCCGTCCGGGCGGGTGTTGCGGTCCGTCCCGGGCAGGCGCTGTGGTCCCTCCCGGTCGGGCGCTGTGTTCTGTCCCGGCCATGGACGGCGTGGCCCCGCCCCGGGCGTGCGCGGCTGCTTCCGGCGGGGGTTCTCCTGTGGCAACCTTGGATATATGTCTAGACCAATTCTCGAGGTCATCGCCCTCACCGCCGAGGACGCGGTCGCCGCGCGGTCCGGGGGTGCGGACCGGCTCGAAGTGGTCACCGATATGGCGTCCGACGGGCTCACCCCGTCCCGGGAGGCGTTCGCGGAGATCCGGGCCGCGGTCGACCTCCCGCTGCGGGTGATGCTCCGCCCACAGGCCGGGTTCGGCGTCGCGGACGTCCGCCGGCTGTGCCGCACGGCGGCGGAGCTGCGGGAGGAGGGGGCCGACGCGTTCGTCCTCGGCTTCCTGGACCACGAGGGCCACCCGGACCTGGTGGCCGTCGAAATGCTGATGGCCGTCATCGACGGCTGCCCGTGGACCTTCCACCGGGCGATCGACCGGGCGGCCGACCGGCACGCGCTGCGCACACAGATCGCCGCACTGCCGGGCGTGGACACCTTCCTCACCGCCGGATCGCCGGCGGGCGTCGACGACGGCCTGCCGACCCTCCTGGCCGAGGCGGCGCGCTCCGGCGAGCCGGGGTACGAACCCCGGATCATGGCCGGCGGCGGCCTCCGCCTCGACCACCTCCCGACGCTGCGCGCCGCCGGGATCGATGCCTTCCACATCGGCAGCGCGGCCCGGCCGGAGGGGTGGGCCGCGCCGGTGTCGGCGGCAGCGGTGGAGGAGTGGCGCGCGGCGCTCTGACGGGTCGGCGGCGAGGGGCGGTTCGCTCCCTCGGCGTCAGTCCGCCAGAGCAGCCGGCAGCGGTGCCGCGTGGACGACCGTGAGGCCCGAGACCGGACGGGTCAGCGACACGTACAGGCGGCGCAGGCCGGTGCGCTCGTCCGGCTCGCCGTCGACCACGGCGGCCGGCTCGTCCAGGACCACGTAGTCGTACTCCAGCCCCTTGGCGAGCGACGCCGGGACCAGGGTCAGCCGCACCTCGGCCGACGTCTCCTCGCCGGGCGGCAGATGGGCGATCCCCGCGGCCGACAGGGCCGAGGTCAGGGCCGGAAGGCGGGCGTCCGCCGCGATCAGGCCGACCGACCCCTCGCGCGTCAGCGCCTCCCGGCACGCTTCCAGGACCGTCGCGTCCAGCTCCGCCGGAGTCGTCACGGGCCGGACGACGAGCGAGCCCGGCGCCTCCCGGACCGAGGTGGACTCCGCGAGGTCCGGCGCGATCCGCGGCAGCAGCCGCGAGGCGTACGCGATGATCTCGCGCGGCACGCGGAAACCGGCCGTCAGCTCCTCCACCCGCGCGTCGTCGCCCTTGCCCAGGTGACCCAGCGCCTCCGCCCAGGTGCCGGTGGCCCACGGGGTGGTGCCCTGGGCGAGGTCGCCCAGCACCGTCGCCGAACCCGTCGAGCAGCGGCGGCCGACCGCCCGGTACTGCATGGGGGAGAGGTCCTGGGCCTCGTCGAGGACGACATGCCCCAGCGAGTGGGTGCGTTCGACCAGGTCGGACGCCTCGTCGACGAGCACCGCGTCGGCCGGGGACCAGGGGGCCGACTTCACGCCCCGGGCGGGCTTCGCCCAGAGGACCTCCTTCTGCTCGTCGGCGGTGAGCACACCGTCCGCGTTCGCGGCGAGGAACTCCGGGTCGGACAGCAGCCGGAGGACGAGCCTCGCCGGATCCACCGGCGGCCACACCTCCTTGACCACGGCCTTGACGGGGGCGGAGCGGGCCACCGCGTTCTGCACCCGGTCGTCCGGGGCCTCGCCCGCCGCCTCCATCCGGGTCAGGACGGCGTGCGCGATCCGCTGCGGCAGCGCCTCCCGGGCGGCGCCGTACCGGATGTCCCGGGCGAGCAACTCCGTGACCATCTCCGCCACTTCGTACGCCGGGACGCGCCAGCGGCGCGAACCGCGGACCACGACCACCGGCTCCGTCGGCGTCGTCACCCCGGACCGGACCGCGCGCCGGAGCACCTGGGCCATCCGCGCGTCGCCCTTGATGCGGGCCGCGCGGGCGGTGTCGTCGCCCCGTACCTCGACGTGCGAAAGGAGGTCGTCCACGGTCGCCTGCCGGACCTCCAGCTCGCCCAGGGTGGGCAGGACTTGCTCGATGTAGTGGAGGAAGGAACGGTTCGGCCCGATGACCAGGGTCCCGGTCCGCGCCAGCCGCTCCCGGTGCGCGTAGAGCAGATACGCCACCCGGTGCAGGCCGACCGCGGTCTTCCCGGTGCCGGGTCCGCCCTGGACGCAGACCGTCCGGTCGAGGCCGGACCGGACGATCTCGTCCTGCTCGGGCTGGATCGTCGCGACGATGTCCCGCATGGGGCCGACGCGGGGGCGCTCGATCTCGGCCTGGAGCAGCTTGCTGGCGGTGCCGACCGCGGCCTCGTCGGGATCGGTGAGGTGCTCGTCCTCGTAGGCCGTCAGCTCACCGCCGGTGTAGCCGAAGCGGCGGCGCAGCCGGACGTCCATCGGCGCCTTCTTGGACGCCCGGTAGAACGGCTGGGAGACGGGGGCGCGCCAGTCGACGACCATCGGGTCGCCGTGCGCGTCGTGGACGTGGCGCCGGCCGATGTACCAGCGGTCGCCGGGCTCCTCGGTCCCGCCGTCGGCGTTGGTGGCCCCGTTCGGTCCGGCGTCGGTGGTCCCGTCCGGCCCGGTGCCGGTGGCCCCGTTCGGTCCGGTGCCGGCTGCTTCGTCTCCGGGGCTGCCCGGGACCGCCGCGCCCGGACCGCTCGGGCCGGGGCGGGGAGCGTCCCCGTGCCGGGCATCCCCGTACTGCGTGCCCGCGTGCTGATAGTCGAGACGGCCGAAGAACAGCGGCGTGTGGGCGTGATCCGCGAGCGCCTTGATGCGGGAGTCGATCTGGGACTGGAGGACCGTGGCGTTCACCCAGTTCGCGGTGACGTTGGAGATGTCGAGCGCTTCGACATCGGTGCGCATGGCGCGCAGTGCGGCGCGGGACCCGGCGAGGTGGGCGCGCTCGCGGGCGAGCGGACCGTTGCTGTCCGGTTCCGGTGAGGGGCCCGTGGCGTCCTCGGTGCGGGCGCGACTGGGGGATGGGCGCGACTGCGCGGGCACGACGTTGCCTCCGGGGTGATCGGGTGAATGAGAGAAACCGGCCGGTTGCCGTCCGGACGGTGGCTCCCCGGGCGCCCGCGGAGGCGCTCCTGCTCGGGGCAGGTCGGGAGGCGGCAGACGGGCGATTGTAGTGAGCGGGGCGAGGCCGGTCGAACGGTTTGTTTCGGTCATCGGTGTCGATCACATCCGGCCTGCGGGTCCTGCCCGTGCGGGGGTGGCGGGCCTTGGTTTCCCAGGCGTTTCGCGTGCACCACCCCCGATGGTGGTGGTGGCTGGACTTGGCTCGGGAAGCCGTTTCCTGGCCGGCTCCGCCCCGGGGAGGGCGGCGGGTGCGCCGTAGGGGTGAGGGGTGGGGCCGACGGCCTCAGTCGCTGGACTGATGTGCTCCAAACGGATGAAACGCATCATGGGGACATGAACGCCGCATCCTTCACTCCGGTCCCCGCGTCTCCCGTCCGGGGCAGCACGGCCCTCGGTATCGCGGCTCCCCCGCACCCACGGCACCTGCTGGGCAACGTCCTGCGCGCGATCCGCGTGTATGCGGACACCGCGTTCCGGGTGACCGTCCTGGGCGAGTTCGACGAGCCGGCGCTGGTGACCCGCCGCCGCTGAGCCGCACGCCGCCGCCTGCGGCCGTGCGGCGCACGCGCCCGGCGCCGCACGGGCCCTGCGCCGGGGCCGGGCGCCTGTAGGCCTCGTCCCGCGCCCACGTCCCTGACCTGCGCGCCTGCGCCTCGTCCGCGCGCCGCCTACGCCCCGCGCGCCCACGTCCAGCGCCGCTTACGCCCCGGGCGCCGCCGCCCCGCCCCGTGCGCTCACGCCTCGCCCCCGCGCCGCCTACGCCTCGTCCGACGCCAGCAGATCGTCCGCGTCCACGATCCGGTACGCGTACCCCTGCTCCGCGAGGAACCGCTGCCGGTGCGCCGCGAAGTCCTGGTCGATCGTGTCCCGGGCCACCACCGAGTAGAAGACGGCCGGGTGGCCGTCCGCCTTGGGCCGCAGCACCCGGCCGAGGCGCTGCGCCTCCTCCTGCCGGGAGCCGAACGTGCCGGACACCTGGATCGCCACCGTCGCCTCGGGCAGGTCGATCGAGAAGTTCGCCACCTTGGACACCACGAGGACCCCGAGCTCGCCCTGCCGGAACGCGTCGAAGAGCTTCTCGCGCTGGGCATTGGTCGTCTCGCCCTTGATGACCGGGGCGCCCAGGTGCTCGCCGAGCTCGTCGAGCTGGTCGATGTACTGCCCGATGACCAGCGTCTGCTGCCCCCGGTGCCGCTCCACCAGCGCCTCGGTGACCCGCTGTTTGGACGCGGTGGTGGCGCAGTAGCGGTACTTCTCCTCGGTCTCGGCGGTCGCATAGGCGAGACGCTCGGTCTCGGTCAGATTGACCCGCACCTCGACACAGTCCGCCGGAGCGATGTAGCCCTGCGCCTCGATCTCCTTCCAGGGCGCGTCGAAGCGCTTCGGGCCGATCAGGGAGAAGACGTCGGACTCGCGGCCGTCCTCCCGGACGAGGGTGGCGGTGAGCCCGAGCCGGCGACGGGCCTGGAGGTCGGCGGTGAACTTGAAGACCGGCGCCGGGAGCAGATGCACCTCGTCGTAGACGATCAGCCCCCAGTCGCGGGAGTCGAACAGCTCCAGGTGCGGGTAGACGCCCTTCCGCTTGGTGGTGAGGACCTGGTACGTGGCGATGGTGACCGGCCGGATCTCCTTGCGGGTGCCGCTGTACTCGCCGATCTCCTCCTCGGTGAGGGACGTCCGCTTCACCAGCTCGTGCTTCCACTGACGGGCGGAGACCGTGTTGGTGACCAGGATCAGGGTGGTCGACTTCGCGGTCGCCATCGCGCCCGCCCCGACCAGCGTCTTGCCCGCGCCGCAGGGCAGGACCACGACGCCGGAGCCGCCGTGCCAGAAGCCCTCGACGGCCTGCTGCTGGTAGGGCCGCAGCGCCCAGCCGTCCTCGTGCAGCTCGATCGGGTGCGCCTCGCCGTCGACGTAGCCCGCGAGGTCCTCGGCGGGCCAGCCGAGCTTCAGCAGGGTCTGCTTGATCTGCCCGCGCTCGGAGGGGTGCACGGCCACGGTGTCCGGGTCGATGCGGTTCCCGACCAGCGGCTGGATCTTCTTGGAGCGGAGGATCTCCTCCAGGACCGGGCGGTCGGTGGACTCCAGGACGAGACCGTGGGTGGGGTGCTTGAGCAGCCGCAGCCGGCCGTAGCGGGCCATGGTCTCGGCGACGTCGACGAGCAGGGCGTGCGGCACCGGGTACCGGGAGAACTCGACGAGCGCGTCGACGACCTGCTCCGCGTCGTGCCCGGCGGCCCGGGCGTTCCACAGCCCGAGCGGGGTCACCCGGTAGGTGTGGATGTGCTCGGGGGCGCGCTCCAGCTCCGCGAACGGGGCGATGGCGCGGCGGCACGCGTCGGCCTGCTCGTGGCCGACTTCCAGGAGCAGTGTTTTGTCACTTTGGACAATCAGCGGTCCACTCACGCCTGGCGCCTTTCGTGCGTCTCCGGGGGACAAGCCTCCAGTGTCCCTCATCGCCCGAAGTGCGGAGCCGAGTGTGGAAGGGGCGCGGGTGGGGCGGGCCGAGCGGGGGCGTGCCGGTCGTCCACGATCGAGTGAATGCGCACAGACAAGTCGTTTTGCTGTCTGTATCGTCAAGACTTGACGATACAGACAGCAAAACGACACGTTCCATCGAGCCCCGGGGAGGCCGGCATGCTGTTGCGCTTCCAGGTGACGAACCATGCGTCGCTCCGTGAGGAGCAGGAGCTCACCCTGGTCGCGGACGACCGGCACGACGAGCGGGCCGAGCAGGAGGTGCCCCGCAGCCGCCACCGGGTCGTGCCGGTGGCGGCGATCTACGGGCAGAACGCCTCGGGGAAGTCGAATGTCATCGACGCCCTGGTGTGGATGCGCACCGCCGTCCTGTCGTCGTTCCAGCGCTGGGACCCGTCCGGCGGAGTGCCCCGGCGCCCCTTCGCTCTCCGGAGCGGCGCCTCGATCCCGCCGAGCGGCTACGAGGTCGAATTCGTGCTGGACGGCGTCCGCTACGCCTTCGGCTTCACCGTGGACGACGACCGGGTACTGGAGGAGTGGCTCTACGCCTACCCCGAGGGCAAGCCGCGACGGCTCTACGAACGGCGCGGGGGCGAGCCCGTCAGCTTCGGCCGCGGGCTCACCGGACGACGGAAGGTCATCGCCGACCTCCTGCGGCCGAACAGTCTCTATCTCTCGGTCGCGGCGGCCCAGGGGCACGAACTGCTGCGCACGATCTACGCGTGGTTCCGGAACGATCTGACGGTCGCCACCGACAGCGACTTCCAGCACCGGCTGGACCACACGGTCAGCCTGTGCCTGGCCGAGCGGGAGCGGGGCGGCCGGGCGCCGCTCATGGACCTGTTGCGCTTCGCCGACCTGGGCGTCGGGGGGCTGGAGATCCGTGAGCTCGGCGAAGAGGTCGCGGACGAGCAGGAGCGCGTGCTCGCGGCGCTGCGCGAGGCGCTCGGCGACCGGGTGAAGGTGGAGGCGCCGCTCGGGGACCGCGTACGGGTGGAGCACCGGACCGCCGACGGGACGTTCACGCTCCGGCTCGGCGAGGAGTCCAGCGGCACCCGCACCTGGATCGGGCTGCTCGGCCCGGTCGTCACGGCGCTGATCCGCGGCGCGGTGCTGTGCGTGGACGAGCTCGACGCACGGCTCCACCCCCACCTCACGGACGCCCTGGTCGGGATGTTCCAGTCGCCGGAGACCAACCGCCGCGGCGCACAACTGATCTTCAGCACCCATGAGTCGTCACTCCTGGGGAGGAACTCCCGCACCGAACTGTTCCGGGATCAGCTGTGGTTCACGGAGAAGGACTACGACACCGGCGCGACCCGGCTCTTCCCGCTGACGGAGTTCTCGGTGCGGGACTCGATCGAGAACCTGGAGAAGCGGTATCTGGGGGGCCGGTACGGAGCGGTTCCGCACTTCGACAGCGATCTGCTGGCGGGCCTTGCCGCGGCGAGTGAGGGGGCCGCGGCGAATGAAGGGCCCGCGGGGAGCGAAGGAGCCGCGGCGAGCGAAGGGCCCGCGGCGAGTGGGAAGGGAAGCGGGGGTGACGGTGCGACGGGGGAAGCCTCTCGGCCGGAAGCAGGGGAACCGTCCGGAACAGCGGAGATTCCTGATCTACTGCGAAGGTGAGTGCACGGAGACCCAGTACTTCAAGGGGCTGAAAGCGGAGTTACGGGCCCTGCCGGTGGAGCTCTGCATGGGCGGAGTGCATGGTGAGCCGAAGTCCCTGGTGCAGGCCGCCATCGAGCACCAGGCGAGAGCGCCCAGGAGTGCCAAGGACCGCTGCACCGCGTACGACGAGGTGTGGTGCGTCGTGGACGTCGAGGCACCGGTGCCGCACCCCGGACTGGCGGATGCGCTACGGCTCGCCCGGGGCGGCGCGGTCAATGTCGCGCTCAGCAACCCCTGCTTCGAGATATGGATCCTGCTGCACTTCAAGGACATCACCGCCTACCTCACGTCCGGACAGGCGCAGCGACTGCTGGAGAACGAACCGGGCTGCGCCGGGTATTCGACGGCCCGCAAGCATCTGGACTACGAGTCGCTCCGGGCGCTCCACGGCGTGGCGCAGTCCAGGGCCCAGCGTCTGCGGTCCCGTGCGGAGGCGGAGAGCGAGGGCAATCCGAGGGCGGTGAACCCCCGGACGGTCAACCCCTGGACCGATGTCGACGTCCTGGTCGAGGCCCTGCGGGACGCTCGGAACGGGAGAGCCGGGAAGCGGTGATCCGGGCCCCCGGGCCGGAGGTCAGGTCGGGTCGTCGGCGAGTTCCGCGACGCCCGTGATGCGGTGCAGGGGGTAGGTGCGGATCTCGTCGGCCGTGTGGTCGTAGGCCGTGACGAAGCCGCCCTCCACCCGTACCGGGGCGATGACTCGCTGGCTGGCCGCGCCGTCGGCGTTCACGTAGCCGATCCACACCGCGCTGCTGGTGAGAGCCGCCGCCTGCACCGTGGCGAGCGTCTCGGCGGAGGTGGTGCGGGGCAGCCGGCCGCCGTCGGACGGGGCGCCTTCCCGTGCCTCCGGCGCCTGCGCCGCGGCCGGCCTGCGCACGGCCGTGGCGGCGAGGTCGCCCGCGCGGATCGCCTTGACCGCGGCTGTGAGCAGCGTGGCGTCGGGGACGGGCGGGCCGCCCTGGACGGGGGCGGGCGCGGTGCGCGGCGGGGTGCGGTGCGCGTCGGCCCGGGTGATCACCACGTCGCCCTCGGCCGACTCGGCGGCCGGGGCGTAGCCCATGTCCCGCAGGCACTCCAGGAGTTGGTCGGGCGGTGCCTGGGTGGCCAGCACCGTGGGGGCGAGGCGGCGCAGGCGCAGCCCCGAGGACCGCCGGTCGGCGAGGATCTCGGCCAGCAGGGCGTCGTCGTCGCAGCGGATGTACGCCGACGCCGCTCCGACGCGCAGGTGCCCGTGCTTGCGGGCCACGTCGTCGATCAGGTAGCTGAGCGGCTGCGGGACGGGCGTCCGGGAGTGCTCGGCGAGGAAGGCGTGCAGGTCGGAGGCGGTCTGTCCGGCGTCCAGGGCGCGGCGGACGGAGCCCGGGGTGAACCGGTAGACCGTCGCGCCGCCCTTGGACTCGACGTCGGCGAGCACCCCGAGCATCTCGGCGAGCGGCCGCTCCAGCGGGCCCGGCGCCACGGCCGTCAGATCCGCCTGGAGGAGGACGTGGTCGAGCGGTTCGGGGAGCTTGGGGGCGAGCAGGGCGGCGGCGATGGCCGCGGCGGCGTGTACTTCGGCGGGGTGCGTCTCGGTGGCCGGGGGTGCGCCGGGGCCGGTGCCGTTGTCCCGGGTGGTGGGGCCGGTGTCCGGGGTGCTCGCGGTGGTCGGCTGGGGTGGGATGCGGCCGTCGGAGTCGCCCGGGGTGGGGGCGGTGGCCGCTGTGCCGTCCGCGCCGGGCGCCGGGAGTGTGCCGGTGACGATCGTGGTGGGGCTCGCCGCGGCGGGGGCGGCCGTGGCGGGTGCGCCGGTGGCCGTCGGCTCCGGGGCGGGGCTGCCCGGGGCGGGGTGACCTGGAGCGAGCCGGCCTGGGGCGGGCTCTCCCAGAACCGATGCTTCCGGTGCCGGCTCGCCCGGTGCCGTCGGTGTGCCCAGGAGGGCCCGGCCGTGGGTGGAGAGCGCGCCGCGGCCGGTGACCCCGAGGCGTTCGGCCTCGGCCAGGGTCCAGCGTGCGATCCGGGAGCGGAGGTCGTCGGGGTGCGGGTGCGGGTGCGGGTACGGGTACGGGTGCCCGGCCGGGCCGGGGCCTGCCCCCTGGCCCGGGGCCTCGCTCGGGCGGGCCGGGGCGCCGTGCTCCCAACGGAGGCGCGCCAGGACCGCGTCCGGCTGCGGCGCCCCGCCGTCCGGGAGCGTGGCGAGCAGTTCGAGGGTGCGGCGGCGGAAGTGCGGGGCCGGTGAACGGTCCAGCCCCGGGCCGAGCGCGGAGAGGGTGCGGCCCTTGGCGTCCTGGCCGCCGACCAGGCCCGCCGTACGGGTCGCGGTCAGCCAGGCCGCGGCCAGCGCGGACCAGCGCTGTTCCGCGGGCCGGCGCTGCCACTCGTCGTACGCCGGGGTGGCCGCGAACCGTTCGTCGGCCTCGCCGTCCGAGGCCAGGAGCCCGGCGGCGAAGGCGAGTTCGAGCCAGAACGCGGCCGTCGGCTCGTCGGTGTCGAGCGCGGTCGCGGTCCGCTTGAGATCGCGGACGCTCATGCCCCCGGCCCGCAGGACCCCGGGGCCGCCGAGCTCCCACTCCTTGAGCAGGTCCTCGACGACGCCCAGCGCGGCGAACGCCTGGCCCGCCGCCGTCGCGTCCACCACGCCCGGCCGGTGCTCGGCCACCGGCTCCAGCGCGGGCGGCAGCGGCTCGGGGGTGCGGTGGGCCCGGCCGTCGCGCAGATGCAGGGCGACCTCGCGCGGCAGGGCGACGGTGCCGGAGCCGGTGGGGAGCAGCAGCCCGCGGGCCGTCAGCCAGCGGACCTGCGGCGACGGGTTCGCCGGGACCGTGCCGTACGGCGGGCCCCAGACGAGGCGGGCCAGCGTCTCCCGGGACTCCTCCGGGGCCTCGGCGAGCAGCGCCGCCATCCGCGTGCGGTCCTCGAACAGGGCGGTGAGCGCGTCGACCGCGGTGACCGGGTCGTGCGTGGCGGGCAGCCCCGCCGTGGCGATGATCTCCTGGAGCCGCCCGGGGGACATCCCGGTGGCGGCCTCGGCCACGGTCGGGCCCAGGCCGGTGGGGCTGGTCCGCGCGGGGCCGGCCGGAGGACGTGCCGCGCCGGCGGAGGTCCGTCCTGCGCCGGCGTAGGGCCGTCCCGCTCCGGTGGGGGGCCGACCTGCTCCGGTGGGGGAGGTGCGGCCCGGGAGGGTGGGCGCGGCCGTGCCGGACGAGGCGAGCGCGGTGCCGCCGGCCAGTACCTCGCGGGCGGTGCGGACGAGGCGCAGCCGCTCCTCCCCGCCCCAGACCAGGGCCTGGGCGCGCAGCGTGCTGAGCGCGCGGGGCAGCTCCCGTTCGATGACCTCGTCGCCGGAGTCGCCCGCCATCAGGCCGAGGAGGGCGGGGTACGGGCAGGGGTCCGGGGCGATCGCCAGCGCCTCGGCGGTCTGCAGCGCGAACCGGTCGAGCCGTTCCAGGGCCCGTACGACGGAGGCGCGGGTGCCGGCGCGGGTGGCGAGCTGGGTGAGGTCGCCCGGGACGGGGGAGAGGAGGTCGGGGCGCGCGCGGAGGAGGGTGGCTAGGGCGGGGTCGGGGCGGGTGCGGAGTTCTTCGGCGAGGGTGCGGGGGGTTCGGGGGGTGGTGGTGTCGGGGGTGCCGGGTGCGGCGGGGGTGCTGGTGGCGCTGGGGGTGCCGGTGCCGGTGCCGGTGCCGGTGCCGGGGGCGGTGCCTGGGGCCTCCGTGGAGTCGGGGGTACCGGTGGCGGGGGTTCCGGTCCTGGTGGAGCTGCCCGTGGCGGCGCCCGTACTGCGGCGGCGGGGGTCTGTCGGCACGCGCTCCTCCCGGTTCCGCTTGTCGGCCATCCGCCCCACGATAGCCGCTCCGCGGGGGGTGGGGACGGGGGCGCGTTGGGGGCTCGTCGAGCGGCGCGGTGGGGGTGAGCGGGGGTGGGGTGCGGTTTTCGGGTGCGGGGCGTCGTGGATTTCGGGCGCGGGTGGGCGTGGTTTTCGGGTGCGGGTGGTCGTGGGGTTCGGGGGTGGGGGCTCCGGGGTGGGGGGTCTGGAACGTATATTTTTGGCCCTGGGGGGCCACAAATACACGGAAGCTTCCAGAACCCCCCACCCCTGCGCCCCCACCCCCTGACGTCCACCCGGCCCTGTGGTCCCCGCTGTCGTCATGTCCGGACCGGTGGCGCCGTGTCCCCGCCTCCTTGCGTTTGCTCGGCCTTGTGGCTTCCGCTGTTGTCTTGTTCGGATTGGGCCGGTGGCGCCGTGTCCCCGCCTCCTTGCGTTCGCCCGGCGCTGTGGCCTCCGCGGTCGTCATGTCCGGACCCGGCCGGTGGCACCGGGCCGTCACGTCCGCCCAGCTCTGCCACCCGGCCGCTTGCGGCTCCGTCCCTTGCGTGCGGTGGCCGCCCCGCGGTCCGGCCTACCGGGCCTGGTTGCCTGCGTCCGGGGCGGTTCCGTCGCCCCGGTCGCCCCAGTTCTGCGGGCCCGCGTATGCCGTTCAGGGTGTCGGTGGTGGGCGTGCGGTGTGGTCTGTTCCGGGCCTCGGGTGTCCCGGGGCGTGTGCCATGGGGGCAATCGGCGGTGTAGCCGGTACCGTCGAGGAGGTCGTCAACCAGTGCGCGCCCGCAGGGGATTTGGTGGGGATCGAGAGCGATCGGGTCGTCTTCGACTATCTGAGCAAGGTCGGGGACCTGGCTCAGCAGCAGCAGATGCCGTCCGGGGACCGGATGCGGCTGGTCACCCGGCTGCGCGCGGAGATCGAGCAGCAGCGGGCCGGCGGGGCCGACAGTCCCGCGGCGGTGAAGCGGATCCTGGGGAAGCTGGGCACGCCGGACGAGGTGGTGGGCGGCGCGGCCGGGGGTGCGCCCGACGTTCCGTCGAAGGCCGCCGTGCCGTTGGCGAAGCCCCATGTGCCCGCGCAGCGGCAGGCGTCCGGCGCCGCGCCGCCGCATCTGGCGGGGGAGGACGAGCTCGGGCCGCGGGTGCCGGTCACCGACTGGTGGCGGGTCGAGCCGGGGCCGTTCGGCGGGCCGGGGTCGTCCGTTCCGGGGTTCAGCGGGGGGATCGAGATCCCCGAGATGCTCGAACCGCCGGAGCGCGCCGCGGTGGAGAGCGCCCCGGAGCCCGCCAAGACGGAGGAGAAGCCGGCCCCACGGGTCCGGGGGGCCGGGCTGGCGCGGCGGGTGTTCGCGCGGCGCCGGGAGGAGACGCGGGCGCCGCTCAGTCCGCTGCTGCTGATCGCCGCCGGGCTGCTGGTGGCGGGGGCCGTGCTGGGGAATCTGGTGCTGCTGGGGCTGGGGTGGGTCGTCGCTTACGGCACGCGCCGACTGTCCCGGATCGAGGCGAAGTTCGCGGCGCTCGGGCTGCCCGGGCTGGTCGCGGCGAGTGCCGTCGTGTGGCTGTGGGGGCGGGTCGAGGGGCGCTGGGGGGAGCCCGTCCCGAAGGACGGGATGGCCGCGGCGCTCGGTGAGACCTGGCCGGTGGCGCTGCGCACGGCGGCCGTCGCCTCGGCGCTGTTCCTGGTGTGGCGGGCGAGGCGACGGCCGCGCGGCAACTAGCCCAGCCGCTGTTGGAGTTCGTCGAGGATCGTGTCGGCGGCGGTGTAGCCGATGCCCTGGATCCAGGTCTCGTCGTCGATCCGGAAGGACCGCTCGTTCCTGACGGCGGCCATCCGCTTCCACAGGCCGCTGCGCAGGATCTGGGTCTCCTTGGCCTTCTTCGGGTCGCCGTAGGTGGCGTAGAAGAGGGCGTCCGCGTCGGCGTCGTCGATCCTCTCGGGGCTGACGTCGTAGGAGAAACCGTCGGTGGCCCGGTGCACGACGGCGGGGCGGCCGAGGCCGACGTCCTTCAGGACGGTGGCGATGTAGCTCTTCTCGCCGTAGACGCGGGTGTCCGCGCCCTCGACGAAGCGGACGATGTTGACCTCGGTCCGCTTCGCCCGGTCCGGGCCGCCGAGCGCGTCGGTGACCTTTCGGGCGTGGGCCCGGTAGGCGGCAACCGCCTTGGCGGCCGCCTGCTTCTTGCCGAGGGCGGCGGCGTGCACCCGGAAGTTCTCCTTCCAGGGGTAGCCGGTGGTCTCGGTGAGGACGGTCGGGGCGATGGCCTTGAGGCTGGTGTAGTTCTTCGCGTCCCGGGCCTTGTTGCTGAGGATCAGATCCGGCTTCAGCTCGTTGACGGCCTCCAGGTTGGGGGAGCCGATCGTGCCGACGTTCTTGATGCCGGAGACCTGGTCCTTGCTCAGGTAGCCCAGGAAGCCCGAGCGGGTGCCCGCGTTGGTGGCGCCGACGGGCTTCACGCCGAGGGTGATCGCGGAGTCCAGTTCGGCGGTGTCGAGGACGACCACGCGCTTCGGCGCGACGGGCACCCGCACCTTTCCCATGGCGGTGTTCACGGTGCGGGTCTCGCCCTCGGGGGCGGCGTTCTGCCCCGTGCCGCAGCCGGTGAGAGCGAGGGCGGCGAGGGCGGCGGTGGTGGTGAGCGCGCGGGTGCGGGACATGGCGCACCTTTCAGTGGTGGTCGGGGACGGGCGTGCGGGCCTGCCAGGGCAGGCCGGGGACGACCAGCGGGCTGCCGGTGACGGGGTCGGGGACGACGACCGCGTCGAGGCCGAACACCTCGCGCACCAGCTCCGCCGTGACGATCTCCGCCGGGCCGCCCTGCGCGACGATCCGCCCGGCCTTCATGGCGACGAGGTGGTCGGCGTAGCGGGCGGCCTGGTTGAGGTCGTGGAGGACGGCGACGACGGTGCGTCCCCGCTGGTGGTTGAGCTGCCGCAGCAGGTCGAGGACTTCGATCTGATGGGCGATGTCCAGATAGGTGGTGGGCTCGTCGAGGAGGAGCAGCCCGGTCTCCTGGGCGAGGGCCATGGCGATCCAGACGCGCTGCCGCTGGCCGCCGGAGAGTTCGTCCACGGGACGCTCGGCGAGGTCCGCCACGGCGGTGCGGTCCATGGCGTCGGCGACGGCCCGTTCGTCCTCCGCCGACCACTGCTGCCACCAGCGCTGGTGCGGCTGCCGGCCGCGGGCCACGAGGTCGGCGACCGTGATCGCCTCGGGGGCGGCCGGGGTCTGCGGCAGCAGGCCGAGCTGCTGGGCGACGGTCCGGGTGGGGATGCGGCTGAGGTCCCGGCCGTCCAGCAGGGCCGCGCCGCGGGCGGGCCTGAGCAGCCGGCCGAGGGCGCGCAGCAGGGTGGACTTGCCGCAGGCGTTGGGGCCGACGACGACGGTGACCCGCCCGTCGGGAACGTCCAGGTCCAGTCCGTCGACGACGGTGCGCTGCTCGTAGGCGAGGGTCAGGTCGCGGGCCGTCAGGCGGCTCTCGGTCACGAAGTTCCTCCGGTGCGGCCTCGCAGGATCAGGCGGATCAGATACGGGGCGCCGACGGCGGCGGTCAGCACGCCGACGGGCAGTTCGGTGGGCGACAGCAGGGTCCGGGCCGCCAGGTCGGCCGCGACCACGATCACCGCGCCGGTCAGCGCCGCGCACACCAGCGGGATCCGGTCCGTCCGGGCCGCGCGGCGGGCGATCTGCGGGGCGAGCAGTGCCACGAAGTCCACCGGCCCGGCGGCGGCCGTGGCGACGGAGGCGAGGACGACGCCGAGCGCGGCCAGTCCGAGCCGGGTGCGGCCCAGGTGGGTGCCGAGCGCGGTCGCCGTGTCGTCGTCCAGGGCCACCGCCCGCTGGGCGCGCCCCGCCCACAGCACCGCGGGCAGCAGGAGCAGCAGGACGCAGCCCAGCGGTGCCGCTTCGGGCCGGCCGCGCCCGTCCAGCGAGCCGGTCATCCACACCTGCGCCTGCTGGGCGACCAGCGGTTCGCCCTTGGTGAGGAAGAGCTGGGTGACCGAGCGCAGGGCGATGGCGAAGCCGATGCCGATGAGGACGAAGCGGCCCGCGTGCAGTCCGCGGCGCCAGGTGAGGGCGTACACGAGGGCCGCGGTGGCGAGGCCGCCCGCCACCGACAGGGCGGGCAGGGCGACGGTGGACGTGACCCCGAAGGTCAGCGCGCCGACCGTCAGCGCACCCGCGCCCTGGCTGACGCCGATGATGTCCGGGCTGGCCAGCGGGTTGCGCGCCACGGTCTGGACGAGCGCCCCGGCGAGGCCGAACGCGACGCCGACGAGCAGCCCGGTGACCAGGCGCGGCAGCCGCAGGGTGCCGACGACGAAGGCGTCCGGGGAGGGCAGCCCGGCCAGCACTCTCATGGCGCCGAGCGGGGTGGCGGTCGTCTCGCCGAGGCAGAGGGAGGCGAGACAGACGGCGGCCAGCAGCACGGTGAGGGCGCCCGCGGTGCGGGCCGCCCGCCGGTGCACCAGGAAGGAGGCCGCCCCGGCGCGGACCAGGGTGTGACCGGCCGGGAGGACGCGCGGGCGATGAGCGGTGCCGGTCATGCGGTCACCGTCCGGCGGCGCACCAGGACGACCAGGAACGGGACCCCGGCCAGGGCCGTCATCACCCCGGCGGGGACCTCGGAGGGCGGGAAGACCAGCCGGCCGAGGACGTCCGGGACCAGCAGCAGCACCGGGCCGGTCAGCGCGGCCATCGGCAGCACCCAGCGGTGGGCGGTGCCGACGGCGGCGCGGGCCAGGTGCGGTACGGCGAGGCCGATGAAGGCGATCGGTCCGGCCGCCGCGACGCCCACCCCGGTGAGGACGGTCGCGCCGAGCCCGCCGACGATCCGCAGGGCGGCGACGTTCTGCCCCAGGCCGCGGGCCAGGTCCTCGCCGAGGGCGAGGGCGTCCAGCCCGCGGGCGACGGAGAGCACCAGCACCACGCCGAGCACCAGGAAGGGCCAGACCTGGCCGATCACGTCGGCGCCGCGGCCGGAGAGCGAACCGACCTGCCAGAACCGGTACTCGTCGAGGGTGGCGGCGTCGGTGGTCAGCACCGCGTGGATGACGGAGACCAGCAGGGCGTTCACCGCCGCCCCGGCCAGGGCGAGTTTCACCGGAGTAGCCCCGCCGCGTCCGCCGGCCGCGACCGCGTACATCGCGACGGCCGCCAGCCCCGCCCCCAGGAACGCGTACCCCACGTAGCCGCTCGGGCCGTGCACTCCGGCGAACGCGATGGCCAGCACCACGCTCGCGGAGGCGCCCTGGCTGATGCCGAGGATGCCCGGGTCGGCGATCGGATTGCGGGTGAGGCCCTGGAGCACCGTGCCGGCGAGGGCGAGCGCCGCGCCGACCAGCACCCCGGTGACGGTGCGCGGTAATCGCAGGGACCGTACGACCTCGGCGGCGTCGCCGGAGCCGCCGTGCAGCAGCGCGTCCAGGACGGCCGACGGGGCGAGGGGCCGGGCGCCGACGGACAGGCTGAGCAGGACCGACAGCAGCAGGGCGGCCGTGGCCGCGGCCAGCCACCCGATACGGCGTCCGGCCGGGGTGCGTCCGGGCTGACCGGGCGGGGCGGCGGGCATCGGTTCCTCTCGGATCCGGCGGGCCCGGCGCGGCGGACCGCCTGTCAGGTTAGGGGAGCCTAAGTCTAGGGGGTGCTCCGCAAGGGTGACGGCACAATGGCTGCCATGCCCACGCATCCCTTGACGGTCGGCTTCGACCTCGACATGACCCTCATCGACTCCCGCCCCGGTATCAAGGCCGCCTACCTCGCGCTGGCCGCCGAGACCGGGACGCACATCGACGCCGACCTCGCGATCACCCGGCTCGGTCCGCCGCTGGAGGAGGAGCTGGCGAACTGGTTCCCGGACGACCGGATCCCGGCCATGGCGGTCCGGTACCGCGAGATCTACCCGGACCACGCGATCGCCCCGACCCTCGCGCTGTCCGGCGCGGGGGACGCGATAGCCGCCGTGCGCGGCGGGGGCGGCCGGGCGATCGTGGTCACCGCCAAGCACCAGCCCAACGCCGAACTGCACCTGAAGCACCTCGGCATCGGTGCCGACGCGGTCATCGGGTGGCTGTGGGCGGAGGCCAAGGCGGAGGCGCTGCGCGAGCACGGCGCGGCCGTCTACGTCGGGGACCACACCGGCGACATCCGGGGCGCCCGGGCCGCGGGCGCGCTGTCCGTGGCCGTCGCCACCGGCCCGTTCGGGGAGGACGAACTCCGCGCCGCCGGCGCGGACGTGGTCCTGCCGGACCTCACCGCGTTCCCGGCGTGGCTGGAGGGCTACCGGGCCGAGCGCGCCTGACGGCGCCCGGCGGCGATCGACCGCAGCACCCCGGCGCCGGCGATCACGAAGCCGGCGCCCATCAGCATGCACACGAAGTACGCGGGCGCGGGCAGCGGATCCGCGCCCAGGAACAGCGGAGCCATGGTGGCGACGGTGGCGAGGGCGCCGACGAGGAACACGATCGCGCCGACCCGGACCAGCCGGTCACCCGCGGAGGAAGGAGTACCGCTCATGGGACCAGGGTAGATCGGCGTCAGGAGCGCTGAGGAACCACCCGGCGACATCTTGTCACCAGGCACGGGACCATTAGCCTTGGACGTGGCGGGTCTCACGGCCCGCTCTAGTGCTATCCAGAGCTGTTTTTGTGTGTTTCCCCGACGAGTACGAGGACGAGGACGGACGTGCCTACCGGCAAGGTCAAGTGGTTCAACAGTGAGAAGGGCTTCGGCTTTCTCTCCCGCGACGACGGCGGCGACGTCTTCGTGCACTCCTCCGTGCTCCCGCCCGGTGTGGACACCCTCAAGCCGGGACAGCGCGTCGAGTTCGGCGTGGTGGCGGGCAACCGCGGGGATCAGGCGCTGTCGGTGAGCGTGCTCGACCCGGCGCCCTCCATCGCCGCCGCACAGCGCCGCAAACCGGACGAACTTGCCTCGATCGTCCAGGATCTGACCACCCTGCTGGAGAGCGTCTCCCAGCAGCTGGAGCGGGGCCGCTACCCGGACAAGGCGCACGGCAACAAGATCGCCGGCATGCTCCGGGCGGTCGCCGATCAGCTGGACGTCTGAGCGCCCCGACGACGACGTGATGTGCGTGGACCGGTCCCGTGGGGGCCGGTCCACTGCGCTCTCCGGCCGTCTTTCCCGGCGTCGTCGCCCGGCGGCTGCCCGGCTGCCGGGAGGGGGTCAGCCGGCGGACGGGCGGGCGAAGGCCAGCGCGTCCGGGCCGAGCGGCGGCACCAGCCCCTCGGCCGCCGCGCGGGTGAGCAGCCCGCGCACGGCGGCGTAGCCGTCCTCGCCGAGACCGGCGGTGAACTCGTTGACGTACAGCCCGATGTGCCGGTCGGCCACGGACGGGTCCATCTCCTGGGCGTGCTCCAGGACGTAACCGCGGGAGGCCTCCGGATCGGCCCACGCCATCCGTACCGAGGCCCGCGCGGCCTCGGCCAGTTCGCGCAGCCGCTCCTCGCCCAGCGACCGCCTGGCGACGATGGCGCCGAGCGGGATCGGCAGCCCGGTCGTGGCCTCCCAGTGCTCGCCCATGTCGGCGAGCCGGTGCAGCCCGTAGTCGGGGTAGGTGAAACGCGCCTCGTGGATGACGAGTCCGGCGTCGACCTTGCCGTCCCGCACGGCGGGCATGATCTCGTGGAACGGCAGGACGACGACGTCACCGACCCCGCCGGGCACCTCCGTTGCCGCCCACAGCCGGAACAGCAGATAGGCGGTGGACCGCTCGCTCGGCACGGCGACCGTCCGGCCCGCGAGCGCCGCCGGCCCGACCGCGCCCCCGTCTTCGCCGTCCGGGGCCCGGGTCAGCACCAGCGGTCCGCAGCCCCGGCCGAGCGCGCCGCCGCACGGCAGCAGCGCGTAGTCGTCGAGGATCCACGGCAGGACCGCGTACGACACCTTGAGCACGTCCAGTTCGCCGCGCTCGGCCATGCCGTTGGTGATGTCGATGTCGGCGAAGGTCACGTCCAGCTCGGGCGCCCCGGGGACGAGGCCGTGGGCCCAGGCGTGGAAGACGAAGGTGTCGTTCGGGCACGGCGAGTACGCGATCCGCAGTGCTTCGCTCATGAGACGGGCCCCTCCCAGGCGTGGAGTACGGACACGAGGGCGCCGCAGGCGCCGGAGAGCGCGCTCAGCGCCGGGCCGATCCGCCAGGCGGCGCGGTCCCGCGGACCCACCGGGTTGGAGACGGCCCGGAGCTCCAGGACCGGCAGGCCCTGCGCGGCGGCGGCCTCGGCGACCCCGAAGCCCTCCATCGCCTCCGCCGCGGCACCGGGATGCCGGGCGGCCAGCTCGGCGGCGCGCGCGGCGCTGCCGGTGACGGTCGACACGGTCAGCACCGGGCCGGACGCGGCGGACGCCGCGGCGGCCAGGGCGCGGGAGAGCGCGGCGGGCGGCCGGTGGGCGCCGGTGCCGAAGCCCAGCTCGGTGACGGGCAGGAAGCCCTCCGGGGTCTCGGCCCCGAGGTCGGCGGCGACGATCGTGTCGGCCACCACCACCGAGCCGACGGGCGCGGTACCGGCGAATCCGCCCCCGATCCCGGCGGAGACCACCAGGTCGTAGGGGCGGCGGTGCAGCGCACCGGCCATGACGGCGCCGGCCGTCGCGGCGGCGGACGCGCCCGGGCCGACCCCGCCCGCGAGGACGTCCACCACGAGTGCCGGAGCGCTGCCGTCCGACGCCGGGCACGGCACCCGCAGCAGGGCGCGGCCCGGCAGCGGCACCGACTCGGGGGCGCCGGAGCTGTCCGGCGCGGGGTGCGCCGCGCGGAGGCCGGCCGTGACGGCCTCGGACTCCGCCGGTACGGCGGTGACGACGAGGACGCGCATCAGGCTGTGCCCTTCGGCCGGGGAGGAGCGTCCGTCAGGAGGACTTCCGGTTCAGGGTGAACTGCCAGGCGCCCTTGGCCTTGCCGCCCTTGCCCACCTCGATGATCGCGACCTGCGCGGTCTTCGGAGCCGCCGCGGCGCCCGTGGGGCTCTGCTGCGGGGCGAAGATCTGGTCGAAGTCGAAGCTCCGGTAGGTGTCCTTGCTGGCCTCGGACATCGTGCCCTGGCCGTTGACCACCATGGCCCAGCCGGACTCGGCGACGTCCGGGTCGACACCGACGCTGATCCGCTGGCCCTCGCCGACCGTGAGCTTCTTGTCGGACTTGGCGCTGATGCAGTGGCGCAGGTCCTTCGGGGAGAGCGCCTTGCCGTCGTTGTAGCAGGCGGCTTCGCTGTGCACCGACTCCGAGCCCACCGTGACGGTGGCGAGCGGGGTCGGCTTCTCGCAGGCGGAGAGGGCCACGAGCCCGAAGGCCGCGGCGCCGACGGCGGCGACGGTGCGCACGGTCCGGCCCGTGGTCTGCATCGAAAGGCGGCTCCGCCGCGTGGCAATGCTCATGCGCGAAGGCTATCGGGCCGCTCTCCTCACGCCACGCGGGGGTGCGGCGTGCCGCGCCGCGCGGCCGCGAGCAGCCCCCGGACGGCGACGATCACCCCCGCGGCGACCATCGCGGACGCCACGGCCATCCCGAACACGCCGTTCAGCGGCAACGAGATGCCGATCGCGCCGCCCACCACCCAGGACATCTGGAGCAGCGTCTCGGAGCGGGCGAACGCCGAGGTCCGCACCTCCTCCGGCACGTCCCGCTGGATCAGCGCGTCCAGCGACAGCTTGGACAGCGCCTGGGTGAAGCCCGCCGTCGCGGTGACCACGGCCAGCGTCACGGGGTTGAAGAACACGGCGGCGGTGACGGTGGCGCCCAGCGCCAGCCCCAGCACCGTCGCGATGATCACTTCCGGTCCGCGGGCCTTGAGCCACGCACCGACGGCGGTGCCCAGGGCGTTTCCGGTGCCCGCCGCGACGCCCACCAGCCCCAGCGAGAAGGCGGCGCTCAGTCCGCCCAGCGGGTGCTCGCGGAGCAGGAACGCCAGGAAGAAGATCAGGAACCCGGAGAGCGCCCGGTGGGTGGCGTTCGCCTGCAGACCGTGCAGCACGGACGGCCCGACGGTGCGCAGTCCCGGTCGCCGGGGCCTCGGCTCGGCACCCCGGCCGCGGCGCAGCCGGGCCAGAGCGAGCGGGCCGTGGCGGACCCGGGTCGCCCCCGCGCCCACCACCCCCGGCTCGTGGTCCTCGACGGCGCCCGGGGCGCGCCCGTGGGCGTGGGTGAGGAATTGGGCCTTCGCCTCGCCCTTCGCCGAGTCCACCTTGTGCGGCAGCGTGAACGCCAGGAAGGCGCCCAGCGAGAACACCGCGCAGGCCCCGTACAACGGCCAGGTGGGGCCGATCGCCTGGAGCCCGGCGCCGATGGGCGCCGCGACCCCGGTGGCCAGCAGGCCCGCCAGCGTGACCCGGGAGTTCGCCTTGACCAGCGCGAACCGGGGCGGCAGCAGCCGCGGCACCACGGCGCTGCGCACCACGCCGTACGCCTTGGACGCCACCAGCACCCCGAGCGCCGCCGGATACAGCTCCAGGCCGCCGGTCGCGACGGCGCCGGACATGGTGAGCGCGAGCACCGCCCGGGTCAGCATCGAGCCGGCCATCGCGGCGCGGCGGCCGTGCGGCAGCCGGTCGAGCAGCGGGCCGACGACCGGGGCCAGCAGCACGAACGGGGCCATGGTGACGGCGAGATAGAGCGCGACCCGCCCCCGCGCCTCGTCGGTGGGGACCGAGAAGAAGACGGTGGACGCCAGGGCGACGGTGATCATCATGTCCCCGGCGGCGTTCACCGCGTGCAGTTCGATCAGCTTGCCGAGGCCCGACTCGCCCGCGCCGTGCGCATGGGTGGCGCGCCGGATGCCGCGGGCCGTGGCCGTGAACGGCAGATGCAGGGCCCGGCCGACCGCCGCGCCCACGCGGCGGAGCGGACCCCTGCCGTCGGACGACCAGTCGGCTGCCACTCCGTCATACTGCCCCGAGTCGGCGTTCCCAGACCGCCGGTGCCCGGACACCGCCGGGTCTTTCCGCCGGACGGCGGCGCGGACGCGGACTCCTCGGGAGACGAAGCCGGGGGAGGGTGGGACCGGAGCGCCCGATGGGGGTAGCGTGCGCAGTGCTGTGACCGGGAAGGTTCACCGGCTCGCGGCGTCCGCTACGACACCTGACCGCGTCCCGGCGTCGCTCGCTTCGCCCGGTACGAGGGGGTTCGCCCCGGTACTCCCCGGCCTCCGGGCCGGGAGGTGCCCGGACGCCGTGAGATCCCGGTAGACCTTCCCGGTCACAGCATCAGCGCGCCAACGGCGGTCGTTCTTGGCCGCGCGCCTGTCCGCGATCCCGCAGAATGGGGAGAACAGGTGCGCCCAGGCCGATCGGGCGCGGACGTCGACGCGGTCCTCCGGTCCGCTCCGCCCGTGCCCCTCGGTTCCGCGGCCGGTCCGTCCGGCGCACTCGTCAGACGGCGTAGGAGAGAATCGATTCTTGTGAGTGCTGCGACGATGCGAAGCCGTACCCCAGACCGCCTGTGCGCCGAGGCGGTCGACCTCGCCCTTGCCGCGGCCGTGGAGGCCGCCGGAGAGGACTCCGTGGGCGAGCACCTCGGTGTCGTCGCGGACGGCGACCGCGTGGTCACGCACTTCTTCGCCTGCCGGGAACGGGCGTACCGGGGCTGGCGCTGGGCGGTGACGGTCGCCCGCGCCTCGCGCGCCAAGTCCGTCACGCTCGACGAAACGGTGCTGCTGCCCGGCTCCGACGCCCTGCTGGCACCCGAGTGGGTGCCGTGGAGCGAGCGGCTCCGGCCCGGCGACCTGGGCCCCGGCGACCTGCTGCCGACCGAGGCGGAGGATCTGCGGCTGGAGCCCGGCTTCTCCGGCGAGGACGCCCCGCCGCCCAACTCCGTGGTCTCCGAGGAGCAGGCGCGCGAGGCGGCCGAGCCCGCCGCACCGGAAGCGGCCGCGGCCGACGAGGCGGCGGCCACCGCGGCGCCGCCGGCCGTCCCGCCCGCCCGGGGCAGCATCTCGGCCGTCGCCGAGGAGCTCGGTATGCGGCGGGCACGGGTCCTCTCCCGCTACGGGCTGCACACCGCGGCGGACCGCTGGGACGAGGCGTACGGCGCCCGGACGCCCATGGCGCAGGCCGCGCCCGCCTCCTGTTCGACCTGCGCGTTCCTGGTGCCGCTCGCCGGTTCGCTGCGGCAGGCGTTCGGGGTGTGCGCCAACGAGTTCGCGCCCGCCGACGGCCGGGTGGTCTCCCTCTCGTACGGCTGCGGCGCCCACTCGGAGGCCGCGGTGATGCCGCAGCCGTCGCGCCCCGCGGCGCCGGTGATCGACGAGACGAAGGTCGACCCGATGCCGCTGCATCCGGGACAGGCGGGCGGCTCGGTGGAGGAGACCACTCCGGAGGAAGAACTCGGCCACTCCTGAGGGGCGCGGGGGGTTCTTCCGAGGACCGGTGGGTCGTGTCCTGAGGGGCGGGCGGCCGGCTGGTGAGGTCCGGCGGGTTGCCCTGAGGGCCGGTGGTTCCTCCTGACGTCCGGTGGGTCGCCTCCTGAGTGGCAGGTTGTCTCCCGAGTGGTGGGTTGCCTCCCGAGTGGTGGGTTCCCTCCCGGAGGTCCGGCAGGTTGTCTTCGTCTCCAGAGGCCCCGGAGGCTGGTCGGGGTGGCCCGGCCGGTTCCCTGCGGCCGCCTCCGCAATCCATTCAGGGCCGGTGACCGGCCCCTTCCGCGGCTGCTCCCGGGCTGCCCGGCGCGCCCCGGACACTGTGCCGTCGGTCACGTCCGCCATCGGTCGCTCGCTGGTGCGCCCAGGCCGGGGCACCGACCCGTGCCACCAGCGGTCGAGCCCACCACCGGCCATGCCACCACGGCCGTGCCGCCCCCGGCCGTACGGCCACCACCCCGAGCCGCCGCTTCCGGCCGCCGTGGCGCGTCCGGGATGACCGGCAGGGGGCGCGGACGCCCTTCCGGCCCGGATAGCGGTACGTTCGGCGCTGACAGTCGGTGGTCCGGGAGAGGGAGCGACACGTGGGCGGCACGGCGATGGTGCAGGCGACGGACGACGGGGCGGACCCGTTCGGGACGGCGCGGCTGCGACGCGGTGTGCTGGACGCGTGGGCCGCCTCGCCCGCCCGGTTCCGGGAGGACGCCAATGCCGAGGAGGACCTGGTCCTCGGCGGCTACCGCGACCGGCTGGTCGTCGAACTGGCCCAGAACGCCGCCGACGCCGCCGCCCGCGCCGGGGTGTCCGGCCGGCTCCGGCTGACGCTCCGCCCCGCCGAGGGCGACGCGCCCGCCGTGCTCGCCGCCGCCAACACCGGCGCACCGCTCGACGCCGCCGGCGTGGAGTCGCTGTCCACCCTGCGGGCCTCGGCCAAGCGGGACACGGACGACCCGGCGCGCTCCGTCGGCCGGTTCGGCGTCGGCTTCTCGGCGGTGCTCGCGGTCAGCGACGAGCCGGCCGTCGTCGGCCGGACCGGAGGCGTGCGCTGGTCCCTCGCCGAGGCGCGGGAATTCGCGGCGCGGGCCGCGGCCGCCGGGCCCGGCCTCGGCGACGAACTGCGCCGCCGCGACGGCCATGTGCCGCTGCTGCGGCTGCCGATGCCCGCGGAGGGGAGCGCGCCCGTCGGCTACGACACGGCCGTGGTCCTGCCGCTGCGCGACGGCGCCGCCGCCGACCTCGCGGCCCGGCTGCTCGCCGGGATCGACGACGCGACCCTGCTCACCCTGCCCGGCCTGTCCGAGATCGTCACGGAAACCCCCGACGGGGTACGGACACTGACGAGCCGTCGGGACGGCCCGTACGTGGTGATCGAGGACAGCTCCGGTTCCGGGGCCGCGCGGACCACGCGGTGGCGCACCGCCGCCGCCGGCGGCCGGCTGGACGAGAAGCTCCTCGCCGACCGGCCCCTGGAGGAACGACTGCGCCCCGCCTGGTCCGTGACCTGGGCGGTGCCGGTCGACGACGCGGCGGACGGCGCACCGGCCCGGCCCGGCACCGCCCCCGTGGTGCACGCGCCCACCCCCACCGACGAGCCCCTCGGCCTGCCCGCCCTGCTGATCGCCTCCCTGCCGCTGGAGCCGACCCGCCGGCACGCCGCGCCCGGACCGCTCACCGACTTCCTGGTGGAGCGGGCCGCCGAGGCGTACGCGGAACTGCTGCGGGACTGGCACCCCGTCGGCACCGGCACCATCGACCTGGTGCCGGGCCCGCTCGGCCGCGGCGAGCTCGACAGCCGGCTCCGCGACTCGGTGCTGCGGCTGCTGCCGAGTGTCCCGTTCCTGCCCAGCGCGGCGCCGCCCGCCGCGGACGCGGAGGAGGACGGTCCCGGCGGTGCCTGGGACGCCGCCGACCTGCGGCCCGAGGAGCGCGGCGTCCGGCACGCCGACTGGGACGGGGAGGTGCCCGGCGGCCCGCGCGCCGCGGCGCACGCGCTGCGCGCCACCGATGCCGAGATCGTCGAGGGCGCCGGGGACGCCACGGTGCGCGTCCTCGCCGAGCTGTTCCCCAGCCTGCTGCCCGCCGGTCTGGAACGGCGCCCCGAACTGCGGGCGCTCGGGGTCGCCCGGGTGCCGCTGGGCGAGGCCATCGACCGGCTGGCCGGCGTCGAGCGCGCCCCCGCCTGGTGGCGGCGGCTCTACGACAGCCTCGCCGGCACCGACCCGGACCGGCTCAGCGGCCTGCCCGTGCCGCTGGCCGACGGCCGGACCACCATCGGCCCCCGGCAGGTGCTGCTGCCGCTGCCGGGCGCCGACGACAGCGCCGCGGAACAGCACCGTCCGGACCTCGCCGACGTGGTGGTCGGCGCGACCCGGATCCCCGCCTCCGGCACCCCGGCCGACGCCTCCTCCGCCGGGCCGACCAGCGCGGCCACCCTCGCCCGGCTCGGCCTGAAGGTCGCTCACCCCGACGCCGCCCACCCGCTCCTGGAGAAGCTGGGCGCCACCCCGGCCACCCCGCGGGCCGTGCTCACCACCGCCCAGGTGCGGGCCGCCGTCGCCGGGTCGCTCGACAGCGGGGAGATCTGGGACGAGGACGCCCTGGACGCCGAGGAGCTGGCCGAGGCCGTGCTCGGGCTCGTCCGGGACGCCCGGCTCGAACCGGGCGACGAGCCCTGGCTGGCGGCGCTCGCGCTCCCCGACGACGAGGGCGAGCCGGCCCCGGCCGGTGAACTCGTCCTCCCCGGCAGCCCGTTCGAGCAGATCATCCGGGAGGGGGAGCTGGCGGCCTGCGATGCGGAGCTGGCCGAGCGCTGGGGCGAGCAGCCGCTCACGGCCGTCGGGGTGCTGGCGAACTTCGCCCTGGTCAGGGCCACGGACGTGGTGCTCGACCCGGACGAACTGGACCCCCGCGACGGCGACTTCGCCGAGCCCGACGACGCCGGGCTGCTGGACTCCGTGGACGTCTGGTGCGAGGACGTGCTCGACCGGCTGCCGGACACCCCGGTGCCGCCGGTCGCCACCGAGATCGTCGCCGTCCGCGACCTCGACCTGGTCGACGACGACGCCTGGCCGCAGGCGCTCGCCCTGCTCGCGCAGCCGCCGCTGCGGGACGCGCTGACCGCGCCCGTGCGGGTGCTGCTGCCGGACGGCACGACCGAGTCCGTCCGCCCGTACACCGCCTGGTGGCTCCGCGGCCACCCGGTGCTGGACGGCCGCCGTCCGGCCGGGCTCCGGGCCGCGGGCGGGGACCCGCTGCTCGCCGGGCTCTACGAGGCGGCCGACGCGCACGGCTTCGAGGACGAGCAGGTGCTGCGCGCCCTGGGCGTCCGCACCTCCGTCGCGGCGCTGCTCGACGAGCCGGGCGGCGCCGCCGAACTCCTCGCCCGGCTCGCCGACCCGGACCGCCCGGTGACCGCCGCCCGGCTGCACGCCCTGTACAGCGCGCTCGCCGGCCTCGACCCGGAGCAGGTCACGCTCCCGGACGAGCTGCGGGCCGTGGTGGACGGAGAGGTGCGGGTCGTGGACGCGGCCGACGCGCTGATCGCCGACGCCCCCGACCTGCTGCCGCTCGCCGCCGGCCGGGCGCTGGTGCCGGTCCGGCCGACCCGGGCGGCGGACCTGGCGGAGCTGTTGCAGGTCTCGCGGCTCAGCGAGGCGTACGAGGGCCGGGTCGGCTCCGGGGAAGGGGAGACCCACGAGGTGCCCGAGGCGGTGCGCACCCTGCTCGGCCCGGCGGCTCCCGAGAGCTACGTCGAGCACGAGGAACTGCTCGTCGACGGCGTGGAGACGGACTGGCGGCACACCCCGGACGGGGTGCTGCACGCGGCGACGCTGGAGGGCGTGGCGGCGGGGCTGGCCTGGGCGGCGGGCGAGTGGCCGCGCCGGTTCGAGGTGGCGGCGCTGCTGGAGGACCCGTCGCGGACGGAGGAACTGGCGCGGGACCGCTGGTTCGACCGGTAGCCGAGGCCGCGGGGGCGGCGGGGCGAGCGACGGCCGCCACGCCGCGGGCGCGGCGACCGCGCTCACGGTGAGCGGCGTGAGTGTCGCCGGCGGCGCCGAGCCGCGCGGGCGTGGCGGGCGACGGCCGCCCGCCGCCCGGCTCACTCCGGAAGCTTGCGCCGGACCTCCCACCAGGCCGCCTCCAGGGCCACCGCCGCCAGCGCCGCGATGCCGACGGCGGTCCAGGGCATCGCCGTGCCGACCAGCTTCAGCTGGAAGAACGTCTGCAGCCACGGCGTGATGATGACGACCAGGAAGCCCGCCGCCATCGCGAGCACCAGAACCACCCGCCACCAGGTGTACGGCCGGGCGATGATCACCAGCACCCACAGCGCGATCAGGAACAGGGTCAGCGTCGCGGTGCTGGTCTCGGCGGGCAGGGTGTCCGGGCCGCTGTAGTAGTGCCGGGCCAGCAGATACGTGGCGAAGGTGGCCGCCCCGGCGATCAGGCCCGCCGGCACCGCGTACCGCATCACCCGCCGGACGAAGTGCGGCTTCGCCCGCTCCCGGTTCGGGGCGAGGGCCAGGAAGAACGCCGGGACGCCGATGGTGAGCGTGGACAGCAGCGTCAGGTGCCGGGGGAGGAACGGGTACGGCACCTGGGAGCAGATCACCAGGATCGCCAGCAGCACCGAGTACACGGTCTTGGTGAGGAACAGGGTCGCGACCCGGGTGATGTTGCCGATCACCCGGCGGCCCTCGGCCACCACCGACGGCAGGGTCGCGAAGCTGTTGTTCAGCAGCACGATCTGCGCGACCGCCCGGGTGGCCTCGGAGCCGGAGCCCATGGACACCCCGATGTCGGCGTCCTTCAGGGCCAGCACGTCGTTCACCCCGTCGCCGGTCATCGCCACGGTGTGCCCGTGGGACTGGAGCGCGCCCACCATGTCCCGTTTCTGCTGCGGGGTGACCCGGCCGAAGACGGTGCCGTCGTCGAGCGCCCCGGCCATCCGGTCCGTCTCCCCGGGCAGTTCGCGGGCGTCCACCGGGGCGTCGGCACCGGGCAGGCCCAGCTTCCCGGCCACCGCGCCGACCGACACCGCGTTGTCCCCGGAGATCACCTTCGCGTCGACCCGCTGCTCGGCGAAGTAGCGCAGGGTGTCCCCGGCGTCGGGCCGCAGCCGCTGCTCCAGGACGACCAGCGCGCCGGGCACCACGTCCCGGGTGGCCTCCGGGTCGTCCGGCTCCCGCGCGGAGCGGGCCAGTAGCAGCACCCGCAGGCCCTGGGCGTCCAGCCGCCCGGTCTCGGCGAGCACCGGGTCACCGGCGGGCAGCAGCACATCGGGCGCCCCCAGCAGCCAGGTGCCGGCCCGCCCGTTCTCCTCGCGGAAGCGGGCGGCGCTGTACTTGCGGGCGGAGGAGAACGGCAGCGCCCCGGTGCACCGCCAGCCCTGCCCGTCCGGGTAGGCCTCGGCGATGGCCCGGAGGCTGGCGTTGGGCCGTGGGTCGGAGGCTCCGAGCGCGCCGAGCGCCCGCCGCAGGTACCCCTCGTCGGCGCCGCCCAGCGGCCGGAGCGCCGCGACGTCCATCCCGCCCTCGGTGAGGGTGCCGGTCTTGTCCAGGCAGACCACGTCGACCCGGGCCAGCCCCTCGATCGCGGGCAGCTCCTGGACCAGGCACTGCTTCCGCCCCAGCCGGACCACCCCGATCGCGAACGCCACCGAGGTGAGCAGCACCAGACCCTCCGGGACCATCGGGACGATGCCCGCCACCATCCGGCGCACGGCCTCCCGCCAGTCGTGGTCCTGGACGACGCTCTGGCTGATGATCAGGCCGATCGCGGCCGGCACCATCATCCAGGTGACGTAGGTGAGGATCCGGTTGATGCCGCTGCGCAGCTCCGAGGAGACCAGGGTGAAGCGGGACGCCTCCTCGGCGAGCTGCGCGGCGTAGGCCTCGCGGCCGACCCGGGTGGCGGTGAACGCCCCGCCGCCCGCGACCACGAAACTGCCCGACATCACCCGGTCCCCGGGGTGCTTGAGCACGGGGTCGGCCTCACCGGTGAGCAGCGACTCGTCGATCTCCAGACCGTCGGCCTCGGCCACCACGCCGTCGACGACCGCCTTGTCGCCGGGCCCGAGCTCGACGAGGTCCCCGAGCACGATGGCCGCGGTGGGAACGGGGGTGGAGGCGCCGTCCCGGCGGACGACGGGCCGGGCCTCGCCGATGACGGCCAGGTGGTCCAGGGTCCGCTTGGCGCGCAGCTCCTGGACGATGCCGATCGCCGTGTTGGCCACGATGACGAAGCCGAAGAGGCCGTCCTGGATCGGGCCCACCACCAGGATGATCAGGAACAGCGTGCCGATGATCGCGTTGAAGCGGGTGAACACATTGGCGCGGACGATCTCCGTGGCGGACCGGGAGGAACGCAGCGGGACGTCGTTGACCTCGCCGCGCGCCACCCGTTCGGCGACCTCGGCGGCGGTCAGTCCGCGCGCGGAGCCGGCGGGGCGCCCGGGGCCGGGCGGGGAGACGGGGTGGACGGGGTCGAGTTCCGGCCCCGCGTCGATGGCCTGCCGCGTCCCCGGGCCCCCGGACGGCTCCGGCCGCGCGCTGCCGGTCGGCGACCGCTCGGTCATGGTTACGACCGTACGGGGGGATCGGGCCGTTCACCCTTCGGAGAGCGGTGGAGGGGCGCCGCGTCGGGCCGGGCCGCGGCCCGGCGAACGGTTCAGGCCGTCGTGGTGCCGTCCGGGCCCGGGTCCTGTCCGGCCCGCTCGGACTCCGCCCGCTGGATGGCGGCCTCCCGCCGACGCACGTACCAGAGGCCGATGAGGCCCAGCCCGGCACCGGCCAGGCAGGTCCACAGCCACCACAGATGCCCGTGTGCGTCGAACCAGCCGTAGAACGGGAGCTGGACGAGGAAGAGGACGAACCACAGGACGGTGCCGCCCAGAACGGTCCCGACGACGTTGCCCTCGAGCGGCTCCGGGGCCTCGTGCCTGGGTCTCCACTTCGTCATGCGCACAGCTTACGGGCCCCTGCCGCGGGCCCCGACGGCACGTGGCCCTTGGGTCTACGCGCGGAGATGGTGATCTTTGGGTTATGCATTCATACTGACCCGGTCCAGGGTTCGACTTGATTTGTTCGTTCGTTCATCCAAATCGCGCCCGGTCGTGCTCCCGGCCTCTTCGGCCGACTCCCCGCCTCCCGGCCCGTACCACTGAGGTCCCGTATGCCCTCCTCGGCCTCGACCCCGGTCGACTCCCCGCCCCCGCACCACCACCCGTCGCCGGAGAATCCCCTGGACCGGTTCTTCAAGATCTCCGAGCGGGGCTCGACGATCTCCCGGGAGATCCGCGGCGGGCTGGCCACGTTCTTCGCGATGGCCTACATCATCGTGCTGAACCCGATCATTCTCGGCTCGGGCGTGGACAAGTACGGCCACCACCTGGACACGGCGCAGCTGGTCACCGCGACCGCGCTGCTGGCCGGTCTGACGACCGTCCTCATGGGCATCATCGGCAACGTCCCGATCGCGCTCGCCGCGGGCCTCGGCATCAACGCCGTCGTCTCGCTCCAGCTCGCCCCCAAGATGAGCTGGCCGGACGCGATGGGCATGGTCGTCCTGGCCGGTCTGGTGCTGATGATCCTGGTCGCCTCGGGGCTGCGGCAGCGCGTCCTGGACGCCATCCCGGCCGGGCTGCGGCGGGCGATCGCCATCGGCATCGGCCTGTTCATCGCGCTGATCGGGCTGGTCGACGCCGGCTTCGTGACCCGCAACCCGGACGCCGCGCACACCACCGTCCCGCTCGGCCTGGGCACCGGCGGCCGGCTGGAGGGCTGGCCGGTCCTGATCTTCGTGATCGGGCTGGCGTTCACCTTCGTGCTGGTGATCCGGAAGGCCAAGGGCGCCATCCTCATCGGCATCGTGACGATGACGGTCGTTGCGATCGTGGTCAACGCCGTCGAGGACATCCCCGGCAAGGCGTGGGGCCTCACCATCCCCGAGGTGCCCAGCAAGATCGTGGACACCCCGGACTTCGGGCTGATCGGCGACGTCAGTCTCTTCGGCGGCTTCCACGAGGTCGGCGTCATCACCGGCTGCCTGTTCGTCTTCACCGTGCTGCTGTCGGCGTTCTTCGACGCGATGGGCACCATCATCGGCGTCGGCGAGGAGGCCGGGCTGACCGACGAGAACGGCCAGATGCCGGGCATGGGCAAGGTCCTGATGGTGGACTCGGCCGCGGTCGCGGCGGGCGGTCTCGGCTCCGCCTCGGCGACGACCTGCTTCGTGGAGTCCACGGCGGGCGTCGGCGAGGGGGCGCGAACCGGTCTGGCCAATGTGGTCACCGGCGGGCTCTTCCTGCTGGCCCTGGTCTTCACCCCGCTGGCGACGGTCGTCCCGTCGCAGGCGGCGACACCGGCGCTGCTCGTGGTCGGCTTCCTGATCATGGCCGCCAATGTGCGGGAGATCGACTGGAGCGACTACACCGTCGCGGCCCCGGCCTTCCTGACGATGATCTCGATGCCGTTCACCTACAGCATCACCAACGGCATCGGCATCGGCGTGCTGTCGTTCATCCTCTTCCGCGCGGCCACGGGCCGGTTCCGTACGGTGCCGTGGCTGCTGAACGCGGTCGGGTTCTGCTTCCTCGTCTACTTCCTGCTCGGCCCGATCGAGGACGCCCTCGGCGTCTCGTGATCCCTCCGCCGATCACGTGACGCCGGCTGTCCGTCGGTCCCCTCCGCGGGCGGCGGTATCCGGCCCGTGGGGGCGGTCTCCCCGCCGTAGAAGCGGGCGGTGGCGTCGACCGCCGTTCTGAATCGCTCGTCGAAGTCGTCGCGCATGAGCGTCCGGACCACGTAGTCCTGGACGCTCATGCCGCGTTTCGCGGCGTGCTCCCGGATCCGGTCGAGCAGCTCACCGTCCAGTCGCAGGCTGAGCACCTCTGATCCCATCTCCGTACGGTCCCGACGGCCGGGGCGGAGTGGGGCCGGTTTCCGGCCCCATGTCACTCGTTCGGGTGAGTGCGGCTGGAGTCACACCGAATCCGCTTGGTCCTTAGCATGGGTAATGAGTTAGGCTAAAGACATGTCGGAACCCGCTCACCCCCTTCCTCCGGCGGGGGGAGCCCCGGACGTCGCCGCAGCCGACGCCCAAGCCGTGAACGCGCTGCGGTCCGCCGTGATGCGTCTGTCCCGCAGGCTGAAGCACCAGCGGGTCGACGAGTCGCTGAGCCCGACGGAGATGTCGGTGCTGGGCACCCTCGCCCGCTGCGGCTCCGCGACACCGGGCGAGCTGGCGCGCAAGGAGCACGTCCAGCCGCCGTCGATGACCCGCATCGTGGCGATGCTGGAGGCCAAGGGGCTGGTCCGGCTGGAGCCGCACCCGGAGGACCGCCGCCAGAAGGTGGTCACCCAGACGGAGCGGGCCGAAAGCATGCTCGAAGAGAGCCGCCGGAAGCGCAATGCCTGGCTCGCGGAGCTGGCGGGGCGGCTCGACGATGAGGAATGGGCCGCGCTGCGTGCCGCAGCGCCCGTTCTGGAGAAACTCGCGCACCTGTAGCAGCGCGGCGCGGAGACGCGCGTCCGCAGGCCGTGCACGGGTTGAGACCACGACCGCACGCACGACGAGGAGGCGACCCCACGTTGAGTACGGGACCCGGAGCAGACTCCGCACCCGCACCGAACACCCCCGACGACGACACCATCACCGCGAAGCCGCGCGGCTCCACCTTCAGCTCCCTGAAGATCCGTAACTACCGGCTCTTCGCCACCGGACAGGTGGTCTCCAACACCGGTACCTGGATGCAGCGCATCGCCCAGGACTGGCTGGTGCTCAGCCTCACCGGATCCTCGGCCGCCGTGGGCATCACCACGGCCCTGCAGTTCCTGCCCATGCTGCTCCTCGGGCTCTACGGCGGTGTGATCGCCGACCGGTTCCCCAAGCGGCAGCTGCTCCTCATCACCCAGACCGCGATGGGCCTCACCGGCCTCGCGCTCGCCGTCCTCACCCTCAGCGGGCAGGTCCAGGTCTGGCACGTCTATCTGATGGCCACCCTCCTCGGTGTGGTCACCGTGGTCGACAACCCGGCCCGGCAGGCCTTCGTCGCCGAGATGGTCGGACCGGCCGAACTGCGCAACGCCGTCAGCCTGAACTCCGCCAACTTCCAGTCCGCCCGGCTGGTGGGCCCCGCCGTCGCCGGTGTCCTCATCACCGCCGTGGGCAGCGGCTGGGCGTTCCTGCTCAACGGGCTGTCCTTCATCGTGCCCATCGCCGGCCTGCTGCTGATGCGCGCCGCCGAACTGCACCGGGTCGACACCGCGCCGCGCGGCAAGGGGCAGCTGAGGGAGGGCCTGCGCTACGTCGCGGCCCGCCCCGACCTGATCTGGCCGATCGTCCTGGTCGGCTTCATCGGCACCTTCGGCTTCAACTTCCCGATCTGGCTGACCGCCTTCGTCGACGACATCTTCCACGCCGGAGCGGGCACCTACGGCCTGCTCAACACCCTGATGGCGGCCGGTTCGCTGATCGGCGCCCTCCTCGCGGCCCGCCGCGGCACCTCACGGCTGCGGCTGCTCGTGGGAGCGGCGGTGCTCTTCGGCCTGCTGGAGATCACCGCGGCCCTGGCACCCACCTTCTGGGTCTTCGCCGCGCTGCTGGTGCCGATCGGCGCCTTCGGCCTGACGATCAACGTCACCGCGAACAGCAGCGTGCAGCTCGCCACCGATCCGGCCATGCGCGGCCGGGTGATGAGCCTGTTCATGATGGTCTTCATGGGCGGTACGCCGGTGGGCGCGCCGATCGTCGGCTGGCTCACGGACGTCTACGGGGCCCGGGTCGGCTTCGTCGCCGGCGGACTGGTGTCGCTGGCCGCGGCGGTCGGGGTCGGCCTGATCCTGGCCCGGGTCGGCGGGCTGCGCCTCAAGGTCGACCTGCGGCGCGGACACCGGCATCTGGAGTTCGTGGCCCGCGCGCCGTCGCCGGAGGAGAAGCTGGCGACTGCTGCCTGAGCGGGTGGGGCCGGGAGAGCCCCGCCGGTGCGGGGGTTGGGGCCGGTCGCCGTTCATATGGCGGCCCGGTGACGCTCGGTCCCGCTGGTGCGGAGGTGGCCGGCCTGCTGGTCGCCGGTGCGGCGGCGGCCCGGTCAGCCGTCGGCCCACTCCCGCAGGCCCCGGGCGACGGCCCGCACCCCGGCCATGCCGGGCCGCACGGCCGACAGCACGGCCTCGGCCTGCTTGGGGTCGGGCTTCATCCGGACGCCGTTGGCCTCCAGCCAGGACAGCGCGGCGATCAGCGCGAACCGGTTGTTGGAGTGCTCCAGCGGCTGGAGGAGCGCCAGCGAGTGCAGGAGCGAGGCGGCCTTGCCCGTCAGGGTCTGGTAGCACTCGATGTCACCGACGGCGGCCGACGGCCGCTTGGCGGCGCAGACCAGGGCCCCGTAGTCGTCGACCTGAGGGTCTCCGGGGATCCGCTCGGCGAGCTGGAGGAGGTTGCCGAGGTCGAGATCGTGGATCACACGGGCTCCGTCTCGTCGGTCGTGCCGCGCGCCGCCCCCGCCTCGGGGCCGGTGTCCACCTCGGCCAGGGCGTCGTAGTAGACGTCGATCGCCGCGTTCGCCGCTGTCATGAACCGGTCCGTGAACTCGTCCCGCTGCAGGGTTCTGACGACGTACTCCTGCACGGTCATGTCCAGGGCGTGGGCCCGCTCCTTGACCGAGGCGAGGGTTTCGCTGTCTATGCGCACGCTGAGCATCCGGGTAGCCATGGGCATCATGCTGGCACAGTGTCTGCGCAGGTGAAAAGGTGGATGAGGGCAGAATCGGCCAGTGATCGGAGTCGCTCGGAAGCTGTCCGCGAACCGCTCACCGGTGTCGTTCCCATGCGCGAGACTGACCGGATGAGACTCTTCGCCGCTGTGCTGCCGCCCCAGGAGGCCGTCGCGGAACTCGCCGACGAGATCCGCACCCTGCACGCGCTGCCCACCGCCGGTGAGCTGCGCTGGACGGGCCACGAGAGCTGGCACTTCACCCTCGCCTTCTACGGGGAGGTGCCGGAGGACGTGGTGCCGGAGCTCCGCGAGCGGCTGGCCCGCGCCGCACACCGGCACGGCCCGTACGAGCTGCGGCTCGCGGGCGGCGGACGGTTCGGCGCCCGCGCGCTCTGGGCGGGCGCCGACGGCGACCGCGAGGCCATGCGGCACCTGGCCGACACCGTCTCCGCGGCCGGCCGCCGGGCCGGGGTCCGCTTCGACGACCACCGGCACTTCACCCCGCACCTCACCATCGCCCGCAACCGCCGGGACGCGGACCTGCGCCCGTACGTGGAGGAGCTGGCGGAGTTCGTCGGCAGCCCGTGGACCGTCCGGGAGCTGTGCCTGGTCCGCAGCCATCCGCCGGTGGCGGGGGTCGCGGGGCAGCAGCCCCGGTACGAGACGGTCGGGGCGTGGCCGCTCGGGGAGTGACCGCTCGGGGAGTGACCGGTCGGGGGGTAACCGGTCGGGGGGTAACCGGTCGGGGAGTGACCGGAGCGCGGCCGGTCGGCGGGAGCGGTCACCGGGGTGGGGCCGGACCGGTGGGGGGAGCGGCCGGAGCGACGGCGGCGCGTGAGGTGGGCGAGGAGTGGGCGACGAGTGGGCGAGGGGTGGTCGGAGCCGCGGGCTCCGGCCCCGCTAACCTCGAAGCGTGGACCCGAAGATTAGAACCCGGATCGTCAGCGGCGCGCTCGTGCTGATACTCGTCGTCGTCGCCGTGGCGGCCGCGCTCGGCTGAGCACGGCCGCCGTTCTCGCGTTCCCGCCGCTCCGCCCCGGGCGGAGGCCACCGCCGGGCATGACGGGAGGAAGGCCTCCGCTCGGCAGCACCGGGCGAAGGCCTCCGCCGTGCATCACCGGGCGAAGGCCTCCGTCGGCCCGTCACCAGGCGAAGGCCTCCGGCGCGGGGCCCGGCCCCGGGAAGATCTCTTCGAGCGAGGAGAGCAGCTCCTCCGACAGCTCCAGCTCCGTCGCGCGCAGCTCGGACGCCAGCTGGTCGACGGTGCGGGGGCCGACGATCGGGCCGGTGACGCCCGGCCTGGTCAGCAGCCAGGCGAGTGCCGTCTCGCCGGGCTCCAGACCGTGCTTGTCGAGCAGGTCCTCGTAGGCCTGGATCTGCTCGCGCTGCCGGGTGTTGGCCAGCGCGTCGGCGGACCGGCCCGTGGCGCCGCGCCGCGCGCCGCCCTCCCGCTCCTTGCGGATCGCCCCGCCGAGCAGACCGCCGTGCAGCGGCGACCAGGCGATGACACCCAGGCCGTACTCCTGCGCGGCCGGGACGACCTCCATCTCCGCGCGGCGCTCGACGAGGTTGAACAGACACTGCTCGCTCACCAGGCCGTAGGAGTGGCGGCGCCGCGCGGCCTCGTTGGCCTGGGCGATGTTCCAGCCCGCGAAGTTGCTCGACCCGACGTAGAGGATCTTGCCCTGCTGGACGAGGACGTCCATCGCCTGCCAGATCTCGTCCCAGGGGGTGGAGCGGTCGACGTGGTGGAACTGGTACAGGTCGATGTGGTCGGTGCCCAGCCGCTTCAGGCTGGCGTCGACGGCGCGGCGGATGTTGAGGGCCGACAGCTTGTCGTCGTTGGGCCAGGGCTCGCCGGCGCCCATGTGGCCGTACAGCTTGGTGGCGAGGACGACCTTGTCGCGGCGGTCGCCGCCCTTGGCGAACCACGAGCCGAGGATCTCCTCGGTACGGCCCTTGTTCTCGCCCCAGCCGTAGACGTTGGCGGTGTCGACGAAGTTGACGCCCGCGCCGAGCGCGGCGTCCATGATGGCGTGCGAGTCGGCCTCGTCGGTGACGGGTCCGAAGTTCATCGTGCCGAGGACCAGTCGGCTGACCTTGAGTCCGGTGCGTCCGAGCTGCGTGTACTTCATGGTTCACCAGCCAACGCCCTGGAGCGCGCTCGAAGCAAGGCCCCTCGCGCGGGGCGCTCCCTCCGGCGGGCCACGGAGGGGCGCGCGGCGGGGTGCGGCAGTCGGGCGGGCAGATGTCCGCCCTGCTCACCCGGCCCGTGTAAGGGCCACCGCCGGTTGCGCCGGGCCGCCGTCACGGCACCAGTCGCCGCTCCTTCGCGACCGCCACGGCGCCCGCGCGGGTCTCCACGCCGAGCTTGTCGTAGATGCGGCGCAGGTGGGTCTTGACCGTGGCCTCGCTGATGTACAGGGCGCGGGCGATGTCCCGGTTGCCGAGACCGCGGGCGAGCTGGGCCAGGATGTCGCGTTCGCGGTCGGTGAGGGTGGGCCGGGGCCGGCGCAGGTTGGCCATGACGCGGCCGGCCACCGGCGGGGACAGGGCGGTACGTCCCTCGGCGGCGGCGTGGATCGCGGCGAAGAGCTCATCGGGGCGCTCGGCCTTGAGCAGGTAGCCGGTGGCGCCCGCCTCGATGGCGCGGGTGATGTCGGCGTCGGTGTCGTAGGTGGTGAGGACCAGGACGTGGGAGGAGGATCCGGGGACGTCGGTGAGGCGGCGGGTGGTCTCCACGCCGTCGATGCCCGCACCCAGTTGCAGATCCATCAGCACCACGTCCGGAGCGAGCCGCGCGGCCAGCGCGAGCGCCTCCTCGCCGGTGCCGGCCTCACCGACGACCTCGATGTCCGGGGCGCTGTCGAGCAGGGCGAGCAGCCCGGCCCGTACGACGGCGTGATCGTCGCAGACCAGGATGCGCACGGGAGCGCGGTCGGGGGTCATCGGGGCGGCATCTCCAGGGGGACGGCGGCGGACAGGACGGTGCCCTCGCCGGGCGCGGACTCGACGGTCAGGGTGCCACCGAGCGCGCGCAGCCGGGCCCGTACGGCGGGCAGCCCGTGCCCGCGTCCGCTGCCGGGGAGGTCGGGCAGCGCGGCGGGGTCGAAGCCGTGGCCGTCGTCGGAGACGTCCAGGACGACCTCGTCGTCGAGGAGGGTGAGGGTGAGCGTGGCACTGTCGGCGGCGGCGTGCTCGCGGACGTTGGCCAGGGCGCCCTGAGCGATGCGCAGCAGGGCGGACTGGACGCGCTCGGGCAGCCGGGAGAGCCGGCCGTCGTCGTCGACGTGGACGCGCACGGTGAGGTGCGTCCCGGACTCCCGCGCGGCCAGGGCGCGCAGCGCCTGATCGAGGCCGCCGCCACGGGCGAGGTCGGTGGGGGCCAGGTCGTGCACGAAGCGGCGGGCCTCGGTGAGGTTGTGCTCGGCGACGGACGCGGCGGTGTGCACGTGGGCGCGGGCCTTGTCCGGTTCGGTGTCCCACACCCGGTCCGCCGCCTGGAGCAGCATCCGCTGGCTGGACAGGCCCTGGGCGAGCGTGTCGTGGATCTCCATGGAGAGCCGCTGGCGTTCGGCGAGGGTGCCCTCGCGGCGCTCCGCGGCGGCGAGTTCGCGGCGGGTGCGGATCAGGTCGTCGATCAGCACGCGCTGGCGGGCGGTGTGCCGTTCCATTTGCAGGAAGACGGCGGTGGCGAGGGCGGCGACGGCGGGCGGCGCGAGCACCAGGTTCGGGTCGAAGCGCCCGGCGAGCTGTACCTGCGCGGCGACGACGAGCGCCGTCAGGACCGCCACGAGAATGAGGGCCGCGCGGGCCGGCAGCGTGCGCAGGCCGGTGTAGAAGAGGGGCACCGCGCACCAGGCGAAGCTGGGCGCGAGCACGACCAGCACCATCCACACCACGACGACCAGGGCCAGCCAGGCCGAGCGCCGCCGGGTGGGCCGCCGGCCCGCGTCGCCCATCCCGGGGCCCAGCAGGTGCAGGACGGCGAGCACGACGCACAGCGCGATGATCCACGGGGTGCGCGGCTCGCCCGGATGGCGCAGCAGGAACCGGGCGAGCGCTCCGCCGAGCAGCAGGAAGAACGCCGCGTGCAGCACGGCGCCGAGCCACCGGGTGTCCACGGCGCTCGGTTCGTCACGCCGGTTCCGCATCCGGATCCTCCTCCCTTCACGCTTGCGTCGATGTGCCCGACCGACCTGCGACCTGCGGCCCCGTCGTCCGGACCGGCGTGGCGGATCGTCGGCACGGGTCCGAGCGGCGTCGAACTGGGCAAACATCTCCATTGTGAGCGTGCGCGGGGGCCGGGCCGTCAACCGATCGGATGACCCCGGTGTCGTCCGTTCCGCAGCGGCGGGGCAGCCGGAACGCCGACCGCCCGGGCCGGGTTCCGGGCCGAGGGTGGAGAGCGGACGAAGCAGGGGCGGCAACCGGGCCGCCCGCCCGCCTGACGCCCGCCGACCTGGCGCCCGCCGACCTGGCGCCCGCCCACCTGAGGAGTCGACCGATCATGAAGGCCACGAACCCCGTGCACCAGAAGTTCTCCCGCCGTGCCCGCTTCGCCACCGGCGGTGCCGTGCTCACCGTCGTCGCCCTGTCGGGCTTCGGCGCGGTGTCCGCGAACGCCTCCGCACCCGCCGCGACGTCCGCCACCGCCGCCCCGGCCGCCGTCCCGGACCGGGCCACCACCACGTCCACCCATCTGACGATCGACGCCGCCACCAAGGCCGCGCAGGCCGCGCTCGACGCCGCGGAGAAGGAGAACCAGCGGGTCACGGTCGCCGTCGTCGACCGCAACGGCAACACGATCGTCACCCTGCGCGGCGACGGCGCAGGACCGCAGTCCTACGAGTCCGCCGAGCGCAAGGCGTTCACCGCGGCCGCTTGGAACGCCCCCACCTCCCAGCTGGCCGAGCGTCTCCAGCAGGCCCCGAACCTGAAGGACATCCCCGGCACCCTGTTCCTGGCGGGCGGTGTCCCCGTCACCGCCGAGAAGGCGCCGATCGCCGGCATCGGCGTCGCAGGCGCTCCGTCCGGGGCGCTGGACGAGAAGTTCGCGCAGGCGGGAGCGGACGCGGTGGCCGGCTAGGACGGATCCGGCGTTCGCGCGGACGGGAGCGGACGCGGTGGCCGTCCGGCCAGGACGTGCCGGGGTGATGTCCGTAGCCAGATCCCGGGCCGCGTCGGAGGCAGGTGACGAGGGCTGCCGTCGACCGGCTCGGGAACGGCGACATGATCGCCCGGCCAGGTTCTACCGGGGCTCGTACGGGCCGCCGAGGTCCCACGCCTGGTACATCGCGTCGGCGTAGGCCGCGGCCAGCCGGTGTTCGCCGGAGGCGTTGGGGTGCGTCCCGTCGTAGGTGTCGCGCTGGGTGTCGTAGCCCTCCGGGCGGGACGCCAGCAGCAGCGGGGACGTGGGCGAGTCCAGGTCGGCGACGGTCTTCGCCAGCAACTCGTTGAAGCGGCGGCACTGCTCGGCGAACGGCGGGTCGGACTCCGCGCGGATGTTGGGTATCACCGGCAACAGCACCATGCGGATGCGGGAGTTGGCCTCGCGGGCCTCCGCGACGAAGACACGGACGTTGGCCGCGGTCTGCTCCGCGTCGGTGTAGAAGCCGAGGTCGATCAGGCCGAGGGAGACCAGCAGCAGATCGGCGCGGTGCTCGGCGACCGTCTCCCGGATCAGCGGCGCCATGTGCAGCCAGCCCTCGCCCCAGCCCGCGAGATGGCACCGGGCGCGCTCGGGGAAGTCCGGGTCGGCGTAGGCCTGGGAGTCGGCGGCGCCGGAGTACGGGTCGTGCAGCCCGGTGCGCGGCCCGACGATGCGGTACGGGCCGCCGAACTCCCGGTTGAGGTGCTGCCACATCCGATAGCGCCAGGTGTGCTCGCCGGCGCTTCCGATCGTCATGGAGTCGCCGACCGGCATGATTCGCATCGGACCATCATCCCGGATGGCGGCCCCGGCCTGCGACGTGACGATGGCCACGCGGGGGTGTTCCGGTTACGGGGGCGGGGCGGCGGGGCGATGATGGCGGGTTCGGGCGCCAGCTGTCCGTCACGGGGCAGCGGGGGCGGCTTGAGCGGTCCCTCAGCTCAGGCAACTTGCCCCAGTCGAACCCCGTCGTACCGCGTCGGCACATCCAGCAGGGCCCGAGCGTTCTGCATTAACGCCTGATCCTCGAACGTGAGTCGCCCGATATGCGCGCCGTCCGACGAATAGCACGGGCTCTTGAGGACGTGAGACTTGTAGACCTCGACCGTCCAGGGCGAACCATTCACATCCAGGCCCCGGCTTCCGGTCGGCGGGGTGACCGACATGCCCCACCCGTGATTCATCAGCCATTTGGTGTAACCCTCGTTCTGGTCGAGGACATTCGTCGGAAGGTGCCGGGCCGCGACGTCCCACAGCGACGTGTCGCCGTGCTCGTGCTCGGGAGAGGGGACCGTTGCGACGACTGCCATTTCGCCCTCGCGCGCGTACGCCAGGAGGCACCGGCCGCTGGGCCACTGCACGGTGAAGGGAGCGATGATGACGCGGCTGATGCCGGTGATTCGTCGAGCCATGGTCCTGTCCTCCGCGGGGGTGGGTGGGGGCCCCGCTCACTCTTCCACGAGCGGGGCGCCCCGGTTCAGATATCCAGCCGGTCAGCGATTGCTGTCGCCGCAGCCCTGGTTCGGGTTGCCTTCCTGGCCGTCCGAGCCAGCGCCGGTCTCCCCCTGGGAGTTCTCCTCGTCGCCGTACAGGACGGCCAGCTTCTCCGGGTTCATGGTCGGTGATCCCTTCGTGTGCGGTTCCGCCGTGAGGACCGTCCTCGCGACGTCGTGCACTTGCGCCCCGCCCTGCTCTCTTGACCTGTCCACGGATCCCGGAGACCGGGACGGGGGTCGTACGGGCCGTCGGCGGCGAGGGGGAACCGGCCGCCGACGGCCCTGTCTCAGGTGGGGCGCCGGGGGCAGACGGGCGCGCCGCTCGCGGCCGGGGCGAAGGGCAGGAGCTGGTGGACGTGCATGCAGTCGGGGCAGGCGTAGAGGATCGCGCCGGGACCGCTGCCGGTCTCGATGAGGGCGATGAGGGTGGGCCGGTCCGTGTGGCCCTGGTGCCAGTGGCACACCTGGCGCGTCATCGGCCCTCCCGGTGCTGGGTGAGGAGCCATTGGCAGTCGCGGGCCAGGGCGGAGACCTGGATGTGTGCGGCGAGGGGGCCGTCCCCGAGGCCCTGTTCGGCCTGTCGTCGTATGCCGTCGAGGGTGGCGCGTCGGGTGTACCAGCCGATGCTGCCGCGCCAGAGCCTGTCGGTCGCGGCGTCGGCGGCGGGGTAGAGCAGCGCGATGTGGGCGAGGAGCTGCTGTTCGAGGCGGCGCAGCTCGTCCATGTCGATCCGGCCGGTGGCGGTTCGTAAGGACCGGACCACGGTGTCCTGGATCGCGGCCTCGTCGACGGATGGCGAGGACATGACTGCGTCCCCGTCACCTCGCCCGCAGACACGGTCTGTGTTCATGCCGTTACGGTACGGGCGGTGTGGCGGGGGTCACCATGGCACTCACGCGGTGTCAGGCCCGGAAGTACCCAGGGGAGTTACAGCGGCAACGCGACTGCGTCCGCGAGTGACCGCATCTCAGGCGTCAGCGTCCGCCGACGCGCCACGATCCGGCTGAGGATGTCCCGCGCGTACTGCTGCTGCGGCAGCCATTCCGGCGACTCCTCCCGGATCTCGGCCAGGACGCCGACGGCCTCGGCGTACTGACGCATCGAGGTGTGCGCGCTCGCGACATCGAGGCGGTGCCTGTTCCGGTTGCTCGACGTGGGGTGCAGGCGGTCTGTGGGCAGCGTCGACGCGAGGCTCAGCACACGGTCGGGGCGGTCCTTGACGGCGGCGTTCTCCGTCCGCTTCATGGCCACCGTCACCGGGCCGAAGGTGCGGAGGAAGTCGTGGCGGGGCGCATACTCACGGCCGAGCGCGACGGCCGCCGAGCGGGCGAGTCGGAGCGCGTCTGAGGCCTCCCCCTCACGGTTGTCCCGGACCGCGGACGCCGAAATGCGGAGCAGCATCCAGCCCCACGCGCTCAGTTCAGCCGGCGTCGCCCGGGAGAGGCGCGGCTCGGTGTCGTCCGCCCATCGAGTCGCCAGCTCCCGGGCCTCGGCGACTTTTCCCTGGCGGAGTAGTAGCCAGCACAAAGTGTTGACCGACGCGGCTCCTTGCAGCCGGTCGCCGGCGTCATCGAGTGAGCGAGCCAGGGCCTCGCTCGCCGTGTCGTACTGCCGTGTCTGGGTGAGGAGCCAGCCCGTGAGCTGGAGGAGCCGGACGCGGACCGCTCGCCCCTCGGGATCGGTCTCCGCCACGGCATCCGCGTCGCGCAGCAAGGCAGGGAGAACGACAGCCAGTTCGGCGAACTTGTCGCCGGAGAAGAGCGGGAGAGCGGCGGTGAGCGCGTCGGAGACTCCGGCTACCGTCGGCTCATCGTCCGGTCCGGTCCAGGTGTGAGGCGCGCCCAGTGCGGCGCGCACGGGAGCCCACTGGTCGGCGACGCCGCGGGCTGCCGGGGCAGCGTCGCGGGTGAGCAGGGTTGTGGTGGGGATGCGAAGGGCGGCAGCGAGACGGCGCGCGGTCTCCATCCGCGTGTCGGACACCTCTCCCTGCTCCAGCTTCCGGATCAGGGAGAGGGAGACCTTCGAGGCTCCGGCGAGGTCCCGTTGGGTCATCCCGCGGCGCTTGCGCACCTCGCGAAGACGAGTGCCGATGTGCATGTCAGTGTGCTCGGGCATACTGAACTCCGTTCTGACTCGACATCAGAACGGTACTCCCGGCCGGTTCGCGTGGCACCGCGGATGTCCGGCAGGTGGCAATCTTGAGGGATGCGTTCGCTTCTGTGCGCCCTCGGCGCCGCTGCCCTGGTTGTGGTTCCGGCCGCCGTGCCCGCGGCGGCCGCCGATCCCGACGGCCCGTCCTCGTTCAGCATCGAGGACCAACGGATCACCGAGTCCAGCGGGCTGGCCGCCAGCCGCGAGCACCCCGGGATCTACTGGACGCACAACGACAGCGACGACGGCCCGTACGTCTACGCGGTCGACAGCGCCACGGGCCGCACCGTCGCCACCGTCACGCTCAGCGGCATCGACACCCGGGACGTCGAGGCGATCTCCGTCGGGCCCGGCGGCCGGGTCTACGTGGGGGACATCGGCGACAACCTGGGCGGTGGCTGGCCCGAGGTGTGGATCTACCAGTTCCAGGAGCCGAAGGAGCTGCGGGACACCACGGTCACCCCGGTGCGCTACACCGTCCGCTACGACGGGGGGCCGCGCGACGCGGAGTCGCTGCTGGTCCACCCGAAGACCGGCCGGGTCTACATCATCAGCAAGCACGAGGACGGCGGCGGGCTGTTCGCGGGGCCGAAGCGGATGTCGGCGTCCGGGGTGAACACCTTCGAGCGAATCGCCGACATCGACCTGTGGGCCACCGACGCCGCTTTCTCGCCCGACGGCAGCCGGCTCGCCGTCCGCAGCTACTTCTCGGCGCTGGAGTACCGCTGGAAGGACGGCGCCCCGGAGCGTCTCGGGCAGCCCAGCCTGCCGATACAGCGGCAGGGCGAGTCGGTGACCTTCACGCCCGACGGCCGGGCGCTGATGTACGGCACGGAGGGCGCCCGGTCCCGGGTGACGCGGGTGGATCTGCGGAGCGAGCTGCTGCCCGACTCGGCGGAGCAGGAGGAGTCCGAGGACGGCAAGGGCTCCTCCGGCGCGCGGGACCGGAACGACAGCGACAGCAGTCTCGAATCCGACCTCAATCTGGTGGTGGGCGCGCTGTTGGTGGCCGGGGTGGCCGTGCTGCTGCTGGGGCTGGGCCGGATCTTCCGCCGACGGTGACGGCCGCGCCGCAGCCCCGGCGGCACCGCAGCCCAGGCGGCCGGGCTCGTGGTCGGTTCCAGGCGTCGTGGTGCGGTGCCAGGCTTCGGGGCGCGGCGCCCGGCCTCGTGGTGCGGCGATGGGGCTGTGGTGCGCCGGTGGGCCTGTGGTGCGGCCGGCCGCAGCGGGATCAGGCCGGGACCGCGGGCGGGGCAGCCGGGGCGTCGGCCGGGGCCGTGAGGCGGGCCAATTGGCGGTCATGGAACCGGCTGAGAAGGGTCAGCGCGAGCACTGCCCCGATCAGCGCACAGGCCATGTCCCACTGGGTGTCCCACTCGTCCCCCTGGGTAGCGAGGAAGGCGTCGGCCGACGCGCCGCCCGCCAGCGCCGCCCACCACTCGATCATCTCGAAGAAAGCGCTGAACGCCAGGCAGCCGCAGACCGTGAGCGGCGCCAGCCAGGCGCTGCCGCGCAGCGGCGAGGTGCGGACCAGCAGTTCGCGGACGAGGATCGCGGGCACGAAGCCCTGCGTGAGGTGGCCGATCCGGTCGTAGGGGTTGCGCTCCAGGCCGAGGGTGTCCTGCAGCCAGTGCCCGAACGGGACCTCGGCGTAGGTGTAGTGCCCGCCGACGATCAGGACCAGCGCGTGCGCGGCGAGCAGACAGCACAGCAGCGGGGTGAGCGGGAACCGCCTCCACAGCAGCACCAGCAGTGGCAGGCCGACGATCACCCAGAACGTCTCCAGGACCCAGGTCAGCCGGTCGTGCGGCTGGAGCCCGGAGAGGACCAGCGCGCAGAGCACGCCGGCGGCCAGCGCCGGGGGCAGCGCTCGGGGGACGGACACGGCACCCATTCGATCAGCCCTCGTAGACATCGGTACGGACGGAGACATCGGTACGGATGAGACATCGGTACGGACCGGCGCGAGGAGCGCCGGGCCAGGCCAGCATCAGGGGCGGGCCGGGGCGCTGTCATGAGTACGGGACCCCAGATTGGCGGCCTCACACCGTGGGTACCGGGCCTCGGGCGGACGGCCCGGCACCCACCGGTCTGCGACTGGCCTGCCCCGCGGCGCGGACCCTGTTCAGGCCGCTGGTGCAGAGGTCATGAACCGGTGCCGCTGCGTGAGCCGACGACGGCCTGGGCTTCCTGCACGGTGACTTCCTGGTCGGTGCCGAAGGCTCCGTCCGGCAGCCGTTCGCCCGTGCCCCCGGTCCCCTTCCACTCGACCTTCCAGGAAATGGTCGCTCTGAGCTTGTACGGCGCGGTGCCCGATGTGGCTCGCAGATAGGTCAGTCCGCACGGGGGAGTCCGTTCGGCGTTTCCCTTGGAGTAGGGCCGGCCGATGCTGCCGTCCTTGCCGATCGGGCATTCGCCGGATGACGGGTGCAATTCGACGTCCTTGGTTCCCGCATCCAGCTTGAGTGCGACCGGCGTTGCGGTGGTGGTCGCCTGAATGTTGAGTCCCCCGGTGACAGAGGCCGTGACCGAAATTGGCTTGAAGGTGGCTCTGTCCAGCCAGGCCCAGGTCGCGAGGTTGACCGTCTGACGGTCGTCCGGATTGAGCTCGATTCTGCTTTCGGGGACCTTGATCTGCTGGTATGCCAGCCCGGCAAGGATTTCCGGATCGATTGCGTTCTCGACGTTCGGGGTCTTACCGTTGTCTGCCCAGAATGGCAGCCGGTCACAGGATCCCCTTTTGAGGACATCCGGCTCCGCGGGGTTCTCCACCGCGGCCCACCACATGCCCTTTCCTTGCTTGTCCTTGTTGTAGTTCTTGTACTTGCCGTCCTTGTACTCCCGGCGATACTCGTCAACGGCCCGTTTCGCGTAGTTCGCCTGTCCGGGGTAGTTGAGGGTTTCCTTGTACTCCTTCTCGGTCTTCTTCGCGAATTCCTTGGGGTTCCATAACGGTGCGTACCAGCAGGGAGGCGGAGTCCAATTGCTTCCGGACACGGTCAGGCCGCCCGTCGAACGCCCCGATCCGTTCTTCGAGGTGTCGTAGGAGATCTTCGCGGCCTGGGCGTAGAGTGTGTCGTCCTTCCGCCCTCCCTTGGCGGGGGTGGTGATGTCCACCGGGTCCCCGGCGAACGCCGGGGCTGCCGGGCAGGCTAACGAGACAGCCAGTAGTCCGGAGACGGTCAGTCTTGTTGCGAAACGTCCTTGCACTGTGTGGCCTCCCCCTTGACCTCAATCGACTTGGCCCGCCAAAGATTTTCCTCGGGGGCGCGCTCCATCACCAGCTCGAAGACGGAGTAGTCCTTGTCGCTCTCCTTCGTCCGGAGAACCTTCTTGGTCTTTACTTCCCTGCCGTACAGTTTCGACTGGTCATGGCAGAAGCTTACGGCTGCCCTTTTGCCGTCCGGGGAAACTCTGACTTCGGGTCGGCTCCAGCGCTCGGTGCCGGTCAGCGTCCAGCCCCCGTCGATGTGCTTCTGAATTTGATCCTTGGCGTATTCTTTCGCGCTTCCGGGGGCTGCATAGAAGAGGTATGCCGGATCATTCGCATCCTGCTCGATGACGCCGTGACGGATGGCCACTGAAAAGTTCAGGGCGTCTTTCAGCGCGGCTGCCTGTTGAGAATCCGTCGGCGCCTTCCAGTCGGCAATCGACTTGTAGTCGCCGGGGAATGGCATCTTCGGTCGCTTGACGTGGTCGTCGGCCGTTGAGGTGCTCGATGAAGCCGAGGGTTGGCCCTTGTTCGCGCCGGAGATCTCGTCGCTCTTCTTTTCCGTCCCGCCGCCGCAGGCGGCGAGAAGGAAGGCTGCGGCCGCCACGGAGAGGGCGGACGTGGTGCGACGGCGCACGGTGTGCTCCCTGGATGGTGAAGTTGTCATGTACGTCTGGACGCTACAGCGGTGTGCACCAATCCGTCATGGATTCACCGCGCAGGGTGATGACTTGAGAGGACGGGGTCCGCCGTCACCGGGATATACCGACAGTGACGTTCCTGCGTGGTGGGTCGATGACTATGGCTGTCCAGTACACGGGGGATGTGGTGCTGGGCTTGCCGACTGCCGAGATGCGCCCCGTAAGAACGCAGACGACACCGGGCCGACGGAGCTGAGCCGGCGCTCGCTGGTGTGCACGGCCGCGGGTCAGGATGCCGATTCGCCCTCCACCAGCCGCAGCTCGTAGTGGAGCGTCCGGTCGCGCTGGATGCGGTGGGCCGCCGGGACGAGGTAGCGCTGCACCACCGGGTACTTGCGTTCGATCAGGGCGCCGGCGTGGGCGTTCTCGCCGCCTCCGGCGTCGAGCAGGCGGACCCGGGCGCGGCGGGTGCGGCCGGTCGGTTTGCCGAAGCGGGTGCACGGGGCGATCTCCACCTCGGGGAAGTTGCGCATCCGCTTGACCTTGCCGGCCTTGCCGAAGGTGCGGATGTAGGCGTGGTCGCCCTCGACGGCGATGTGGACGGGCGTCCCCACGGACGTGCCGTCCCGCTTGTGCGTGGTCAGCAGGACGCAGCCCTGCCGCACGAACGGTGCGAGTCCTGGTGTGGCCATGCCTCCATGGAGGCACAGAGCGGTGCGGACGTCATCCGGAGGGTCGGCGCAGCCCCGTGCGCCGCTGCGCCTTCACCGCAGCGTAGGTCGCCCAGTCTGGGGTGAACCGGGTCGGCGTGCCCGGGATGGCAAGTGATCGCGGTGTCCTCCCCGCGGCGCCACAACGGGCCGCGCGCCCCCATGCGTCGTGAGCCGCGCCCCCTTTTGTCGTGAAAAGGTTCCCCGGTTTGTCCTGAAAAGGTTCCTCGGCGCACCGAACCTCCCCCGGGCCTTGCGCATCTTCAGGTGCGTACGGCGCGCAATGACCTCGTGCGCCGATTCGTATCGGAGGGGAACCCGACATGAAGAGCAAGCTGACCGCCGTGGCCCTTGCGGCCGTCGTCGTCGCCGGCACCGCCGCTACCGCCGTCCCGGCCGCGGCCGCCCCGGCCAAGGCCCAGCCGACCCGTTGCCACACCGCCGACCTGAAGGCCGGCTTCGCCATGGGGGAGGACGCGAGGCCGGAGATGGAGCAGACCGAGAAGCAGACCCAGGCCCACATCTGGTTCAGCAACCGGAGCAACCGCACCTGCACCCTGTCCGGCTTCGCCGGTGTCGACATGGTCGGCGCTCAGGGGACCGACGGCACCTGGTCGCTGGCGCGCTCCTCCAAGCGGCCCGAGAAGATGACCCTGGAGAAGGGGGACACGGTGGACTTCAGCATCACCCTGCTCCCGGTGGCCGGGTCCACGCCGCAGAAGGAGAAGTTCGTTCCGGCGAAGTTCCTGGTCACCCCGCCGAACGAGACGGAGCACTTCACCCTGAAGTGGCCGTTCGGCGGCCAGATCCTCAAGCAGGACGGCGCCACCCACCCGGCCACCTACCTCAACCCGGTCGGGCTGTGACCGACGGGACAGCCGCTGAGCTTCCCTGCGAGCCGGGGTAGCCGTGCGGCGTGGCCGCGCACGCGTACGGGCCCCGGAATCCGCGGTGAACGCGGATTCCGGGGCCCGTGCGACGGAGAACGAGGTGCGGTGACGCCTCAGAGCTTGTCGATGACGTAGTCGATGCAGGCGGTCAGGGCCTCGACGTCGGCGGGGGTGACGGCGGGGAACATGGCGACCCGGAGCTGGTTGCGGCCCAGCTTGCGGTAGGGGTCGGTGTCCACGATGCCGTTCGCGCGCAGCACCTTGGCGATGGCGGCGGCGTCGATGTCGTCGTTGAAGTCGATGGTGCCGACGACCTGGGAGCGCTTGGCCGGGTCGGTGACGAACGGGGTGGCGTGCGGGGACTTCTCGGCCCAGCCGTAGAGGCGGGAGGAGGAGTCGGCGGTGCGCTCGACGGCCCAGTCCAGGCCGCCGTTGCCGTTCATCCAGTCCAGCTGGTCGGCGAGGAGGAAGAGCGTGGCCAGGGCCGGGGTGTTGTACGTCTGGTTCTTCAGCGAGTTGTCGATCGCGGTGGGCAGCGAGAAGAACTCGGGGATGTGGCGGCCGGAGGCGTGGATCCGGGCGGCGCGCTCCAGGGCGGCGGGGGAGAAGGCGGCGAGCCAGAGACCGCCGTCCGCGGCGAAGGACTTCTGCGGTGCGAAGTAGTAGACGTCGGTCTCGGTGATGTCGACGGGCAGGCCGCCGGCGCCGGAGGTGGCGTCCGCCAGGACCAGGGAGCCCTCGTCGGCGCCCGCGACCCGCTTGATGGGGGCGGCGACACCGGTGGAGGTCTCGTTGTGGGTGAGGCCGTAGACGTCGACACCGGCCTCGGCCCGCGGCTCGGGGTGGGTGCCGGGGTCGGAGGCGATGACGGTGGGGTCCGCCAGCCAGGGGGCGAGCCCCGCGGCCTTGGCGAACTTGGAGGAGAACTCGCCGAAGGACAGGTGCTGGGACTTGTTCTCGATCAGTCCGTGGGTCGCGATGTCCCAGAAGGCGGTGGAGCCGCCGTTGCCGAGCACCACCTCGTAGCCCTCGGGCAGGGAGAACAGGGAGCGGACGCCGTCGCGCACCCGGCCGACCAGGTTCTTCACCGGGGCCTGGCGGTGGGACGTGCCGAGGAGGGAGTCTCCGGTGGCCGCCAGGGCGCTGAGCGCCTCCGTACGCACCTTGGACGGGCCCGAGCCGAAACGACCGTCGGCGGGCTTGATGTCAGCGGGAATCTGGATCTCAGCCACGGTGGGCAGCCTAGTCCGTCCGGGCGGGGTGGCAGGGCCGAGTCCAGCGGATGAGACATACCGTTCCGCTTTGCGAGGGGGCCGCCGGGGGCGCGGCGCCGTGCGGAGGGCGCGGGTCCGGGGCCGGCGCCGGCGAGGGATGCGCAGGCCGGGGCCCCGGGTGGCTGAACGTGGTGCGGCGCCGACAGGCCCTTCACCGTCCCCACGGCGGGCTCCGGCGGCCCCTTCACCGTCTCCCCTCCGGCGGCCCCGGCGGCCCCGTCACCGTCCGTACGACGGCCCCTCCGCCGTCCCCACAATGGCCCCGTCACCCGTCCGCCCTACGGATCCTTCACCGTCCGCACAGGTGAAGGCGGCCGGGTTTCGGGCAGGCTGGGCCCATGGACAGGCGCAGGGACAGCGAGCTCTCCCCGGACGCGGCGCGGGCGCTGCGGACAGCGGTCCGTGGCGAGGTCTCCTTCGACTCCACGAGCCGGGCACTGATGACCATGGACGCGTCGAACTACCGGCGGGTCCCGGACGCCGTCGTCGCGCCGCGGGACGCCGACGACGTCGCCGCCGCGCTCGCCGTCTGCCGCGAGCACCGGCTGCCGGTCGTCCCCCGCGGCGGCGGGACGTCGATCGCCGGGCAGGCCACCGGGGTGGGCGTGGTGCTGGACTTCACCCGGCACATGAACCGCATCGTGTCCGTCGACCCGGACAACCGGACCGCCGTCGTCCAGCCCGGGGTGATCCTCGACGAGCTGCGCCGGGCGGCGGGCGCGCACGGGCTCACCTTCGGCGCCGACCCGTCCACCCACGCCCGCTGCACCCTCGGCGGGATGATCGGCAACAACTCCTGCGGCTCGCACTCCGTCGCCTGGGGCACCACCGCCGACAGCGTGCACGAGCTGGACGTCCTGACCCACGGCGGCGAGCGCGTCCGGCTGGGCCGCGGCGAGCGGACCGCGGGGCTCCCGGCACGGCTGCGGGACGGCACCGAGGCCCTGGTCGCCGCGCGCCTCGCGCTGCTGCGCACCGGCTTCCCCGAGCTGCCCCGCCGGATCTCCGGCTACGCCCTGGACGAGCTGCTGCCGGAGAAGGGGGCCGACTGGGCGCGGGCCTTCACCGGCAGCGAGGGCACGCTCGGGGTGCTCACCGAGGCGAGCGTCCGGCTCGTCGAGGCGCCCGGCGCGCGGGTCCTGGCGGTGCTGGGCTACGAGGACGAGGGCGCGGCCGCCGACGCCGCGCACACCCTGCTGCCGCACGGGCCGCTGACCGTCGAGGGCATGGCCTCCGACCTGGTGCCCGGCGCCGCGGCGGCCCGGCTGCCCAAGGGCGGCGCCTGGCTGTTCGTCGAGGTCGGCGGCGCCGACGCGGCGGAGGCGCGGGCGCGGGCCGACGCACTGTGCCGGGCCGCCGCGGACGGCACCACCGACCACGACGTGGTCACCGACGCGGCCCGGCAGCGCGCCCTGTGGCGGATCCGCGAGGACGCCTCGGGGACCGCGACCCGGATGCCCGACGGCAGCGAGGCCTGGCCGGGCTGGGAGGACTGCGCGGTGCCGCCCGCCCGGCTCGGCGGCTATCTGCGGGACTTCCGCGCTCTGATGGCCGAGCACGGGCTGCGCGGCACGCCGTACGGGCACTTCGGCGACGGCTGCATCCACGTCCGGATCGACTTCGACCTGCTGACCCGGGACGGCGTGCGGCGCTTCCGGCACTTCTCCGAGGACCTCGCCGACCTGGTGGTGGAGCACGGGGGTTCGCTCTCCGGGGAGCACGGTGACGGGCAGGCGCGGGCGGAGCTGCTGCCGCGGATGTACGGGACCGAACTGGTCGGCGCGTTCGAGGAGTTCAAGGACCTGTGGGACCCGGCGGGCGGGCTCAACCCGGGCATCCTGGCCCGGCCGGACCGGCTCGACGAGAACCTGCGCTTCGCGTCGCTGCCCCGGAAGCCGGTCGACGTGGAGTTCGGCTACCCGCACGACAGCGGCGACTTCTCCGCGGCGGTGCGCCGGTGCGTGGGCGTCGCCAAGTGCCGTACCACCGCGGTCTCCGGGGCCGGGGTGATGTGCCCGTCGTTCCGGGCGACGGGCGAGGAGCAGCACTCCACCCGGGGCCGGGCGCGGCTGCTGCACGAGATGCTCGCGGGCGAGGTCGTCACCGACGGCTGGCGCTCCACGGAGGTGCGGGACGCCCTGGACCTCTGTCTGAGCTGCAAGGGGTGCCGCAGCGACTGCCCGGTCGGGGTGGACATGGCCACCTACAAGGCGGAGTTCCTGCACCACCACTACGAGGGGCGGGTACGCCCGGCGGCCCACTACGCGATGGGGTGGCTGCCGGTGTGGCTGCGCTCGGCGGCGGCACTGCGGTCGGCCCCGCTGCTCAACGCGGCGGCGCGCGGTCCGCTGGGTGGTATCGGCAAACGGCTCGGCGGCATCGCGCCGGAGCGGAGCGTTCCGGAGCTGGCGCCCGAGCCGTTCACCCGGTGGTGGCGGAAGCGGGAGGGTCCGCCCGGCAGCGGGCAGGCCGGGGCGGAGCGGGGCCGGACGGTCGTCCTGTGGCCGGACACCTTCACCGAGCACCTCGCGCCGTCGGTCGGCCGGTCGGCGGTGGCCGTGCTGGAGGCGGCCGGGCTGCGGGTCGTGCTGCCGCCCGCGCCCCGGCGCGGAGCGCTGTGCTGCGGGCTGACCTGGGTGTCGACCGGGCAGCTCGACCGGGCGCGGAAGGTCATGCGGCGCACCCTGGGCGCGCTGGCGCCGGTGCTCGGCTCCGGGCTGCCGCTCGTGGTGCTGGAGCCGAGCTGTGCGGCGGCCCTGCAGACGGACCTCCCGGAGCTGGTGGACGACGATCCGCGCGCCGCGCAACTCGCCTCGTCCGTGCGGACCTTCGCGCAGGCCCTGGACCAGTACGCGCCGGACTGGGAGCCGCCGCGGCTGGACCGCCCGGTGGCCGGCCAGACCCACTGCCACCAGCACGCGGTCCTCGGGGACGCGGCGGAGCGGAGGCTGCGGGAACGGGCCGGGCTGACCGGTGAGCTGAGCGGCGGCTGCTGCGGCCTGGCGGGCAACTTCGGCTTCGAGCACGGCCATTACGACGTGTCGGTGGCCTGCGCGGAGGAACAGCTGCTGCCGTCGGTGCGGTCCGCGCCCGCCGGGACGGAGATCCTCGCGGACGGCTTCTCCTGCCGCACCCAGCTCGACCAGCTGTCCGGCCGCCGCGGGCGGCACCTCGCGGAGGTGCTCGCGGAGCACTTGTGAGGGGCAGGGGGAAACCTCCTGCCGGGTGCCGGGTGCCGGGTGCCGGGTGCCGGGTGCCGGGACGCCCGGGGCACGCGTGCCGTCGGCCCGGTGACGCCCGCGGACCCCGGGGCGGCTTCCCACGGAACGCCCGGGGCGGTTCCCGCCGAACGGCCGGGGCTTCCCGCCGAACGCCCGGGGCGGTTCCCGCCGAACTCCCCGGGGAATCCCGCACGCCCGCTCCGCGCCCTGCCGGTCACCGGCCGCCTCCGCCCCGTACGAAGCCCACCCCGTACGAAGCCCACCCGTACAAAGCCCACCCGTACAAAGCCCGCCCCGTACAAGCCCGCCCCGCACAAAGCCCGTCCCGTACCAAGAACTTCGGATTCCGGATCAACCTCGGGAGCCGGTTCCGCGTCTGAGTGAGCGGCGTGAAGAATGGCCCGCCGCGTTCCCATCGCATTCCCTGTGCCGAACAACCGGAATTCCTCCGGGAATTCTTTGACGCGACCGCCGGGCGACTTCTAGGGTTGCTCAACGTCGCTTCTCCCCAAGCATGTCGGGCTCGATTCCGCGAGCCCCCATTTCCGCTTGCCGGAGTTTCGTTACGCACAGAGGAGACCCCCCATGCGCATTTCTTCCTCCCGTCGCAACGCCCGGAGAATAGCCGCCGCCGGTATGGCGTCCGCCGCGGTTGCGGCCCTCGTCGCGACGGCCGCGCCGGCGGCCCAGGCCGACGCCCCGTCCGGCGAGCGCTCGCGCCCCAGCACGCGGATCGTCGGCGGCAGCGGCGCGTCCAACGACGCGTACCCGTTCATGGCCGCCCTGCTGCACAAGGGCTCCGGGAACGCCCTCAAGCGGCAGTTCTGCGGCGGCAGCCTCATCGCGCCGAACGTCGTCATGACCGCGGCGCACTGCGTCGAGGGCGAGAATCCGAAGAAGCTCCAGGTCGCCGTCGGCCGCACGGTGCTCTCCGACTCCGAGCAGGGCCAGGTCCGGAACGTCCGGAAGTCCGAGGGTCCCGGCGACTCCGGTCTCGTGGTGCACCCCCGCTACAGCAAGGGCGACGCGGCCTACGACATGGCCTTCATCGAACTGGCCGAGCCGGTCAAGGGCATCGCCCCCGCCAAGATGCCGACCTCGGGCACGGACGCGCTGATCCGCCCGGGCGCCAAGGCCACCGTCATCGGCTGGGGCAACACCGACACGGATATCCCGCACACCCCGGACCGGCTCCGTGAGGTGAAGGTTCCGGTGCTCTCGCACGCCGAGTGCCAGGTGAGCTACAAGGAGTACAACTCCAAGGTCAACTTCTGCGCCGGCGTGGAGGGCAAGGACTCCTGCCAGGGCGACAGCGGCGGCCCGATCTTCCGCACGGTGCCCGGCCGCGAGGAGCCCATCCAGACCGGCATCGTCTCCTACGGCGACGGCTGCGCGGCGCAGGGCGCCCCCGGCGTCTACACCTCCCTCAGCTCCGCCAAGCTGTGGAAGACCCTGGGCGAGTCCGCCGAGGGCAAGCGGGTGAAGGAGAACCTGGGCCGCTGACCCGCTCGGGCGGGCGGCCGGTGTTCGCGCATCCCGGCCGCCGACTTCTCGCCGACCGCAGCCGCGGCGGCACCTGACGCTCCGTCCCCGGCCCGGCCCTCATGCGGCCGGGCCGGGGAGAGCCAGCTGCCGCGCATAGATCCGGACCAGGTCGGACCGGAGGTAGTGGCCCGTGACGTGCTCCTGGAGCAGATGCGCGTCGCACAGCTCGGCGAGTTCGCGGCGGGTGCGGTCCAGGTCCTGCCCGGCGAGTTCGGCGGCCCGGGAGACCTCGATCCGGGGGCCGGGGAGCAGCCCGAGGACGCGGAACAGCCCCGCGGCGCCGGGCGAGAGCGCGTCATGGCTGAGGCGGAGCGCGGCGTCCATGGCCGAGTCCTCGCCGGGCGCGGACAGTTCGGTCAGCCGCCGCCGCTCGTCCGTCAGCCGCAGGCCCCAGCACTCCAGGCTCCAGTCGGGGTGGGCCATGAGCCGGGCGGCGGAGATCCGCAGCGCCAGCGGCAGCCGGTCGCAGAGGCCGACGACCCGCCGGGCCGCGTCCACCTCGGCGGCGATCCGCGGCGGGCCCAGCGCGGAGCCCAGCATCGCCAGCGCGTCGTCCGGGGCGAGCGGGCCCACCGTCACCAGGGTGGCGCCGTCCCGGACCGCCAGCGGGGTCAGCCGTCTGCGGCTGGTGACCACCGTCAGACAGCCCGGGGCGGCGGGCAGCAGGGGGCGCACCCGGCCGACGGTGCCCGCGTCGTCCAGGACCACCAGGATCCGGCGGCCGGCGACCAGCGACCGGTACAGCGCCGAACGGTCCTCCCCAGCGGGCGGAATCGATTCCTCCGGCACGCCGAGGGCGGTGAGCAGCAGGGACAGGGCCGCCCCGGGCTCGCGGGGCTCCGGGCCGAGTCCCCGCAGGCCGAGGAAGAACTGACCGTCGGGGAAGTCGGACCGGCGCCGGTGCGCCCACTCCACCGCCAGGGTGGTCTTGCCCGTGCCGGCCCCGCCCGCCAGGACCACGCACCCGGCGCCGGGCGGCGCGGCGGCCCGGTCCAGGGCGGCGAGTTCCCGCTCCCGGCCGCAGAAGTCCGGTACGGGGCCGGGCATCGGTGCGGCGGCGGCGACGGATGCCGGCGGGCGCCAGACGTCGTCGGCGGGGGCCGGCCCGCTGCGGACGCCGGCGATCCGGTCGTGCCAGGGCCCGCCGGGCGCGGGCCCGCCGCGTACGGTCAACGGGCCGGCGGACGCGGCGCGGACCGGTGCCCGGCGCCCGGGGGCGGGAACCGGCCGCGCCGGCACCGTCTCCCCGCCGAGCACCGCGAGATAAGCGCCGTGCAGCGCGGGCCCGGGGTCGATGCCGAGTTCGTCGTTGAGCTGCCGCTTCGCGCGGTAGTACTGGTCGAGTGCCTCGGCCTGCCGTCCGTCGGCCTGCAGGGCGCGGATGAGCAGCGCGGTCAGCTCCTCGTGCAGCGGGTGTTCCGCCACTCCCGCGGTGAGTTCGGTGATCAGCTCGCCGTGCCGGCCGAGGTGCAGCAGATGCCGTCCGAGGTCCTGGAGGGCCGCGACCCGCGACTGGGTCAGCCCCACGCCGAGCATCCGGCGCACCCGTTCGCCGGGGACGTCGGCCAGGGCGTCCCCGCGCCAGAGCCCGAGGGCCTGGCGCAGCACCGGCACGGCCCGGTGCGGCTCGGCGCCGCGCGCGGCGGCCACCAGGTGCCGGAACCGGGTGGCGTCCACCGTGACGGGGTCGGCCGCCAGTGCGTATCCCGTGCCCCGGGTGACGAGTTCGGCGTGTCCGGCCAGCAACTGCCGCAGTCGGTGCACATGGTTGTGGACGACGCCCCGCGCCCGGGCCGGCGGCTCCGCGTCCCAGGCGAGGTCGATCAGCCGGCCCACCGGGACGACCTGATTGACCTCGCTCATCAGCACCGCCGCCACGGTGCGGATCCGCCCCGAACCCAGCGGGATCAGCCGGCCATTGTTCATCTCGATTTCAACCGGCCCCAGTAGCCGAAACTGAACCATCGTGCCTCGAGTTCCCTCTTGCTGAACAGGCTTGCGCCGAAACGGTCTTGTGCCTCGAAAGACGTTCCGGAGAGAGCAGGGTTGCTTCGGGGTACCCGGTTATCTCGCCATCTGGACGACATCGTAAGCGGAACGCCGAAGAAGGGCTTTCGGGGTGGTGTGAGCGGGCTGTGAGCCGATCATGAGCGGGGCGTCGAAGCATCGTTCCCGTTCGGACCGAGCGGACCAATCCCGCACGATTCCGGACCCATCTCCGTTACTCGCCAGTTGTGTTACCGGTGAGTCGGATAAATGGCTCCGCAGTCCCGCAGAGAACGAGGAGAACCATGTCCCCCCGCAGCATTGTGAAGAAGAGCCTCGCCGCCGTGACGCTGTGTGCCGCGCTCACCGCGACCGCCGTCGCCTTCCCGGCGACCGCCTCGGCGTCCCCGGCCGCGGCGGCCGCCGCGGCCGGCGAGTCGCCGGTCAGCGTCGGCGCGAACGCCAACCTGAACATGAACGTCGACGTCCTCGGCATCGCCAACAAGATCGAGGCGTCGATCAAGACCGCCCAGAACCGTGAGGGCTTCGTCAAGAACCTCATGGAGTCGGCGTTCTACGCCAGCGGCCAGAAGTACAACGTCATGGTGATGAACCTCAGCCAGGGCTACGAGGAGCACCTCAACGGGGTCCAGGGCTACGGCTCGGCCACCTACGACGGTGTCGTCTACGGCATCTGGGTCTTCGAGGACGGCGAATTCACCAACACCGGCGACGGCGGTTACATCAACTGGGCCTTCAAGGGCCTGTGGGAGCGCCCGGACAACGGCGGTTACGTGAAGTTCTTCCGCCACGCCTGATGCGCCGGCCGGATACATTTCGGCCATTGCTTCCGTGGTGACGGCCCGTCGGAATTTCCGGCGGGCCGTTTCACGTTTTCCGTGTTCCTTTCCGAGAGGGCGGGAGACGGAAGGCGGGGCGCGTGGGCCGGGTGCCGATCGGGTCCGGGCTTCCGGCTTCCGGGTTCCTGCGTAGCCGGCTGCCCCCGCGCAGCCGCCCTCAACGCCGCTCCTTGGTCAGCAAAGTGCCCCCGTTCGGCTCCGGCCGGCGGGGGCACCTTCGCGGGTTCAGAGTCAGAGCTGGTACTCGTACCCGATCGTCAGCCGCTGCGGCAGGCACCACTCCCCGTACACCATCACCCCGTCGTCGTCGGACCACTCGTGTGTGCCCGCCAGGATCGGCGCCCCGGTCGGGATGCCGAGGTGGTTGGCCTCGCGCTGGTCCGCGGCCCGGCCGTGCATGGCATCCCTGCCGTGCCGCACCGTGCGGCCCGTGGCTGCCTCGATCAGCGCCAGCAGGTCGTCACCGCGGCCAGGCTGGTCGCCGATCCTCTGTCCCGGCACCGTCTCCAGAAGGTCGGGGACGAGTTCGGCGAACTCTGCCGGATACCAGTCCACCTCAAGGGCCAGGCGCTGGGCGCCGGAGCCGACGACGTACTCGCGGCGCACTACCTGGGCGCCCGGGTCCTGGTCGAACAGTTCGGCGACGTAGAGCGGCGGCACGATCAGGTCCGCGCCGACGACCCGCTTGGTCTCGCCATCGGCCAGGACACTGCCCCTGCGGCGGACGCGGTCGAGCCGGTCCCGGGGTGAGGCGGCGTTGGTGGTCTGCTCGGCCACGAATGAGCCGCGCTGGGTGGTGACGATCCATCCCTCAACGCGGAGCCATCCCATGGCGGCCCGCACGGTGGCGGTGGCGGCGCTGTGCTGCTCGGACATTTCACGAACGGTGGGCAGTCGGTCGCCGGGGACGATATGCCCGTCCCGGATGAGCTGCCGGTAGAACTCGGCGATTCGGATGCGGGGCTGAGTACTGGTCATATCTGGAGCATCGCACGCCAGTTGGAGTGTGAGCTAGTCCACTCCAATGGCTTGTCTTGCGCTAGCTCACTCTCTAACCTTGAGGCAGCTCACTACTCCTAGTTGAGAGGCGTGCACTGTGAGTGCTGCCGCAATGAACGAACCACCCGGGGGCACGTCCGCGCCGGACGCCACCGCTCCCATTGACGAAGTCACCATCCAGGCGACCATCGAACGGGCCTTACGGACCGGAACCGGCCGTCTTGACATGGATGAGCTGACCGCCGTCGAGGAACTCCTCCTCGGGCACATTCAGCTCCTGCTCCCCGACGCCGAAGCCGCCGTCGACCGGCTCTGGCGCGGCAGCCTTACGTGGTACACGGCCCGCGCCAAGCTCGACGGCATCCACCGCCAGGTGAAGCAGGGGGTGGGCGACGGCCCGCTCTCCGCGCACATCCAGGTCTCGACCCTGGCGAGCGACTGTCAGTGGCTCCTGGTCCACCACCAGCACCGGGAGCGCGCATGAGCGCCGTGCGGTGGTGCACCTGGCACCAGGGCTACACCGGCCGGCCCACCCTGATTGCGCTCATCGAGACCGGCAGCGGGCCCGGCGCGATCCAGTACGCCTGTCCGGAGTGCATGAGCATCTACCGGCTCCGGCCCTTCGATCCCGTCCTGAGCGGCTGTCCCGTTTACGGGCGCCGCCGTACCTGAGACAGGGCAGCCGGCGGACGTCCCCCCTCCGTCGGCTGCCCGCTGCATCCCCCTGCCCCTGCGAAATCCCGGGGTAAAGGGGCCTCACCCCCCGCTCTCCGCCACCACCTCGCGGGCCAGGGCCACCAGGGACGGGATGGCCGGGTGGCCCGCCGTGTCCCGCCAGGCCAGGAACACCGGGACGTCCGGCGCGCCGGTGACCGGGACGTAGGTCACCCCGGGGTGCGCGTGGATCCGGGTGGTGGCCGCCGCGGTGACGCCCACGCCCCGGCCGGCCGCGATCGCCGCCAGCCAGTCGTCGGTGTTGGCCACGGTCAGGGTCGCCGCCGGGCGCGGGCCGCCCGGCCACAGGTCCGGTGTGGTGAGGCCGGAGACGCTGTTCAGGACGACCGTCTCCCCGGCGATGTCCGCCGGGGTCAGCTCCGGCCGGGCGGCCAGCGGGCTGTCGGAGGGCACGGTCGCCACCCGCGGCTCGGTGTACAGCTGCTCCGTGATCACACCGGGGGCGTCGACCCGGCCGCGGAGCACCGCGATGTCGACCGCGCCCCGGGTCAGCCCGGCCGTCCGGTCGTCGATGCGCAGCAGCTCCAGCGGGGTCTCCGGGTGCGCCTCGCTCCACCGGCGCAGCAGCGGCGTCGTGTACTCGCCCGCCGCCGACCAGGGGTGCCCCAGCCGCAGCGGCCACTGCCGCAGCCGGGCCGGGAGGACCGCCTCGTCGAAGGCGGCGACGGCCGCCGCGGCCTTGTCGCGGAACGCCCGGCCCTCGGTGGTGAGCTCCAGATGGTGGGTCGACCGGTCCACCAGACGCACGCCCAGCGCGAGTTCCAGCCGGCTCAGGGTGCGGGAGACGGCGGGCTGGGTGAGGTGGAGCCGGGCGGCGGCGCGCGTGATGCTCCCCTCCTCGGCGATGGCGAGGAAGCAGCGGAGATGACGCAGCTCGACGGTCATGCGTTCGAAGCATAACAACAGGGAATCCGGCATTTCACGGGGCGAAGATCGCCTCCTTAGCGTGCAGGGGTGAGCGAAGACAGCACCCTCGTTGCCCCCGCCCCCTCTCCGTCCGCCGCGTCCGCCCCCATGGATGCCGCGTCCGGCCCGGCGTCCGCGCCGGCCTCCCGGCTGCCCCGGTCGGCCGGGGTGGCGATGGTGGCGGGCGGAGCGGTCTCGCTCCAGCTCGGCTCCGCCGTGGCTGCGCTGCTGTTCCCGCGGACCGGCCCGCTCGGAATGGTCACGCTGCGCCTCGTCGTCGCCGCCGTCGTCCTGCTGGTGGTGTGCCGCCCCCGGATCCGCGGTCACAGCCGTGCCGACTGGGCCGTGGTGTGCGGCTTCGGCGCCGCACTGGCGGGCCTGAACACCCTCTTCTACCAGGCGCTGGACCGCCTGCCGCTGGGCACCGTGGTCACCCTGGAGGTGCTCGGCCCGCTCGCCCTGTCGGTGCTCGCCTCCCGCCGGGTGGCGAGTCTGCTGTGGGCGGCGCTGGCGCTGTGCGGGGTGTTCCTGCTCGGCCGGGGCGGGTTCGACCGGCTGGATCCGGCCGGAGTCGGCTTCGCGCTGGCCGCGGGCGTGCTGTGGGCCGGGTACATCCTGCTGGGCGCCCGTACCGGCCGCCGCTTCCCGCGCGCCGACGGCCTCGCCATCGCCATGGCCGTCGGGGCCCTGCTCGCCCTGCCGTTCGGTGCCGGGCAGGCCCGGGTGGCGCTGACCGACCCCGTGCTGTTCGGCCTGGCCGCGTCGGTCGCCCTGCTCTCCTCGGTGCTGCCCTACACCCTCGAACTGCTCGCCCTGCGCAGCCTCCCCGAGGCCGCCTTCGCCGTCCTGCTGAGCCTGGAGCCGGCCGTCGCCGCCCTCGCCGGATACCTGGTCCTCGGCCAGGAGCTCACCCTCACCGACGGGCTCGCCATCGCGCTGGTCGTGGCCGCGAGCGCCGGGGCGGTCGGGATGCCGGACCGGCGCGACCGGGCGCGTGACCGGGTGCGCGGCAGTCTCCGCCGCCGGCTGCGCGGCTGCGGCGGGGAGCACGGCGGCAGCGGCGGAGAGCAGAGCGGCAGTGGCGGGGAGCAGGACGGCAGCGGTCGGGACCACGGCGACAGCGGTCGGCACCAGAGCGACAGCGGCCGGGACCGCGGCGGCCTCGCCGCGAGCCCCGCGGGCGGGAGTCCCGAGAACGCGAGTCCCGAGAACGTGAGTCCCGAGAACGCGAGCCCGGAGGACGGGGCCCCCGAGCTTGGGGCCCCCGCCGCCCGGGACCGTGGCGAGAAATCATGCAGGCACGCTTGATTGTTTCTGTGGCCGCTGCCACGCTCGGAGGGCTCGGAACGCGCTGACGACACGTCAACCCATGAAGGGAGCGCACCGTGGCCGATCCCGGTGCCGTGCTCGACGACCTGCTGAGCGAGGGGGAGGAGCTCGACGGGCTCGTGGCCGGACTCCCACCGGAGGCCTGGGCGACCCCGACTCCCGCACCGCGCTGGACGATCGCCCACCAGATCGCCCATCTGGCCTGGACCGACGAGCAGGCGGTGCTCTCCGCCACCGACCCCGAGGCCTTCACCCGGCAGGCCGCGACGGCCCTCAGCGCCCCGGACACCTTCGTCGACGACGCCGCCGAGCGCGGCGCGGCCCGCCCGCCCGCCGCACTGCTGGAGCACTGGCGGGAGGGCCGGGCGGCCGTGCGGCGGGCCCTCGCCGGGCAGCCCGCGGGCGCGCGGCTGCCCTGGTTCGGGCCGCCGATGAGCGTCGCCTCGATGGCGACCGGGCGGCTGATGGAGACCTGGGCGCACGGCCAGGACGTCGCCGACGCGCTCGGGGTGAAGCGCACCCCGACGGCCCGGCTCCGGCATGTGGCCCGGATCGGGGTGCGCGCCCGGGACTTCGCCTACCTGGCCCGCGGACTGCCGTCACCGGGCGAGGAGTTCCGGGTCGAACTCACCGGCCCGGACGGGGAGATGTGGGAGTTCGGCCCGGCGGACGCCGCGCAGCGCGTCACCGGCCCCGCCCTCGACTTCTGTCTGCTGGTCACCCAGCGCGCCCACCGCGGCGACCTCGCCGTACGCGCCGAGGGGCCGGACGCGGACCGCTGGCTGGATATCGCCCAGTCCTTCGCCGGCCCGCCCGGACCCGGCCGGGCGCCCTCGGGAGGTGCGGCGTGACCCTGCGCATCGGCAACGCCTCCGGCTTCTACGGCGACCGGTTCGACGCCGTCCGGGAGATGCTCACCGGCGGCCCCCTCGACGTCCTCACCGGGGACTACCTCGCCGAACTGACCATGCTCATCCTGGCCCGGGACCGGGCCCGGGACCCGAGGCTCGGCTACGCCCGCACCTTCCTCCGCCAGCTGGAGGAGGGCCTCGGACTGGCGGCCGAGCGCGGGGTGCGGATCGTCACCAACGCGGGCGGCCTCAACCCGGCCGCGCTCGCCGACGCCGTGCGGGAGCTGTCGGACCGGGTCGGCGTCCCCGTCCGGGTGGCGCACGTCGAGGGCGACGACCTGCTGGACCGCGGCTGGGGCCCGGGCGTGGTGGCCGCCCACGCCTACCTCGGCGGCGCCGGCATCGCCGAGTGCCTGCGCTCCGGTGCCGACGTGGTGGTGGCGGGCCGGGTCACCGACGCCGCGCTGGTCACCGGCCCGGCCGTCGCCCACTTCGGCTGGACCGCCGAGGACCGGGACGCGCTCGCCGGGGCGGTCGTCGCCGGGCACGTCCTGGAGTGCGGCACCCAGGCCACCGGCGGCAACTACTCCTTCTTCACCGAGCACGACATCGTCCATCCGGGCTTCCCGGTCGCGGAGATCCACGCCGACGGCTCCTCGGTGATCTCCAAACACTCCGGCACCGGCGGCGCGGTGACGGTCGGGACGGTGACCGCGCAACTGCTGTACGAGACGGCCGGCGGACGGTACGCGGGCCCGGACGTCACCGCCCGCCTGGACACCGCCCGGCTCACCCGGCTCGACCGGGACCGGGTGCGGATCGACGGGGTGCGCGGCGAGGCGCCGCCGCCCACCCTCAAGGTGGGGCTGAACCGGCTCGGCGGCCACCGCAACGAGGTGGTCTTCGTCCTCACCGGGCTGAACATCGAGGCCAAGGCGGCGCTGGTCCGGGAGCAGATGGAACGGGCGCTCGCGAAAACCCGCCCCGCCGAGGTCCGGTGGACCCTCGCCCGGACCGACCGCGCCGACGCTGCGGTGGAGGAGGAGGCGAGCGCCCTGCTGCGACTGGTGGTGCGCGACCCGGACCCGGAGACCGTCGGCCGGGCGGTCAGCAGCGCGGCGGTGGAGCTCGGCCTCGCCGGCTACCCCGGCTTCCATCTCACCGCGCCGCCCGGCAAGGGCGCCCCGTACGGGGTGTTCGAGGCGGCGTACGTCGCCGCGGGGAGCGTGCCGCACACGGCGGTGCTGGACGACGGCCGCCGGATCCCCGTCCCGCCCCCGGCACGGACCGCGGAACTCGCCGAACTGCCCGAACCCCCGCTGCCCGAGCCGCTGCCGCCGGGGCCCACCCGCCGCGTGCCGCTGGGCATGGTCGCCGGGGCGCGCAGCGGCGACAAGGGCGGCAGCGCCAACGTCGGCCTCTGGGCCCGCAGTGAGGACGCCTGGCGCTGGCTGGCGCACACCCTCACCGTCCGCCGCTTCCAGGAACTCCTCCCGGAGACCCGTCCGCTGACCGTCACCCGTCACGTCCTGCCCAACCTCCGCGCGCTGAACTTCACCGTCGACGGCCTGCTCGGCGAGGGCGTCGGCGCACAGGCCCGCTTCGACCCGCAGGCCAAGGCCCTGGGGGAGTGGCTGCGCTCCCGTCACCTGGAGATTCCGGAGATGCTGCTGTGACCGTGCTCGCGTCCGCCCTCGACCCCACGAGCCCCGACCACACGGCCCACCGCACGGCGATGCTCGCGCGACTCACCGACCTGGATGCCGAGCACGCCAAGGCGACGGCGGGAGGCGGCGAGAAGTACGTCGCCCGCCACCGCGACCGCGGCAAGCTCCTCGCCCGGGAACGCATCGAGCTGCTGGTCGACCCCGACACCCCGTTCCTGGAGCTGTCCCCCCTCGCCGCCTGGGGCAGCGACTACCCCGTCGGGGCGTCCATGGTCACCGGGATCGGCGTCATCGAGGGCGTCGAATGCCTCATCACGGCCAACGACCCGACCGTGCGCGGCGGGGCCAGCAACCCGTGGACCCTCAAGAAGGCGCTGCGCGCCCACGAGATCGCGTTCGCCAACCGGCTGCCGCTGGTCAGCCTGGTGGAGTCGGGCGGGGCCGACCTGCCCAGCCAGAAGGAGATCTTCATCCCGGGCGGGGCGATCTTCCGGGACCTGACCCGGCTCTCGGCCGCCGGAATCCCCACGCTCGCCGTGGTGTTCGGCAACTCCACGGCCGGCGGGGCGTACGTCCCCGGCATGTCCGACCACGTGATCATGGTCAAGGAGCGCTCCAAGGTCTTCCTCGGCGGCCCGCCCCTGGTCAAGATGGCCACCGGGGAGGAGAGCGACGACGAATCCCTCGGCGGCGCCGGGATGCACGCCCGCACCTCCGGTCTCGCCGACTACTTCGCCGCCGACGAGCCGGACGCCCTGCGCCTCGCCCGCCGGGTGGTCGCCCGCCTCAACTGGCGCAAGGCGCACCCCGACCCGGCACCGGCCGAGCCGCCGAAGTACGACGCGGAGGAGCTCCTCGGCATCGTCCCCGGCGACCTCAAGGTGCCGTTCGACCCGCGCGAGGTCATCGCCCGGATCGTCGACGGCTCCGACTTCGACGAGTTCAAACCGCTCTACGGCCCCAGCCTGGCCACCGGCTGGGCGACCCTGCACGGCTACCCGGTCGGCATCCTCGCCAACGCCCAGGGCGTCCTCTTCAGCCCCGAGTCGCAGAAGGCCGCCCAGTTCATCCAGCTCGCCAACCAGCGGGACATCCCCCTCCTCTTCCTCCACAACACCACCGGCTACATGGTCGGCAAGGAGTACGAGCAGGGCGGCATCATCAAACACGGCGCCATGATGATCAACGCGGTCTCCAACTCGACCGTCCCGCACCTCTCCGTCCTCATGGGCGCCTCCTACGGGGCGGGCCACTACGGCATGTGCGGCCGGGCGTACGACCCGCGGTTCCTCTTCGCCTGGCCCAGCGCCAAATCGGCCGTCATGGGGCCGCAGCAGCTCGCCGGCGTCCTCTCCCTGGTCGCCCGCTCCTCGGCCGCGGCCAAGGGCAAGCCGTACGACGAGGAGTCGGACGCCGCACTGCGCGCCATGGTGGAGCAGCAGATCGAGTCCGAGTCGGTGCCCGCGTTCCTGTCGGGCCGGCTCTACGACGACGGCGTCATCGACCCCCGCGACACCCGCACCGTGCTGGGCCTCTGCCTGTCGGCGATCCACACCGCCCCGGTCGAGGGAACCCGCAGCTTCGGCATCTTCCGGATGTGAGGACGAACATGGAATCGCTCCTGGTCGCCAACCGCGGAGAGATCGCCCGCCGCGTGTTCCGCACCTGCCGCGAGCTGGGCATCGCCACCGTCGCCGTGCACTCCGACGCCGACGCGGACGCCCCGCACACCCGGGAGGCCGACGCGGCCGTACGGCTCCCCGGCAACGCACCGGCCGACACCTACCTGCGCGGCGACCTCATCGTGAAGGCGGCCCTGGCCTCCGGCGCGGACGCCGTGCACCCCGGCTACGGCTTCCTCTCCGAGAACGCCGAGTTCGCCCGCGCGGTCCTCGACGCCGGGCTGCTGTGGGTCGGGCCGCCGCCAGAGGTCATCGAGGCCATGGCGTCGAAGACCCGCGCCAAGGACCTCATGGCCTCCTCCGGGGTGCCGCTCCTCGCCCCCGTCGACCCCGACCAGGCCACCAGCGCGGACCTGCCCCTGCTGATCAAGGCGGCGGCGGGCGGCGGGGGCCGCGGCATGCGCCTGGTCCGCGACCTCGCCGAGCTCCCGGACGCCTGGGCGGCCGCGAGCACCGAGGCGGCCTCCGCGTTCGGCGACGGCGAGGTTTTCGCCGAGCCCTACGTGGAATGCGGCCGGCACGTCGAGGTCCAGATCCTCGCCGACCACCACGGCACCGTATGGGCCCTCGGCACCCGCGACTGCTCCCTCCAGCGCCGGCACCAGAAGGTCATCGAGGAGGCCCCGGCCCCCGGCCTGGACGACGAACTGCGCCGCACCCTCCACAACGCCGCCACCGACGCGGCCCGCGCCGTCGGCTACACCGGCGCGGGCACCGTCGAGTTCCTGGTCTCGGCCGACGGGCGCCCGTACTTCCTGGAGATGAACACCCGCCTCCAGGTCGAACACCCGGTCACCGAAGCCGTCTACGGCATCGACCTGGTGGCCCTCCAGATCCGCATCGCCGAGGGCGACGAACTGACGAACCTCCCCGAACCCTCCGGCCACGCCGTCGAGGCCCGCCTCTACGCCGAGGACCCTTCCCGCGGCTGGCAGCCCCAGACCGGAACCCTGCACCGCCTGGACATCCCGGGTGCCCGGCTGGACTCCGGAGTGGCCGACGGGATGGACATCGGCGTCCACTACGACCCGATGCTCGCCAAGGTCATCACCCACGCGCCGACCCGCGCCGAAGCCGTCCGCAAGCTGGCCCGCGCCCTCGAACGGGCCCGGATCCACGGCCCGGTCACCAACCGCGACCTGCTCGTGCGCTCGCTCCGGCACCCGGACTTCACCGCGGCCCGCCTGGACACCGGCTTCTACGACCGCCACCTCCCCGACCTGACCGCACCCACCGACGAACACAGCAAGATCTCGGCCCTCGCCGTGGCCCTCGCCGACTCCTCGGGCCGGTCCCGCTTCGGCGGCTGGCGCAACGTACCGTCCCAGCCGCACACCAAGACCTACCGCTCGGAACCGGACGGCACCGAACACGAGATCCGCTACCGCCACACCCGCGGCGGCCCGGTCCCGGAGGACGGCGGCATCCGCGTCCTCCGGACAACCGCAGATCAGGTGGTCCTCGAACTGGACGGCATCCGCCGTACCTTCGAGATCGCCGCCTACGGCAGCCGCATCCACGTCGACTCACCGCTGGGCGCCCACACCTTCACCGCCCTGCCCCGCTTCCCCGACCCCACGGCCCACACCGAACCGGGCTCCCTCCTGGCCCCGATGCCGGGCACGGTGATCCGCGTCGCCGACCTGACGATCGGCGACCGGGTCACGGCGGACCAGCCGCTCCTCTGGCTGGAGGCGATGAAGATGGAACACCGCATCTCCGCCCCCACCGCAGGAACCCTCACCGAACTCCACGCCACCCAAGGCACCCAGGTCGAACTGGGCACCCTCCTGGCGGTCGTGACCGAGGACGCCGACCAGCGGAATCCCGAGGCGGCGCCCCGGCAACCCGAAACCGACCACGAGGACCCCGAGGCGGGCCACCGGCAACCCGACACCGACCAGGGGGATCCCGAGGCGGCTCACCGGAATGGCGCCACCGACCGCGGGGATCCCGAGGCGGGCCACCGGCGGGAGGGGGCGGGGCTGTAGGGGTGGGGGGTTCCGGAAGCTTCCGTGTATTTGTGGGCCGCCAGGCACGTAAATATACGTTCCGGAACCCCCCACCCCGGAAGCCTCGCCCCCGCACCCACGGGCGAGCCGCACCCGCCCCACCCAGCCGCACCAGCGGAGAACGGCACCGACGCCAGCGCACCCCACACCTCGGCAACACCCCGAACCCCGCAGAACCGGAACCCGCATCCAGCGGACCCCGCATCCAGCGGACCCCGCATCCAGCGGACCCCGCCCCCACCCAACCCCGAAGAACAGGACCCGCCCCGCACCAACCCCGTACACCCCGCCCGAGGAGGCCCCGCCATGCCCGACGCCCCCGACGCCCCCAACGCCGCCCCCAACGCCCCCACCCCCAACGCCCCCAGCGAACCCCCCGTCATCGAGCCCCAGGACCACCGCGACCTCCGCGCAGCCGTCTCCGCCCTGGGCGCCCGCTACGGCCGCGAGTACTTCGCCGCCGTCGCCCGCGACGGACAGCAGACCGACGAGCTCTGGACCGAGGCGGCCAAGCTCGGCTACCTCGGGGTGAACCTCCCCACCGAGTACGGCGGCGGGGGCTGCGGCATCACCGAACTCTCCATCGTGCTCGAAGAGCTGGGCGCCGCCGGCTGCCCGCTCCTCATGATGGTCGTCTCGCCCGCCATCTGCGGCACTGTCATCGCCCGCTTCGGCACCACCGAGCAGAAGCAGCAGTGGCTGCCGGGCCTCGCGGACGGCAGCCGGAAGATGGCGTTCGGGATCACCGAGCCCGACGCCGGCTCCAACTCGCACCGGATCACCACCACGGCCCGCCGCGACCCGGCGACCGGCGACTGGCTGCTGACCGGCCGGAAGGTGTTCGTCTCCGGGGTGGACATCGCCGACGCCACACTGATCGTCGGCCGCACGGAGGACGCCCGGACCGGCAGGCTCAAGGCCTGCCTGTTCATCGTCCCCCGGGACACCCCCGGCTTCTCGCGCAATCGGATCGACATGGAACTCGCCGCCCCGGAGAAGCAGTTCGAACTCGTGCTCGACGACGTGCGGCTCCCGGCCGACGCGCTGGTCGGCGGCGGCCCCTCCCACGCCGGAGGCGGAGAGGACGCGGGTCTGCTCCAACTCTTCGCCGGCCTGAACCCCGAGCGGATCATGACGGCCGCCTTCGCGCTGGGCATGGGACGGTACGCGCTCGCCAAGGCCGTCGACTACGCCCGGACCCGCACGGTGTGGAAGGCCCCGATCGGTGCCCACCAGGCCATCGCGCACCCGCTCGCCCAGGTCCACATCGAGATCGAACTGGCCCGGCTGATGACGCAGAAGGCCGCCCACCTCTACGACGCGGGCGACGACATGGCGGCGGGGGAGGCGGCGAACATGGCGAAGTACGCCGCCGCCGAGGCCGCGGCACACGCCGTCGACCAGGCCGTCCACACACTCGGGGGCAACGGCCTCACCCGGGAGTACGGCCTCGCATCGATGATCACGGCGTCCCGGGTGGCGAGGATCGCGCCGGTCAGCCGGGAGATGATCCTCAACTTCGTGTCCCATCAGTCCCTGGGTCTCCCCAAGTCGTACTGAAACACGCGACCCTGAAGGGCTGTGCCCACCACGCGGCGGGCCCTGCGGGACGGACCGGCCGGACGCCGGGACCTGCGCACCGGACAGCCGGACCGGACCGCCCGGACCGGCCGGCAGGGCCCGTGAGACCGACCGGTCCGACCGGCTCGGCCCGACCGGCCCGACCGGCCCGACCGGCCGGACCGCCCGGAACCGCTCGGGACGGCCGGCCCAGAGCCGTCCGCAGGCCCCGCCGCGCCCCCGGGCCACAGCGATGGAGGAACGACAGCCCCAGAAGGGACCGCCATGGTGTTCCACAGTGAGTACGCGGACATCCCCGTCGTCGACCGGCCCATCCACGACGTCGTCCTCGGCCGGGCCGCCGAGTTCGGCGAACTGCCCGCGCTGATCGACGGCGTCGACGGCACCACCCTCAGCTACGCCCAGCTGGACAGCTTTCACCGCCGCGTGGCGGCCGGCCTGGCCGAGGCGGGCGTCCGCAAGGGGGACGTGCTGGCCCTGCACAGCCCCAACACGCTCGCCTACCCCGTCGTCTTCTACGCCGCGACCCGCGCCGGCGCGACCGTCACCACCATCCACCCGCTCGCCACCGCGGAGGAGTTCGGCCGGCAGCTCCGGGACTGCGGGGCGCGATGGATCGTCACCGTCTCCCCGCTGCTGGACACCGCCCGTGCCGCGGCCGAGGCGGCGGGCGGCGGCGCGATCGCGGAGATCTTCGTCTGCGACCGCGCGGAGGGCCACCGTTCCGTGCTGGACCTGCTGGGTTCCACCGCTCCCGAGCCCGTGGTGGCCTTCGATCCCGCCGAGGACGTGGCCGCGCTGCCGTACTCCTCCGGGACGACCGGCACCCCCAAGGGGGTCATGCTGACCCACCGCAGCATGGCCACCAACCTGTCGCAGCTGCACGCCCTCGTCGAGAGCGGCCCGGCGGACCGGGTGCTGGCGGTGCTGCCCTTCTTCCACATCTACGGTCTCGCCGCCCTGATGAACGCCCCGCTGCGCAACGGGTCGACGGTGGTCGTGCTGCCGCGCTTCGACCTCGAACAGTTCCTGGCGACGATCGAGAAGCACCGGGTCACCGCCCTCTACGTGGCGCCGCCGATCGTGCTGGCGCTGGCCAAGCACCCGGCGGTGGCGTCGCACGACCTGTCGTCCCTGCAGTTCATCGTGAGCGCGGCGGCCCCGCTCGACGAGGACCTGGCCGAGGCGTGCTCCCGCCGCCTCGGGGTGCCGCCCGTCATGCAGGGCTACGGCATGACGGAACTCTCCCCGGGGACGCACGCGGTGCCGCGTCCCGTCGAGGGCGCCCCGGCCCCGCCGCCGGGCACCGTCGGCAAGCTGCTGCCCAGCACCGAGATGCGGATCGTGAGCCTCGACGACCCGGCGAAGGATCTCGGGGCGGGCGAGGAGGGCGAGATCGTCATCCGCGGCCCGCAGCGCATGAAGGGGTACCTCGGCAGACCGGAGGCGACCGCCGAGATGGTCGACGCGGACGGCTGGGTGCACACCGGCGACATCGGCCGCGTCGACGCGGACGGCTGGCTGTATGTGGTCGACCGGGTCAAGGAGTTGATCAAATACAAGGGTTACCAGGTGGCTCCCGCGGATCTGGAGGCGGTGCTGCTCTCCCACGAGCGGATCGCCGACGCCGCGGTCATCGGGGTCACCGACGGGAACGGCAATGAGATCCCCAAGGCGTTCGTCGTCCCGCAGCCGGGGGCGGAGATCACCGAGGAGGAGGTCATGACGTACGTTGCCGGGCGGGTCGCCCCGTACAAGAAGGTGCGCCGGGTGGCGTTCCTGGAGACCGTGCCCCGCGCCGCCAGCGGCAAGATCCTCCGGCGTGAACTGCGGGACCGGGAAAGGAGTTCAGCACCCTCATGACAGCTGCCGAACGGCTGGTGCGCCGCGCTTCCGAGCGCGGCGTCACCACCCTCACCCTCGACTCGCCCCACAACCGCAACGCCCTGTCGGTGCGGCTCGTGCAGGAGTTGTACGACGCTCTGGACGCCGCGGCGAAGGACCCGGAGATCCGGGCCGTCGTGCTGACCCACACGGGCGGCACGTTCTGCGCGGGCGCGGACCTCGGCGAGGCGACCGCCGCAGCGCCCCCGGCCGCACCGGCCCCGGGGTCCGCGGGATCCGGTCCGGCCGCTTCGGGCCCGGCGGCTTCGGAAGACACGACGCCGCAGTCCCCGTCCCAGTCCCCGGCATCCCAGTCCCAGGCCTCGCAGTCCCCTGCATCCCATTCCTCGGCCTCGCAGTCCCCGACGGGGGAGGCGGCACCGGGCGGTCCGAAGAGTCCGGGAGGCTCCGGGGCGTCGGCCCCGCTGGGCCTGGCGCGGCTGCTGCGGACCATCGTCGAGCTGCCGAAGCCCGTCGTCGCCCGGGTGACCGGCCATGTCCGGGCCGGCGGGCTCGGCCTGCTGGGCGCGTGCGACATCGCGGTGGCCGGGCCCGGCGCGAGCTTCGCCTTCACCGAGGCGCGGCTCGGCCTGGCCCCGGCGGTGATCTCGATGCCGCTGCTGCCGCGCCTCGACCCGCGGGCCGCGTCCCGCTACTACCTGACCGGGGAGCGGTTCGACGCCGTGGAGGCGGCCCGGATCGGCTTGGTGACGGTGGCCGCCGGGAGCGACCGCGAGGTCGACGAGGCGCTGGCCCCGGTCCTCGACGGCCTGCGGCGGGCCTCCCCGCAGGGGCTGGCGGAGTCCAAGCGGCTGGTCACCGCCGAGGTGCTGCGCGGGTTCGACCGGGACACCGACGCCCTGGCCGAGCAGTCGGCCCGGCTGTTCGCCTCCGACGAGGCGCGGGAGGGCATGACGGCGTTCCTGGAGCGGCGGGACCCGGCGTGGGCGCGGTGACGTCGTCCGGCGCGGGCCGGGGCCCGGCTCCTCGCGCTACGGGCCCGGCCCCAGGCCCGGCAGGTCCGGCTCCTGGCCCGGAACTCCGGGCGGGGGGCCCGGCTCCTGGCACGGAACCCCGGGAAGGGGGCCCGGCCCGCGGCACGGAACCCCGGGCGGACGGCCCCGGCGGCGGTCCGACGAGCGCCCCCGGAGCGGAGGAGCACGGTCCGGAAGCCGAACATGGTCCGGAAGGGGGCCAGGGCCCGGATGCGGACCAGGGCCCGGAAGGGAACCACGGCGCGGCGGGGCGCCGGGACCCGGAGCGGGAGCCCGGCGTCCGCACCACGTCCCGCACCACCTCCCGCGGCCGGCCGGGCCGGGAACGCCCCGGCCACGGACGCCAGGAGCGCGGCCCCCAGCAGGACCGCAGCCGCGCCACCCGCCTCCGGCTGCTGGAGGCCGCCGTGGCCTGCCTGGCCGAGCACGGCTGGAGCGGCAGCACGGTCACGGTGGTCGCCGAGCGGGCCGGCGTCTCCCGCGGCGCCGCCCAGCACCACTTCCCCACCCGCGAGGACCTGTTCACCGCGGCGGTCGAGCACGTCGCGGAGAAGCGGTCGGGGGCGCTGCGCGCGGTCACCCGGAGCCTGCCGCCGCCGGGCTCGGTCGCCCGCACCTGGGCGGTCGTCGAGGAACTGGTCGACCTCTACACCGGTCCGCTGTTCCGCGCGGCGCTCCAGCTCTGGGTGGCCGCCTCGAACGAGGAGGAGCTCCGCCGCCGGGTGGTGGCGATCGAGGCCCGGGTGGGCCGGGAGACCCACCGCATGGCGGTGGAGCTGCTGGGCGCGGACGAGGGCCGCCCCGGCGTCCGGGAGACCGTCCAGGGGCTGCTCGACATGGCCCGCGGCCTGGGGCTGGCCAACCTGCTCACCGACGACAAGCCCCGGCGCGACCGGGTGGTGGAGCAGTGGGCCCGCGTCCTGGACGAGGTGCTGGCCCCCGAGGCGTAGGGCGGGCGTACGAGGCGTGGGCCCGCGCCCACCAGCACGTACCCCGCGCCCACCAGCACGTACGCCCCAGGCCCCGGCCCATCTCCCCGCAGGGGCCGTCCCGGCGCCCGTACCCGCTGAACGCCCTCGGGCGCCCGACGGTCGAACCGTCGGGCGCCCGAGGCGGAGTCCGTGCGGCGTGGCCGCAGCCGCCGGCGCGCCCGGACCCATGTGCGCCGCGCCGCTGCTCGCGTCAGTGCGCGATGTCCCCGTAGCCGGAGACCTCGCGCGGGTTGCGGGCCTCGGGGCCGATGTAGCGGGCCGACGGCCGGACGAGCCGGCCCGTCCGCTTCTGCTCCAGGATGTGCGCGCTCCACCCGGCGGTGCGGGCGCAGGTGAACATCGAGGTGAACATGTGCGCCGGGACCTCCGCGAAGTCCAGCACGATCGCCGCCCAGAACTCGACGTTGGTGGCCAGCACCCGGTCCGGACGCCGGTTGTGCAGCTCCTCCAGCGCCGCCTTCTCCAGCGCCTCGGCGATCTCGAAGCGCGGGGCGGCGAGCTCCTTGGCCGTACGGCGCAGCACCCGCGCCCGCGGGTCCTCGGCGCGGTAGACGCGGTGCCCGAAGCCCATCAGCCGCTCGCCCTTGTCCAGGGCCTGCTTGACGTAGGCCGTGGCGTCGCCGGTGCGCTCGATCTCCTCGATCATGCCGAGCACGCGGGAGGGCGCGCCGCCGTGCAGCGGTCCGGACATGGCGCCGACCGCGCCCGACAGGGCCGCGGCCACGTCGGCGCCGGTGGAGGCGATCACCCGGGCGGTGAAGGTGGAGGCGTTGAGCCCGTGCTCGGCGGCCGAGGTCCAGTACGCGTCGACGGCCTTGACGTGCTTCGGGTCGGGCTCGCCCCGCCAGCGCTTCATGAAGCGCTCGACGACGGTCTCCGCCTTGTCGATCTCCTTCTGCGGCACCATCGGCAGGCCCTGGCCGCGCGCGGACTGCGCGACGTAGGAGAGGGCCATGACGGCGGCCCGGGCCAGGTCGTCACGGGCCTGCGCCTCGTCGATGTCCAGCAGTGGTTTGAGGCCCCAGACCGGCGCGAGCATGGCGAGCGCGGACTGCACGTCCACGCGGATGTCGCCGGAGTGCACCGGGATCGGGAACGGCTCGGCGGGCGGCAGACCGGGGTTGAACGCGCCGTCGACCAGCAGACCCCAGACATGGCCGAAGGAGACATGGCCGACCAGGTCTTCGATGTCGACCCCTCGGTAGCGCAGCGCGCCGCCTTCCTTGTCGGGTTCGGCGATCTCCGTTTCGAACGCGACGACTCCTTCGAGTCCGGGGACGAAGTCGGACATCAGGCGGCTCCTCAAGATACGGTCGACATGCGGCTTGTGACCTCAATGTCACTTCTGTACGGTGCCGAGACTGCACGCTGCCGCGACACTGCGACTCGCGTCCGTTCCGTCACCCCGGTGATGCCCCGCGCGGGCGCCGGTCACCCCGGTCGCGGCGGAAAGCCGGCCCGACGGAAGCGGGCCCTGCGGTCGGTCAGGCCGCGAGCGCCGAGGGTGATTCACCGGTCGTTGCAGGTCACTACGGTTCTGCGGGCAGTGCGGGCCGGACAGACGGTTCTCGGTGTCCGGACGCCACAGGGGCCCAGCGGATGATTTTCGCGGGTCCGGCAGGTGCGGGGGAAGCGTGAGATCCGGCACAGTGCCGGGTTCGGCGGATCGCGGTTACGAAGGCTGTGCGCTGGGCAAACTCGGGTGGCCGATCGGGCCGGACGGCGCATGCGTCAAGATGAGCGGGTGCCCGACATCGATCCGCAGCAACCGGTAGTCCCACCGACCAGGCGCGCCCTCGACCCGGCCGCCATGCGCGAGCACTACCGGGCCGAAGGCCTGGCCGAGGCCGAGCTGGCCGACGAGCCGATGGAACAGTTCGCCCGGTGGTTCGAGCAGGCCGCCGCGAGCGGAATCTTCGAACCCAACGCCATGATCGTCTCCACCGCCGACCCGGACACCGGCCGGCCCAGCTCCCGCACCGTCCTGCTGAAGCAGTACGACGAGCGGGGCTTCGTCTTCTACACGAACTACGGCTCCCGCAAGGGCCGCGAGCTGACCGGCAATCCGTCCATCTCGCTGCTCTTCCCCTGGCACCCGATCGCCCGGCAGGTGATCGTCGGCGGGGTGGCGGAGCGGACCGGCCGCGACGAGACGGCCGCGTACTTCCGGACCCGGCCGCACGGCTCCCAGCTGGGCGCCTGGGCGAGCGAGCAGTCCTCGACCGTCGCCTCCCGCGCCGAGCTCGACCGGCTGTACGGGGAGCTGGCGGACCGCTACCCGCCCGAGGAGCAGGTGCCGGTCCCGCCGGAGTGGGGCGGCTACCGGGTGCGGCCGGAGACGGTCGAGTTCTGGCAGGGCCGGGAGAACCGTCTCCACGACCGGCTGCGCTACGTCCGGGCCGGGTCCGGCTGGCAGGTGGACCGCCTCTGCCCGTAGCGGCGGGGCGGCCGGGCCGGAACGCAGACGACCCGCGAGCCTGTTCCCCGGCGCCCAGGGGCGCTCGGGGGCCGGTCGGACGTACCGGCGGCTCGCGGGTCGGGTGACTGCTTGGGAATAGGCCGGCTGCGACACGCTGTGCGTGCGCGCGTCCGGCGATGCGCAGAGCGCGACGACGGACTGCTAGCCCGCAGTCACCTCACGCGTCCGGATTGCATACATCTGCCGAACCACCTCCCTTCTCGTGTACCCCACACGCTAGGCACCGCCCGGGAGCCCTACAACCCATTTTCCGCGGGCGCCTCCGGTGACTTCGCCGTGTGACTTCACCGTGTGCCGCGGCGGTCACGGAACCGGTCCCCGGTGCGGAGCGCGGTCACCGGATCCGGCCGGTGGGCAGTGCGCACCGATTTCCGGGAACACGCTGTGGGTTGCGTCACGTTCCAGTTGAATGATCGGGCGTGCAGCACATGCAGCCACGTCCAGCAGGAGGTGCCAGGTGACTGCTTCCCGGCCTTCCGGCCCCACCCGGCCGGCGCGCCCGGGCCCGGAGCGCCCGGAAGGCGCCGCGGACACCCCGAGCGAGGAGGGCACCGCCGCGCGGGACGGCCTCCCCCCGCCCGCCGACTGCGACGACTCCGACCTGCTCGCCGCCCTCCTGGAGGGGATGGACGCCGCCCTCTGCGCGTTCGACGCGGACGGGGTCGTCACCCACTGGAACCGCGAGGCCCAGCGCATTCTCGGCTGGAGCGCGGAGGAGGCCGTGGGCCGGCACGGCCTCGCGGGCTGGGCGGTCCGCGAGGCGGACGCCGACGAGGTCCAGGGCCGGCTGCTCGGCGTCATGGCGGCCGAGGGCCGGCAGGTCCACGAGTTCGCCCTCGTCACCAAGGCCGGCGGCCGGGTGCTCGTCCGTACCCAGTCGGCGGGCGTGCGCGGCGCCGACGGCCGCCCCGCCGGGGTGTACTGCGCGTTCAGCGAGGTGCACGCCCAGATCGACCTGGAGCGGTCCATCGCCCTGAGCGAGGCGCTCTTCGAGGACGCGGCCTGGGGGCTGGTGCTGGTCGACGCCGATCTGCGCCCGGCCGTCGCCAACGAACAGGCCGCACGGGCCCTGCGCACCGACCGCGCCGCCCTCCTCGGCCGGCCCCTGGGCGAGCTGCTCTCCCAGGGCGTCGAGGAGCTGGAGAGCGCCCTCCAGCACGTCCTGGCCGAGGGGGCGCCGCCCGCTCCGGCCGACGTGTGGGTGACGCTCCGGGCCGGTGCGGGCGGCGCGGAGGAACGGCGCTGCTGGCGGTGCGGTTTCCTGCGGCTGGCGTCACCCCTGGCGGAGGAGCCGGTCCCGCTGGGCGTCGGCTGGTTCTTCCACGACGTCACCGACGTCCGGCAGGCCGAACGGGAGAGTTCGCTGCTGCGCTTCCGCGGCAATCAGCTGCACCGGGCGGCCCGGACGGCCGCCGAGTGCGAGGACCCCCTGGAGGCGGCGACCGTCTTCCTGGACTTCGCCCTCGCCGGCTTCGCCGACCACGCGCTGCTGGACCTGACGTCGGACGGCGAACCGGTCCGCCTGGTCCGGGCCGCCGCCACCCCCGCCGGCTCCGGCGGCCCCTGCTCACCGGTCGTGCCCGGCGGCATCCCGCTGCGGTACATCGAGGGCCACCCCGCCCTCCTGGCGGTCGAGCGCGCCGGGTCGGTCCGGGCCAGCTGGCGGAACCGCGCCGGGCAGCCCCCGCGGGGCGCGACGGGGAGCGGTACGGACCGTGGACCGGCCGGCCCGACGGCGGCCGGGGTCGGCGCCGCGAGCGCCGAACCCGCGGCCGGGGCCGGCGACCAGGCGCGGCAGTGGGCCGCGGCGCGGCAGTGGCCGGAGGACACGGTGCACGCGCTCTGCGCCGTGCTGCGCAGCCGCGGCCGGACGCTGGGCGTGGCGACGTTCCTGCGCGCGGGCGGCCGGAACGCCTTCGACCGCACGGACGCCTCGTACGCGGAGGACGTGGCGTACCGGGTGGGGGGAGCCCTGGATCTGGCCGAACAGCTGGGCCGCCGGGGCCGGGGCTGAGCCGGACGGCCCGCGCCGAGCCGGACCGGCCCGCGCCGAGCCGGACCGGCCCGCGCTGATCCGCGGCGGCTTGTCCTGATCCGCGTCGGTCCGCGCCCGATCCGGTCCGACCCGATCCGACCCGATCCGGTCCGACCCGGTCCGATCCGCGTCGGCCGACCCGGCCCGATCCGAACGACCGGCCCTACGAGTGCCGGAAGAAGATCCGGTCCGCGAACTCGGCCAGCACCCGCCCGTTCCACTCGTGCCCGCCGTCCACATTGCCCGAGCGCAGCAGGGGCGGAGTGATCCCGCGGGCCGCCAGCTCACCCGCGGCCGCGGCCATCACGGCCTGCAGCATCGCGCTCGTCACCACGGTGGAGGCCGGGGCGAAGGGTGCGTCGATGCCGTCGGCCGTCAGCTCCGCGTCCCCGACCGCGATCTTGCTGTCCAGGACGAGATCGCAGTGGTCCCGCAGGTGGGCGCCGGAGGAGTGCCGGGACCGGGTGCCGTCCGCGTAGGCCACCGACGTCACGCCGATCACGGTGAGCCCGAGGGCGCGGGCGTTGATCGCCATCTCGACGGGCAGCGGGTTCCGCCCCGACAGCGAGATGATCACCAGCAGATCCCCGGCCCGGGCGGGACTGGTGTCCAGGACCGCGGCGGCGAGGCCGTCCACGCGCTCCAGCGCGCTGCCGAGCGTGGCCGGAACGACGTCGACCCCCACCACGCCGGGCACGGAGAGCAGATTCATCAGCGCGAGCCCGCCCGCCCGGTAGACCACGTCCTGCGCGGGCAGCGAGGAGTGCCCGGCGCCGAAGACGAAGAGCCGGCCGCCGGCGGCGACGGTGCCGGCGATCGCGGAACCGGCCGCCGCGATGGCCCCGGTCTCCTCGTCCCGCACCCGTCGCAGCAGGTCGGCGGCGGCGTCGAGGAACCGGCCGGCGAGGTCCGTGCCGGTGTCCGCCGCCTTGTCGTTCATGGCCGCTCAGGTCCTTTCCGTAGGAATTCCACAGGTCCGTACCCGGTGGCGCGGATCACGTTGGGGCCCACGGCGGCCGACTGTCAATACGGCGAGGGGCGGACGTGCCCCGGTTGTCGGTGGGATGCGTCAGAATTGAAGTCAGGGCCACGCACGTAGAGATCGAGGGGCACGCATGTCGGGACTCATCGACACCACGGAGATGTATCTCCGCACCATTCTGGAGCTGGAAGAAGAAGGCGTGGTCCCCATGCGCGCCCGGATCGCCGAGCGGCTCGACCAGAGCGGCCCGACGGTCAGCCAGACCGTGGCACGCATGGAGCGTGACGGCCTGGTCACCGTGGCCGGGGACCGCCACCTGGAGCTGACCGACGAGGGCCGCCGGCTGGCGACCCGCGTGATGCGCAAGCACCGGCTCGCCGAGTGTCTGCTCGTCGACGTGATCGGCCTGGAGTGGGAGCAGGTGCACGCCGAGGCCTGCCGCTGGGAGCACGTGATGAGCGAGGCGGTGGAGCGCCGCGTGCTCGAGCTGCTCCGGCACCCCACCGAGTCGCCGTACGGGAACCCGATCCCGGGCCTGGAGGAGCTGGGGGAGAAGGCCGAGGCCGACCCGTTCCTCGACGAGAGCATGGTCAGCCTGATGGACCTCGACCCCGGGACGGACGGCACCACCGCGGTGGTGCGCCGGATCGGCGAGCCCATCCAGACGGACGCGCAGCTGATGTACACGCTCCGCCGGGCCGGTGTGCAGCCGGGCGCGGTGGTGAGTGTGACGGAGGCGGCGGGCGGAGTCCTGGTCGGCAGCAGCGGTGAGGCCGCGGAGCTGCACTCGGACATCGCCTCGCACGTCTTCGTCGCCAAGCGCTGACGCCGCCCGCCCGCGGGATCGCCCGCCGGTGCCGGGATCACATACCGGAGTCGTGTGCCGACACGACGCCGCGAACTGCCGCCCCTCGGGCGGCTTTTCGCGTTCCGGGCGCCGCCCGGCCTCGCTTCCCGCTGGGCTCCTTTGCCGCTGGGCCCCGGTTCCCGCTGGGCGTCGGGCCCTGGCCGAGGCGTTGCCCTGCACCAACTGCCCTGCGTCAGTTGCCCAGTACCACCAGCCAGTACCGCCCGCCCAGTTCCACCAGCCAGTACCGCCCATCCAGTTCCACCAGCCCAGTACCGCCGGCCCCGGCTCGGCTGCCCTGCGACAGGGGCGCCTCCCGTCCGTCGGTTCCGCCCCCGCACCGTGAGTTCCGCCGTGTCCCGGGCATCCGGCAGAGCGGGGTGCCGTGGGGCCGCCCTCGCTCCGACTCCCGCTCCCTCGGGCGCGGTTGGTACGGGCGGCATGTCGGGCGTGCGGCGGGGAGTGCGGTCGGCCGGACTTCTCCGGTTTCCCGGAAGATGGCTCCGGAATGGCAGCGATCCGCTCCGGCTCGTGCGACGCTGTCGCTGAGGCATATGGCACGGGGGCTTTCACGGCTGTCCGACGGGGCGGCCGGCAGGCAGGGGAGGGGGCTGCGATGGCCGTACGGAGCGGGGGCGGAAGATTCGGGAGCGAGGGCCCCGGTGCACTGTGCAACCGGGGCCCTGCCTCCCCATGTCCCCCCGTGGCGACCCGGAGCCCCGAGCTCTCAGGGTCGTTCCCCGCGGACCCCCTTCCCCGAAGGGTCCGCCTCCCGGTAGCTGTCTCCCCTCGGCGTGGAGCGCCAACCCTTGAGTGCAGTCACTCAAAAGTGGGGTGTTGCGTTCCAGAACCACCCAATCGAATGGGGGTTCGATAATGTGGCCGTGTTCCACCCCGCACTCGGGTACGTATGTGAGGACTCAGCAGCTGACGACGCGGAGCGGCCGGAAGGATTGGGGGTGCCAGGACACATGGTGCGGCGCATCGATGTGACCGGAGCCGACGGCGTGCGGCTCGCCGCCTGGGAGTACGGCGATCCGCCGAAGGGTGGCCGGGACGACGCGAAGGCCCCCGGAATCCTTTTACTGCACGGACTGATGGGCCGGGCCGCGCACTGGGCCGGCACCGCCCGGTGGCTCTCCGGCCGGTACCGGGCGATCGGTCTCGACCAGCGGGGTCACGGGCGCAGTGAGAAGCCCGCCGACGGGCCGTACACCCGCGAGGCGTATGTGGCCGACGCCGCGGCCGCCATCGAGCAGCTGGACCTCGCCCCCGTCACGCTGATCGGTCACTCCATGGGCGCCCTGACGGCCTGGCAGCTGGCCGCTCGCCGCCCCGACCTGGTGCGGGCGCTGGTCGTCTGCGACATGCGGGCCTCGGCGCTCGGGGCCCAGTCGCAGCGGGAGTGGGAGGAGTGGTTCAAGACCTGGCCGCTGCCGTTCGCGACGCTCCGCGACGTCCGCCGGTGGTTCGGCGAGGACGACCCCACGCTGGAGCGGCCGCGCCCGTCCCGCGGCGAGTTCTACGCCGAGGTGATGGCCGAACGGGCCGACGGCTGGCGCCCGGTGTTCTCCCGGCGGCAGATGCTGATGTCCCGTGAGACCTGGGTGTACGACGCCCACTGGGAGGAGCTGGCCCTCGTCCAGTGCCCCGCGCTGGTCGTGCGCGGGGTCGACGGCGAGCTGGGGCGCGCGGAGGCCCAGGAGATGGTCCGGGTGCTGCCGCGCGGGGAGTACGCCGAGGTCCCGGACGCCGGTCACCTGGTCCACTACGACCGGCCCGACGACTGGCGCGCCGCGATCGAGCCATTCCTGGAGACGGCCCTCCCGGCGTAGCCGAGGCCCGGCCGGCCGGGCCTCGGCCTGTCCCCGGTTGCCGGCCATCCGGTGACGCTGGCCCCCGCTTCCCGCTCCCGGCCCTGTCCCCGGTTGCCGGCCATCCGGTGACGCTGGCCCCCGCTTCCCGCTCCCGGCCCTGTCCCCGGTTGCCGGTCACCCGGTGACGCTGCCCCCGCTTCCTGCTTCCCGCTTCCCGCTCCCCGTTCAGTTCCGGATCTCAGTCCGTGGACAAAGGCCCGCGGTTTCCGGTGGCGCCTCGGCGCACGCGGTTTCCGTGCTGTTCCCCCTACCGTCCGTGGCTGGTGGCGCTGCCCGAGCAGTCCCCGTCCGCCCGCCCAGGCCGTCCGCTCTTCCGGCCCGTGCCGCCCCCGCTGGCTCAGGAGGCCCCGTTCCGGGCCCCTCCGGGCCCCGGCTCCGTCCCCATGAGGCCCGCCCGTACCCCGCTCGGGCCGTACCGCCATCGTCTCCGGCAATCGCCCCGGGCCGTGCGGTCCCCGTCCCGGGGCCGTGCGGTCCCCGTCCCCGGGCCGTGCGGGCCACTGTCCCCGGGCCGTGCGGGCCACCGTCCCCGGGCCCGTACCCGCCACCTTCCCCGGGCCCGTACCGGCCACCGTCCCCGGGCCCGTACCCGCCACCTTCCCCGGGCCCGTACCGGCCACCGTCCCCGGGTCCTGCCGGCGACCGCGCGCAGCCAGCCTGGTTCGCTGCCCGGGCCGTGTGATGCCATAGGCTCCGTGACACTCGGACGGCGCGAGGGGGCGGGCGTCGGCCGGCACACGCCGTAACCCCGTGGGCGCCGCACGGCCGCACCGGCCCGCGCCGCGTACTCCGCACCGACCCGCCCGGTCGCCCTCACCGACCGAAGCCGCTTCCCGCCGGGAGGGACCCCGCACATGCTGCCGACACTGGCCGCCGGCGCCGTAGACCAGGCCACCCACTGGATCTTCACCACGCTGCTGGTCGTCGTCACCGTCGGTGTGTTCTGTACCGGGATCTCCGTCGGCGCCCGGCGCCTGATCGGCATCCGCATCGGCGCCCTGCGCACGCTCATGGCCTGCGCCGTGGGCATGACCACCTTCCAGCTGTTCAACCGCTCCCTCGCCGACACCGACAGCCGCGCCGCCCTCTCCACCGTCTCGGTCACCGTCTCCCTGCTGGCCGCGATGGCCTTCCTGGTCGTGGTCGAGATCGCGGTCCCCTCGGGGAGCTGGCCGCGACCCGTGCAGTGGGCGCGCGCCGTGCGCCGCCGGCTCTCCCGCGCCCGCCGCTACTCGCAGATCAGCCGCATCTTCATGCGCCACGGCCTGGGCCGGTACGTCCGCGGGCGGGCCAGCGTCGACCGGGCCGCCCACGCCGACGAGGCGGGCCGGGAGGCGGCCCGTTCCCTCCGCCTCGCGCTGGAGGAGTGCGGCGGGACGTTCATCAAGCTCGGCCAAGTCCTCTCCACCCGCCGCGACTTGCTGCCCCCGCACATCGTCGACGAGCTCAGCCGGCTGCAGAGCGATGTGCCGCCGGCGCCCTGGCGCGAGGTGGAGACCGTTCTGCGGGAGGAGCTCGGCGCCTCGGTGGACGAGGTCTTCGCCGACTTCGATCACGAGCCGCTCGCCGCCGCGTCCATCGCCCAGGTGCACCGGGCCACCCTCCGCGACGGCTCCACGGTGGTGGTCAAGGTGCAGCGGCCCGGCATCCGCGAGTCCGTCGAACGCGACCTCGACATCGTGCTCGCCATGGCGCAGGGCCTGCACGTCCGGGCCCGCGCCGTACAGGGGCTCGGTCTGCGGGACCTGGCGGACGGGTTCGCCGTCGCCGTCCGCGAGGAACTGGACTTCCGCACCGAGGCCCGCAACGCCGACGCGGTCGCCGCGGCCTGCGACGGACGCGACCCGGACGCCCCCGTCCGGGTGCCGGCGGTGCACCACGAGCTGTCCACGGCGCGGGTGATGGTGCAGGAGTGGCTGGACGGGGTGACGCTGGACCGGGCCGGCGCGGACGCCGACGCCCGCGGCCTGGACCGGGACGCGCTCGCCCGCACCGTGCTGGCCGCCATGCTGCGGCAGATCATGCGCGACGGCGTGTTCCACGCGGACCCGCACCCCGGAAACATGCTGCTGCTCGCCGACGGCGGCATCGGGAAGGGCCGGATCGGGCTGCTCGACTTCGGCTCGGTGGGCAGGATCGACGCCACGGTGCGGGACGCGATCCAGTACCTGCTGCTGGCGGTCGACCGGGGCGACCCGGCCGGCATGTGCGACGCGCTGCTGGAACTCCTCGGCCCGCGCCCCGACACCCATGACGCGCCCGCCCTCGACGCCCTGGTGCTGGAGCGGGAGCTGGGCCGGTTCATGGCCCGCCATCTCGGCCCGTCGAGCCGGCCGGACGCGGAGATGTTCACCGCGCTGTTCCAGCTGCTCACCCGCTTCGGCCTGACCGTGCCGCCGGAGGTCGCGGCCGTCTTCCGCGCCCTGGCCACCCTGGAGGGCACGCTCAGCCGGCTCTCACCGGGGTTCGAACTGGTCGAGGAGGCCCGGCGGGTGGCCACGGCGCTGGTCACCGACCGGCTGACCGTCGGACCGGCGGGCCGTCTCGCGGCGCACGCCGGCCGCAGCTACGCCCGCTGGGCCGGCTCCTCGGAGCACGGCTCCGCGGACCCGGCGGGCGCCGATCCCGTCGACGGCGCGGCCCTGGCCCGTACCGTCGCCCAGGAGCTGCTGCCCCTGCTCCCGATGCTCCGCCGGCTGCCGCGCCGCGCGGAACGCGTCAGCGCCTCGCTGGAACAGGGCCGGCTCTCCGCGCGCGTACGGCTGCTGGCCGACGAACGCGACCGGCGCTTCGTCTCCGGCCTGGTCCACCAGCTCCTGATCACCCTGCTCGCGGCGGGCACCGGCCTGATGGCCGTGCTGATGCTGGTCCTGGGCACGGGCGAAGGGCCGCGCGTCACCGAGCACTTGGAGCTCTACCCGCTGCTCGGCTACAACCTGCTCGCGGTGAGCGCGGTCCTCACGCTGCGCGTGCTCTACGCGGCGATGCGCCGGGCGCCGTAACGGGCCGGTGGGCGGCGGTGGTTCGGCCCGGGACGGTCGCCGGGCCGAGGGCGACCGCTGGGCCGGCGCCGGGCGCTGCGCCGGGGATCGCCGCTTCGCCAGGGCTGGCCGCTCCGCCGGGCCCGGTGGCTCGGCCGGGCCCGGCTGCTCTGCCCAGGTGGGGCATTCGGCTCCCGATCCGGGCACCGCTCAGGCTCCCTCCGCGGCCCCCTCCGCAGCCCCTTCCGCGGCCCCCTCCACAGCCCCTTCGGCGGCTCCTTCCGCGGCGAGCGCATCCCGGGCGTCCATCAGTGCGAAGCCGAGCAGGTTCAGACCGCGCCACCGGGCCGGGTCCTGTGCGCGCTCGTCGTCGGCCGCCAGGCCGATGCCCCACACCGCGTCCACCGGGCTGGCCTCGACCAGGATGCGATGCTGCGTCCCGAGCAGAAAGGTCCGCAGGTCCGGACGGTGCGCGAACTTGGCGATGCTGCCCCGCACGACCAGTTCGTACCGGTGCTCCCGCCAGTGCTCCTCGTCGAAGCCGCGCACCGAGCGTCCGACGGCCTTGGCCTCGTGGGGATGGCCGGCCAGCAGGACGCGTTCCAGCGCCGCGTCGTCACCGAACAGCCGCGCCTTGCCGGCCATCATCCAGTGCTCGGCGGTGGGGTAGCGCACGCCGTCCACCGTGAACGGCGCATGCCACCACTGGCTGAGACAACTTGAACCGACGGTCCCGTCGCGCCGGGGGTGGTGCCCCCAGAAGTACACGCACTTCAGCCGAGGACCGAGCCGGGCGGCCTCCACCACCTCGGCCACCGAACGGGGTCTGCCCGCCATGGACTGCCTGCCTCCCTGGGAACGCCGTCCCCCACCGCGCCGACGCGCATCACCGACGGCGTGCCGCCGCCCGTCGTCCGCCGGCCGTGACCGGGGCGGGCGCAGGCAGCCGTCCGTCGATCATTAACGGTCACTCCGGGGCCGGCGGTCCACTGCTTTACGGCGGGGGACTCCGACTGACGGCAGGTCTCGGATTACGGCAGGGTTCCGCTCTACGGCAGGCTCGGCGTTACGGCAGGGCTCCGCGGATGTCCGGTGATGAGAATGTCCGGTGATTCCTTCGGGACCTGTTGGGGGGCGCGTCCTCAGGCCTCGGTCTCGACGGTCAGGGTGCCGACGATGTCGTCGGCCATCCGTTCCACGATGTCGCTCACCCCCGGGTAGGTCCAGGAGACGAGCATGATCACCGCGCTGTCGCTCCCCGGAGGCACGACACCGTAGGTGATGGTCTCCATCAGCACCCGCTCGCTGTCCGGTCCGCTGTCACCGGCGGCGAAGTTCTGCCGGATCCGCACCGCGTCCCCCAGGGGCACACGGGCGTGGGTGATCTCCGGGGCGCCGAAGTCGTCGGTGCTGAAGCGCTCGGCGATCCAGTCGAGGGTGATGGCGGCGACGGTCTCGTCGGGGTGGATGAAGTCCACCTCCAGGAGCGCCGTCGACTCCTCCAGGCCGTTCACATACAGGGCGAAGGCGTGGACCCGCTTGCGGCCACGGCTGTCCGCCGCCCGCTCGCGCAGATCCTGCCGCAGCAGGTCCTCGTCGAGGAGCTTGCCGTCCGCCGCGCTGCGTTCCACCAGCTCCTTGGCCTGTTCGTCGACCCAGGCGGTGATGTCCGCCCCGGGCTCCGTGGGAATGGCCACCCATTCCTCGTGACAGCGCAGGCCGCAGCTCACGAATTCGGTCACGGGCTCATCCGATCCAGATCAGGGAGTGGGCAACGGCGTCGAACAGCTCCACCATCGCGTCCGCCAGCGGGTCCAGGGGCGTCGAGAACGTCAGCAGCAGGAAGGAGTCCGATCCCGGCACACCGACGTGGTAGTCCACGGTGGTGACGGGCGCGGTGTTCCCGCTGGGGTCGTTCTGCTCGGGCACCTTGCGGGTGCGCACCCGGACGGCACGGCCCGCCTGCAACTCCTCGATCGACACGTCCTGATCGAGCGGGCCGTTGTCGAAGAGGTGCTGGGCCAGCGCCTCGAGTTCGGTGCCGCCCGGCCGGTCCGGGGTCACGAGGGTGAGCAGCAGGGAGGCGGGGATGGTGAGTGGCCCGGCGGTCTGGAGGCTGATGTAGAGCTCGATGCCGCCGTTCCGGTAGGCCTCCTTGGCCCGGCCCAGCAGCTCGGAACGGACCATCCGCTTGATGTGCGGGGCGTCGTCCATGCCCTGGAACTGCCGGTCGACGAGGGCGTCGACCGCGGCCTTGCGGCGCTCCGGGTCGAGGGTGATGCGGAACCAGCCGTTCGGCAGCAGCAGCCGGTAGTCGCTGGGCGGCGCGGCGGCACCCGTGTCGGTACTTCTGTCGGTATCGGTGGGGGTGTCGGTGCCGGTGTCGTTCATGACGTCGCTTCCTGGCCGGGGGCCGGGCGGTCGAGCCGGAGACGGCTGTTCAACTGGTGGGCCAGCGTGGGGCCCAGCGAGGCGCAGAGCGCCAGGGCCGCGAGCGCGGTGGTGACGAGCCCGGCGGCCGGGTCCGCACCCAGCAGCTTCAGGCCGATGCCCAGGGTGGCCACGCCGAACCCGGGCAGGATGAAGAGGTTCTTGTCCCCGAGCACGGTGAGCACGAAGTCGGAGCCGGTGCGCGCCGTTGTGGCGTCGAGCGGGCCCATGGCTTCGGCGTCGCCCCGGGCCAGGCCGTGGGCGGGCCAGCTCGCGGAGCCCTTGCGGGCCCCGTCGGTGCGGTCCTCGACGGACAGGCCGGCGGCCGGTCCGAACTCCGTCCAGCGGGCTTCGCCGTCGGGGCCCCCGAACCACGGTGCCCAGGGCAGGGCTGCCCGCACCTGTCCGCTCCGGGTGCGCAGTTCGGCGCCGACCGGGACGCCCTTACCGGCGTCGAGGACCCGCACCAGCCGCTCGGGCGCGTGCGCGCCGGTGCGCGGCAGCCAGCGCTCCTGGCCCAGGGAGTCGACGAGAACCAGGTCGGTGGGGTGGACGCGGATCTCGGCCGTCTCGCAGAAGCGCCGCGTCGCGCCCGATCCGGGGGCGGGGGAGGGGGAGAAGGACGCCTGCGCCGCCGGACCGCCGTTGCGGGCGGCCGACCGGGCCGTCAGCCGCAGCCACAGATCGGCCAGGCACGGCAGGGCGAACGCCGCGGCGGCGGCGGCGCCCAGCCACGGGGCGCTGTCCCCCCAGGCCAGTGCGGCGAAGAAGCACAGCAGCCAGACCGCCAGCGCCGATCCGCGGAGCACGGAGTGCCACACGGGCAGGGCGCGGCCGAGGTAGGGGTCGGTGTCCGCGCCCCGGACGGAATGGCTCAGCAGGGGGTCGTCGAGTCGCCGCGCGGTTTCGAGCGGAATGCCCAAGGCTTTCACCAGGGCCGAAGCGCCCGTCAGTTGCAGGAGATCGGACCCCTTTTCGGGGCGCGCACCCGGCGAAACGGATTCGGGCAGCCATTCCACGAGCGGAATCCGCAGGATCCGCCGGCCCTCCGCATTCTGGAACTCGAGGCAGCCCCATTGCCCGGCCGGCGGCATGCGTCGAGCGGCTTCCTCGCCGTACACGTCGATGTGCACCGCACGAACGATTCCGCCCTTTCCGAGCGGGTACCGGCGCTCCGTTCCCTGCGGTGTCCGGAACACCAGCGCGGAGCCGTCCCGGTGGATACGTGCATTGCGTACGGTATCCAGCCGGGGCGTGCGTCGCGCGCGCGGCCGCAGCGCGGGCTCCGGAGTTTCCGACGCCGCGCTGCGGACTGGCGTGTGCTGCATGTTCCTACCCATTTCCGGTTGTGGTGGCGTCCTTCAGCCCCAGTGCGTCGCCTGCCCCCGCCTTGTCCGCGCCGTCGAGTGCCGAGGCGAATCCGGTCGACCCTGCCCAGATACGTGTCTGAGTGTCGAAGCCCTTGATGCCCGCCTTGACGGCATCGTCCATCTTTGCCGCGTCGTCAATGCGGTCGACGCCTCGCGCCAGATCGTCGATGCCGGAATCGCCGATCTTGGGGGCGGCCCCCGCCCAGGCCTCGCCGCGCGTGGACGAACGCACCAGATCCGGGGCGTCCTTGAATGCCTTGAGCCCCTTGATGCTGTCCCAGCTCTCCTTGGCGATGGCCTTGGGGCTCATGGCCTCACGGAGAGCCGATTTGCCGGGGAACCAGCCCTTCGGGGTGTTCTGCATCGCCTCGGCGCCGGCCTTGCCGCGCAGGGCGTCGTCACTCCCGCGGTTACCGGCCTTGAAAGCAGCCTGCTGGGCCTTGTTGAAGGCCTTGGAGCCCCGCTTCAGGCCCTTTTCCCCGATCTTCGCCATTTCCTTCCGGACAATGGACGAACGGGCCAGGGACTTGGTCCCCGACGCCGCGGCCTTTGCACCGGCCATCGCTCCGCGGCCGATGCCGAACGTGGCCAGACCCACCACGTCCATGGCCACGTCGAACCAGCTGCCCTCGCCGGCGAGCGCGAGCATCAGATGGGTGACCAGCGACACCATGGTGGCCAGCAGGGCGATCGTGCCCAGCACCGCGGCGAGGGCCTGGCCGATGATGGGTATCCAGCCCACGAGCAGCGAGAGGGTGCCGCAGATCGTGGCCACCCATCCCGCGATGTCGGCGATCTTCGAGATGAGGTCGGCGTTGTCGTGGACCCAGTCCTTGAACTTGTCCCAGGTGCCGTCCTCCAGACCGTCGTCGCTGATCGCAGCGCCGATCGCCTCGCAGGCCGCCTTCTCCGCCGCGTCGCGGATGTCCTTCGCGTCCTGCAGGGTCTTGCGCGCGTCGGAGAGCTTGGTCTCGGCGGCTTCCTGCCGGCCCTTCAGCTTCTTGCTGTCCGGATCGTCGTCCGGGGTGTCCTTCGGCTGGCCGTCGAGCGCCTTGGTGGAGCTCTTGTGCTCGGTGTCGGCCTCCTGCGCATCCTTCAGCGCCTTGGCCGCGAGCTTCTGGGCCCGGTCCAGTTCCGAGGCGAACTCCTTGGGGTGGGTCTCCACCCCCTCCTTGACCTCGGTGCCCATGGCCTTGGCCGCGACGTCGTAGCGCTTGAAGGCCTTCCGGAGCTTGCCCTCGGCCTCCTCGGCCTCACCGCGGAACTCGTCCGCGGCCTTGCTCTTCCAGGCCTCGACGGAGCCGACCGCCTTGATCTCGTCGGCCTGGCGCTTGAGGGAGTCCGCGGTGGCGCGCAGCTTCTTCCCCAGCGCCGCGACGGTGTAGGGGTCGCCGGGTACCGGGTCGGAGGACTCGCCGAGAACTTCCCACTCGTGAACGGGAGGGCGTGCGGTCATTTCTTGCCCTTCCCGGACTTCTTGTGCTTGGCGTCCTCGCCGCGCAGGGCGTTCGCCAGAGACGAGTCGATCTCCTGGTACGACTTCCCCGCCTCGGTGGCGATCTTGGCGAGCTTCTCCAGCTCGTCCGTGAGCCGCTCGCGGTGAATCTTCCAGTTGGAGCTGAATTCACCGAACTTGTCGATGACGGACTGTGAGCCGAGATCCTTCACACCGTAACCGTCGGCCGGATTCGCCGCTTTGGTGAACTCTTTGTGGATCCTGCTCAACGCGGAGCCGAACTCCTTGATGCGCTCGGTGTCCGCAACGATGTCCTTCCCCATGACACTCCCCCCTCGGGTCGGAAAACGGTGGGTGCAGCAAGTCCTGTCGGTCCGGACCCACCCCCAGTGGTCTCCCCGACCGTGGAGGGAATGGCGCGCCGCGCACCCGGCGCCGCGAACGCGAAGAATAGCGAGTCGCGGAGCCAGGTGCGACAAGACGCATGCGAGAAAAAGCGCCGGGAGGCGGTCAGCCGCCCTTGACGCCCTTGGCGAGGTCCTCGTCGAGCTGCTCGAACTTGTCGGCCGCCGTGTCGAGGAACTTGGCCATGCCCTCCAGGCCCTCGATTGCCTGCGAGGCGCCCTTCTTGAACTCCTCGAAGGAGGTCTGGAACTCCTTCGAGGACCGCTTGGTCACGTAGCCGCTGCTGACGAGACCGTCGACGTAGTCCTTGAGCTTGTCGAGCTTGTCATCGATCTTGGTGCGCTCGGTCTTGAGGTGCTTGGCAGCACGCCGCATGTCGTCATATGTGACGTCAACGTCCTTGGACATCGTTCAACCCCTTATGTCATGCCCCAGGGCCGACCCCCGTGGCTCCTGTCCAGCGGACGGTGTGAAGATCCGCTGATGTTGCAGCTTAGGGGGGAAGTCGCAATCAGCGCAGCCGCGGTTCCCGGGCCCCGATTCGCGCTCCGGGGCGAAGCGTGACAAACGCTCAGGCCGTCCTCGGTCCGTCTTCGGCGGGGCCGGAGGAGGCAGTTATTGTCGCTGTGTTCCGAGGCCTGCGTTTCCGGGGGAGGCCCCGGTCCCCCACCTGGAGGATGACTGTGCGCCTGACTCTGACCGTCGTCGACCCGCTCGGTGGCGCCAGTGCCGATGTCGTACTCGATGCCGAGCCCGAGTCCCCGATCCACTCGGTGGCAGGCGAGTTGGCCGGTCATGTCGATGCGCACGGCGGCGCGCAGATCATTCCCATCGGGAGTCAGCGCGGCGCGGCGAGCGGACCGCCCACGGTGTACGTGGACGGGCACCCGCTGGACCCCGCGGCGACCCTCGCCGGCTCACCGCTGCGCGACGGCGCCGTCGTCAGCCTCCGCGACCCGGCCGGCTGCATTCCCGGCGAGCCCGTGGGGCTCATCGAGCTGCGGGTCGCGGGAGGCCCCGGCGCCGGGGCGGTGCACCGGCTGGGTGTCGGCCGGTACGACATCGGCCGCGGCGCGGCCTCCTACGTCCGGGTCGACGACCCCGAGCTGGCCGACCGGGCCGTGACGCTCTCGGTCGCGGCGAACGGCACCTGCCAGGTCGCCGTGCACGCCGACAAGGACGGCGCGAGGCTCGACGGCGAGGCCCTGGACGGGGACGACTGGCCGCTGGGCGGCCAGCTGGCCGTCGGCAACACGCTGTTGGAGATCACCCGCTACACCCCGCCGGACGCGGCCCTGAAGTGGTCCGACGACGGAGCGGGCCTGGACTACAACCGGCCGCCGCGGCTCCGCCCGCCGGACCGCACCACGCACTTCCGGCTGCCCTCGCCCCCGCGGGAGAACGAAGCCCGGCCGCTGCCCTGGCTGATGGCGCTGTCGCCGCTGGTCATGGCCGTCACCATGGCCATGGTGATGGGGCGCTGGTACTACCTGATCATGGCGGTGTTCAGCCCGGTCCTGCTGTTCGCCAACTACTTCATGGACAAGAAGCACGGGCGGAAGTCGCACGCCAAGCTCGTCAAGGAGTACCAGGAGCACAAGGAACGCATCGAGAAGGACGCCGGGGAGGCCCTGGTCACCGAGCGTCTCGACCGGCGCCACGGCGCTCCCGACCCCGCGACCGTCCTCGGCCTGGGCACCGGTCCGCGCACCCGGCTCTGGGAGCGCCGGCGCACCGACGCGGACCATCTGCAACTGCGCGTCGGCACCGGGCAACTGCCCTCCGCCGTCGTCCTCGACGACCCCGAGCAGGACGAGCACCGGCGCCAGGTCACCTGGCAGATCGAGGACGCCCCGGTCTCGCTCTCGCTCGCGGAGTACGGGGTCATCGGCATGGCCGGCCCCGGGGACTCGCCCCAGGCGCTCGCCCGCTGGGCCGTCGCCCAGACCGCGGTCCTGCACAGCCCGCTGGACGTGCAGTTCTACGTGCTGACCGAGGCGTCGGGGCGGCAGAGCTGGGAGTGGACCCGCTGGCTGCCGCACTCCCGTCCCTCGGGCGCGGCCGACGCCAACCTCCTCATCGGCACCGACGCGGAGACCGTCGCGGCCCGCATCGGTGAGCTCACCCAGGTCCTCGACGCCCGCATCAAGGCGGCCAAGGAGAGCCGGGCGCAGGGGACCTCGTTCTCCGACCCGGACATCGTGGTGGTCTGGGACGGCTCGCGCCGGCTCCGCTCCATGCCCGGTGTGGTCCGGCTGCTCCAGGAGGGGCCGGCCGTCGCCATGTACGCGCTCTGCCTCGACGCCGAGGAGCGCTTCCTGCCCGGTGAGTGCAAGGCGTTCGTGATCGCCGAGGAGCCGGCCCGGGACCACATCACCGACCGTGGAACGGCCGCCGTCGGCGCCGCGACCGAGCAGGCCGGCGGATTCCCGTCCTTCCAGGCATGGCACGCGCCGGCCGGGAACACCCCGGCCGCCGGGAGCGAGCCCGCCGCCCCGGCGCTGCGGCTTCGCGTCGAACAGGCCGGAGAGGCACGCATCCGGGACGTGCGCCCGGACTTCGTCTCCCCCGCCTGGTGCGGCCGGCTGGCCCGCATGATCTCCCCGCTGCGCGACATCAGCGGCGAGACCGAGGACTCCGCGCTGCCCGGTGCGAGCCGCCTCCTGGACGTCATCGAGATGGAGCCGCCGACCGGACCGGCGGTGGCCGCGCGCTGGCGGATGGGCGGCCAGTCGACCATGGCCGTGATCGGCGAGTCGTACGACGGCCCGTTCGGCATCGACATCCGCAAGGACGGGCCGCACGGCCTGATCGCCGGAACCACTGGCTCCGGTAAGTCGGAGCTGCTGCAGACCATCGTGGCCGCGCTGGCGGTCGCCAACACCCCCGAGAACATGACGTTCGTCCTCGTCGACTACAAGGGCGGCTCGGCGTTCAAGGACTGCGTGAAGCTGCCGCACACCGTCGGCATGGTCACCGACCTCGACGCCCACCTGGTCGAACGCGCCCTGGAGTCGCTGGGCGCCGAACTCAAGCGCCGCGAGCACATCCTCGCCGCGGCCGACGCCAAGGACATCGAGGACTACCAGGACCTGGTGCGCCGCGACCCCTCGCACGCGCCCGTCCCCCGGCTCCTCATCGTCATCGACGAGTTCGCCTCCATGGTCCGTGACCTGCCGGACTTCGTCACCGGCCTGGTCAACATCGCCCAGCGAGGCCGTTCGCTCGGCATCCACCTGCTCCTCGCGACCCAGCGCCCCAGCGGTGTCGTGTCGCCGGAGATCCGCGCCAACACCAACCTGCGGATCGCCCTGCGGGTGACCGACGGCGGCGAGTCCGCCGACGTCATCGACTCGCCCGAGGCCGGGAACATCTCCAAGAACACCCCGGGCCGCGCCTACGTCCGCACCGGGGCGGCCTCGCTCATCCCGTTCCAGTCCGGACGGGTCGGAGGCCGCCGTCCCGGCGCCGCGGACCCGGCCGTCGCCGCGCCGTGGGCCGAGCAGCTGGCCTGGGAGGCGCTCGGGCGGGCCCGGCTGAAGAAGCCCGCGTCCGCGGCCCGCGAGGAAGAGGAGATCACCGACCTCAAGGTGCTCGTGGACGCCGTCCGCGAAGCCAACGAACAGCTGGGCATCCCCTCCCAGCACAGCCCGTGGCTCCCGGCCCTCGACGAGACGCTGCTGCTCGACGACATCCCCGCGGTGCAGGGCGCCGGTGCCCTGCCGCCCGCCCCCTACGGCATCGAGGACCTGCCCGCGGACCAGGCGCGACGCCCCGTCGCGGTGGACTTCGCCACCTTCGGGCACCTGCTGCTCGCCGGAGCGCCCCGGACCGGCCGCTCCCAGGTGCTGCGCACCATCGCCGGTTCGCTGGCCCGCACCCACTCGACCGCCGATGTGCATCTGTACGGCATCGACTGCGGCAACGGCGCGCTCAACGCGCTCACCAAGCTCCCGCACTGCGGCGCCGTGGTCGGCCGCAACCAGACCGAGCGGGCGGTGCGCCTGGTCAACCGGCTCATGGCCGAGGCCACCCGCCGCCAGGAGCGCCTCGCCGAACACGGCTACGCGGACATCGGCGAACAGCGCGCCGGCGCCCCGGCCGAGGAGCGGCTGCCGCACATCGTGGTGCTCCTCGACCGCTGGGAGGGTTGGCTGCCGACCCTCGGCGAGCTCAACCACGGCGAGCTGACCGACCAGCTCATGGTGCTGATGCGCGAGGGCGCGAGCGTCGGCATCCACGTCGTCATCACCGGTGACCGCCAGCTGCTGGTCGGCCGGATCAGCTCGCTGACCGAGGACAAGTACGGTCTGCGCCTCGCCGACCGCTCCGACTTCTCGATGCTCGGCATCAACCACCGCAAGGTGCCCGAGGAGTTCCCGCCGGGCCGCGCCTTCCGGAACGAGACGGCGACCGAGACCCAGTTCGCCCTGCTGTCCGAGGACGCGACCGGCCAGGGGCAGGCAGCCGCGCTGACCGCCATCGGCGAGGCCGCGATCGCGCGCGACGCGGCGGTGCCCCGGGCACAGCGCCCGTTCCGCGTCGACGTGCTGCCCAGCCGGATCTCCTTCGAGGAGGCCTGGGAGCTGCGGGACCAGGAGGCCGCCCGGTCCGACCTGTGGAGCCTGGTGGGCATCGGCGGCGACGAACTCATGGGCTTCGGCCCCGACCTCCGTCAGGGCACCCCGACGTTCGTCATCGCCGGACCGGCGAAGTCCGGCCGCAGCACGGTCCTGATGAACATGGCGCGCTCCTACCTGGCCCGCGGCGTACGCCTGGTCGTCGCGGCACCGCGGCCCTCCCCGCTCCGGGAACTGGCGGGCCACGACGGGGTGCTCCAGGTCTTCACCGACGACGACATCGAGACGGACGACTTCACCGAGGCCATCAGCACGGCCTCCCCGGAACAGCCGGTGGTGGTGCTGATCGACGACGGCGAGATGCTCGACGACTGCGACGCGGAAGGCGAACTCAAGCGGGTCGTCCAGCGCGGCAACGAACGCGGCCTCGCCTTGGTCATCGCCGGTGACGAGGAGGACGTCTGCTCCGGCTTCAGCGGCTGGCAGGTCGACATGAAGAAGGGCCGCCGCGGCGTGCTGCTCTCCCCGCAGGACTCCTCGAGCGGCGAACTGATCGGCGTCCGCATCACCCGCAGCAACGTCGGCGACCCGGTCACCCCGGGCCGGGGGCTGATGCACCTGGGGAGCGGGGAGTTCTTCGCGGTGACGTTGCCGTTGTAGGGCCTTCACGGGATGCACAACACTCTCGTAAACGCTGTGGAGAGCCCGTGTGCATCGGCTAATACAAGTGACGAGGGGCCCGAAGGAATCCTTCGGGCCCCTCGTCACTCTGGGCGATCAATCGAGTCAATCGGCCTCTGACCATCGGAAGGTGGACATGATGGCATCGAACAGCTCGACAAGAAGATCCGCGAAGACGCCCTTTGCATCCCCGTCCGCTGGTGTGGAGAACGCAAGTGTCAGCCACCTGCCGACTTCCCCGGGTACGGGGAGCACGTAGTCCACGTGACGAGCGGCCTCACCAATGCCACGGTCAGGGGCTGCACCAGTCACGTACTCAGCGCGTGTCCCGCTGACCTCGCCCAATGTGACCTGTTGGCCTTCTCCCTGAGCCAGTTGTCGGACTACGTCGCCTGGGTCGGCATGGCCGGAACCTGCAAGTTGCAGTTCAGAGACGATGAAGGAAGCCGGGACCACTACGCCACCCCGCGGTTCAGTGGCCAAGTACAGGTCGACGCCGAAATGGTCAGCGGCTTGAGCAGCCGTTCGCAAGAGCTGCCCCTCCAACTGAGTTCGATATTTAACTACTTCGTCGGGAGGCACGTCATCAGAGATGTTTGCAAATGCCCGTTTAGCGATATCTCGAACTGCTTCGTCTGTATTTGACCTGAGGGGTATCTTGCTCCAGCCAGGGGGCAGGACGAGAGAGTAGCTGACGGAAGTCCGTGCCGGATCTGGGTGCTGATCGAGCGTCATGAAGTCGAAGCGTATACGCCCGCGCTAGGCTGTCGATGCTTGATCGGCCCGGGGGAGCCAACCTTGGACCTCTGGGCGGTGCCTACTTCGCTGCCCCGTCAGAGGAGAGTCTATGGGTAATAAGCCCGGCCTGAAGGTCGACTACGACTTGCTTCAGAATTCAGAAAGTTCACTGAAGACAATCAGGCGAGAATTCACAAAGTGCCCGAAGCGCCAGGATGAACTCGCTCAGGACGTGGGCGCCAAGAGTGTGCAGGACGTCATGCATGAGTTCGCCGACAATTGGGCGGACAATCGAGAGCAAATCTTGCAGAGTGTCGAGGAGGTGCTCTCTCTGGTTACTCAGGCCAGGAAGAGTTTCGAGAAGCTTGATGGGAAACTTGGCGATAAGGCCAAGGGGAAGAGCAGCTAATCAGCGGGGGGTTGAAATGGTGAAATCGGCAATACGCCCGAAGGATTGGAGCCCACTCGCTTCGGGAGACCCGCACGAGGATCCCACGCCGGGTGATCCGCATGGCGTCAGGGCCGGCAAGAAGATTATGAAGAATACGGCCGATGAGATACGCAACCAAATCTCACGACTCAAGACAATCGGTGAGGGTGAGAACCTTGAGGGCGACTATGTCGATAAGCTGAAAGAGGGAGCCGATAAGCTCAAAGACAAGTTGGAGAAGACAGCCGGCCGATACGAGCGAGTCTCGTCGAAGCTCAACATCTGGGCTGAAATGATTGAGCACGCTCAGAGTGAGACCGCGGCGGCGTTGAGTTCTGCGAAGAGCGCGGAAGCAACGCTCAAAGAAGTGGTTGGAACTTCTGAAGTCGATTCCGAAAAATTTCAAGATTCCGAGGAGAAGCTCGAAGGTCACCAAAAGGAGCGAGTCGAACAAGCGAAGATTCAACTGACCAAGGCGCAGAAGCGTTATGATGCGGCTGTGTCCGACTACGCCGCGGATGCAAAGCAGATCGCTGACAAGATTCGCGACATCATTGACGATGCGATCGAAGATGGGCTCTTCAGCGGGTTTTCCAACTGGGTTGAGGACCATATCGACGCGATTAAGAAGACGCTGGAAGTATTGGGGTATATTGCTACGATTCTGGCCGCAGTTGCATTGGTCATAATGGTCGTGGCGGCCTTCACTGTCCTGCCGGGCGGGTGGCTTCTTGCGGCCGGCCTGATGATGAAAATTGGGACCGCCATTACCGTTGCTACGGCAGTGACTCATGGAGCCATGGCAGCCACGGGCAATGGTGGCTGGGGTGATGTGGCTTTCGATCTCATTGGGCTTGTCACCATGAAAGCCGGAACCCTGACAGCCAAGGGTGTGCAGAAGGGGGCCAACGCGGCGCGGAGTGCCTCTGTACGAGCAGGGCGCCAGGAAGCCAGAGATCTTCGGAATAAGCCCGGAGTGAAGGAAAAGCTTGCAGATTTTGAAAAGAGGAAGCAGGCGGCACCGTCGGACAGTGTGCGGAAGGCGCTCCAGCAAGACAAGGAGCGTTACCTGAAGTCACTGAAGCCCAGGGGAGTGGCACAGCAGCTTCCGAGGCCGACGCCCAGGGAAGTCCTCAAGGCTGGTGGAGATCGTGAAGTGGCAGCCAATCTCAGGTTTGCAGAGCGAGAGGCGCTTAAGCGCGGAGGTGACTCTGACACTCTGGCTGCTGCACAGAAAGCAAGTCGGAGCTCGGGTTTGAACTTCGCAGTCTTCACGGGAGGCACTGGATTGGATTGGGGGGATAAGGCAGTCGGGAGCAGTGACATTGTTTCCGAAAAGCCAAAGTGGGAAGACTATTCCGACCTGAAAGACGCTACTGGTGATAAGAGTGGCATGTACGACGCAGCTCAATAGCAGGGAGCCGGTGTGAGCTGGATTCACGTGGATTACAACATTGAATATTGGGTTGAGATTCCCATGGAGAGTGATTGGGGAGAGACGCCTTGGAGGAGTGAGAAAGCCTGGGGGCGCAGCGCCGCAACGGCGCTGAGAGAATACAGGGGACTGCCCGATAGTAAGAAAGAGGCCAAGAACCTGGCGAAGGCTTTGGTTGCCCATCGACAGGCTCTCACCGAATCAAATCTGGCTCGAGAGTACTATTTGCACTTCTCGGACCCGGAGGCTAGGCCCTTGCCTGTACATCTCTGGTACGGCCCTGCGGATGGGCCGAGAGAGGATGCTCTTCGCAAACATGCGCGCGTTGAGAGTTCGGATGCCATGTTGCCCCCTCAGTCAGTGGAGTTCAGCAATGAATCTTTTGGAAGGGGGCTCAAGACGCGGACGCATGTCGTGCTGGATGATGAAACTGTAGCAATGAATTTGTGGTATGCATTCCGGAACGATGAATATGGGGTTGACCTCATCGTGTCCAGCTCCTCGGGAGACATCGGGCGACTCGCAGATGCAGAACCCCGACTCGATGAGTTCGTACAAGGAATCTGGATCCTGGGTGACAATGTCGACCTATTGGCGGAGGCGGGGGAAGAGAGTCCGGTCAGTGAGTAGACTACTGCCTGGCTAGCGAGTCAATGGCGACGCTGGGCTCGGCTCTTCCTCTTGACAACGCGCGGATTTCTTGTGGTCTTTACGGGGGTGGGCCGCGAGGCGGCTTCCCGGCGATCAATCCACGCTTTCCAAGCTCTAGTAGCCTTGGGGATGTGCACTGCCAATATCGCTGTAGGAGGCCCTGTCAGGATGAGTATCACGGCCCACAACTCAATGTCTGTTGTGGATAGGGCCAGCCCTGCACTTGTGGTGTAGGTGCAGGCTACATAGAAACCCCAGGGGAAACCTTCGGAGTCGGATACAGGAGAATGGCTGTGTTCGGACCATGCAGCGGCGAAGCTTCGTGCGAACGAGATTCCGAGTCGCAGAGCGAGGAAACCAAATGAGAGCACTGCTGCGAAGACAGCGAAACGGTCGCTCGGACTTTCGATCTCTTCGAAAAATTCCGGGGCCGAGAGCGCCTCACTTCCCCCGAAGAGGCATATCATCAAGCCCAACAGAATCAGCAGAATGGTGCAGGTTCCGTTTATGATTAGCCGCCACCAGCGCGGTCCTGTCAGGGGATCCATACTCATTGTGCTCCACCTTGGCGTGTTCGTGGCGTAGCGCTTCTCGATGCTGGCTTGGTTTGGTGAACTGTCGAGCGAAACGAAGGTTGGGCCGAGGTATCGGCCCAACCTTGGACACTCGATGGGTTGTTGTTGCTGGCGGAGCTCCGACCGCCGCGTCGGCAGCCGGAAGCCCCGGGATTAGCGGTTGACTGCCTGGTGCTCCTGGACCGTGACGTCCGTCGTGTTCCCGAAGGTGCCATCGGGAAGGTTTCCACCCTGGCCCTGGGAGCTCTTCCAGGTGATCTTCCAAGTGAGCGTGGCCTGGAGGTGGTGCGGGCCCGTGCCGGCCGTGGAGCGGAGGTAGGTGAGGCCGCAGGGCGGAGCTTCGCCCTTCTTCTCATCGGAGTACGGGGCGCCGATGCTGCCGTCCTCGCCGATCGGGCATTCGCCGGACGCCGGGTAGAGCTTGGCGTCCTCCGTACCGGGGTCGATCCTGAGCGCGAGGGGCTTCGCCGTGGTCGTCGCGGAGAAGCCCGTGCCGGGAATGCTCGCGGTCACGGAGATCGGCTTGAACTTCGCCTTGTCCAGCCAGACCCAGGTGTCGAGGTTGACCGTCTGTTTGCCGACGGGGTTCATCGAAATGCGGGTGCCGGGGACGGGGAGTTCGTCGTAGGCGTACTCGGCGAGGACTTTGGGGGAGACGGCCATCGGTTCGTCCGGGGTGTCGTTCTCGTCGACCCAGAACGGGACCCTGTCGCAGGAATTCGCCTTGGGATCGTCCTTGCGGTTCGGGTTGACGACTCCGGACCAGAAGGCTCCTTCGCCCTGCTTTTCAAGGTTGTAGTTCTTGTATGGGTGGCCGTCGTAGATGCTGTTGAGGAGGTTGTAGATCTGATGACCGATGAGGGGCACATCGGAGAAGCCCTTGACTGACTTCTTCAGCTCTCTTGGCGTATAGGCCGGTTCGTACCAGCATGGGGGTGGCGTCCAATTCGTTTCGGAGGACGATAGGTTCCCAGTCTTCCGGGTTGCGGAAGATCCTCCGGAGACGGTTGTCTGAACTTTGGTCTCGGCAGTGATGGTGTTGCCGTGCATCCCGCTTTGTGAAGTACCGCGACGCGGGGGCCCGGAAGGTGTCTTTCGGGCGTCAGCGGGCGGAGTTGCCGCAATGCCGACAGCCATGGCAGTTGCGATAACTGTCGCTGTCCTCCGCAGCCCGATGCTCACGGCTGGCACTGCTTCGCTCCTTCGTCCGAGGAAACGTTGGTCGACTGCCAGACGCCCGCCTTGTTCTTCTCCATGCGTTCGTTGTAGAGGGCGTAGTCCTTCGGCGACGGGGAGGTCTTGGTGACCTTGTGGGTCTTGATGTTCTTGCTGTAGGCCTTGCTCTCGTCCGAGCAGTAGATCACCGTTGCCGACCCGTCCTTGAGCAGCGTCACTGAACGGTTGTAATAGCGCGTGGTTCCGGTGAATGTGGATCCGGACTCGGCGAAGCCGCCGATATAGGCGTAGGCGTCGATCAGCGCCCGACCCTTCGAGTAGAAGGCCAGTCCCGGCTGCTTGCTGCCGCCCTTGGTGATCACTTCATCGATCGAGTTGATGGCCCGTTCGTTGTCCGCCAGGACCGCGTCCTTCTTCGGGTCGCCCGTCTTCCCGCCCTCGAAAACGTTGTGCACGTCCTTCGGGAGCGTGATCTTGGGCCGCTTGATCCCGTCGTCCGAAGGCGACGCGCTCGGGTCCGCAGAAGTCGTGGACTTGCCCGCTCCCTCGATCGAGTCGTCTTTCTTGCTGTTCGAGCCGCCACCGCAAGCGGTGAGGGTCAGCAGGGCCGCCGAGGTGAGTGCGGTCACGCAGGCCTTCGTGCGCGCGTGCATGGTCACTTCCACTTCTTCTACAGGTTCTTCTTCGGGTCGTCAGGATCTTCTACATGATGACCGGAGCAAGGATGCCCATCGATGATGACATGAACGCGGAGAGTGATCCCCAGTCATGGCTTTGCGTGTGGATTGCGGGGCGTTCGCCCGAAGTTCACGATCACTGACAGGCTTTGAGGTGCTTATCGGCTGCTGATACGGTGCGATGACTTGACAGCTTCATGCCAGCGACGTATTCGCGCGGGTGGGGGCTGGTTTGGCGCGAATGCCCGAAATTGAAGACGACGTACGGGGAGTTGTGGCGTGAAGGTCCAGGAGCGGACGGCGGCGGGGGGCCACAGGGCTTCGGGGGCCGGTCAGCCAATGGGGGACAGGCTTCCCTCTGCACCTCGTGAGCGTAAGCCCGCGCTCGCCGCTCTCGCAGTTCTTCTCATCCTCGTCGGTGCGCTCGGGGCGACGGTCCTCGTGCTGCGAGCCGGGGAACGTATAGAAGTTGTGAAGATTACGCGTGACGTTCCCGCGGGCAAGCCGGTGCCGGAGTCCGCGATGGCTTCCGTGATGGTCGCCGAGGATTCCGGCGTGAAATACGTGAAGTGGGAAGAGCGCGATCTGGCCCGCACGAAATACCGTGCCGCCACCGATCTCACCAAGGGTTCCCTGCTCGTCGGTTCGATGCTGTCGGGCGACTCCGGCGTCCCCGCGGGCAAGGTCGTCGTCGGACTCTCCCTCAAGGCCGGGCAGTTCCCCAAGGGGCTGAAGACCGGGGACACCGTGTCCGCGTACCGCGTCGGCAGTGAGACGTCCACCTCCAAGCCCTCCTCCGGTTCGGCGGGTTCCGCCGGTACCGCCGGTACCCCCCTGGCGCAGAACGTCAAGGTGGACGACGTCACCACCGCCACCGGTGAGACCATCAGCAGCTCGGACCTGCCCGTCTCCCTCCTCGTCAACCAGGACGAGGCCGAGGCGCTGGCGCAGGCGGCCGCCGGCGGTCAGGTCGCGGTCGTGCTCGTGCCCAAGAACGCCGGTTGATGCCGGACTCGTTGGCCCTGCGATCCACGCGGGTCCCCAGGGCAGGTAGGGACTAAAGGAATATGGCGCTCATCGCTCTCGCCGCGGACAAGGGTTCGCCCGGCGTCACCACCACGGCTGTCGCACTCTCCGCCGTCTGGCCGCGCCGCGTGCTGCTGGCCGAGGCCGACCCGGCCGGCGGGGATCTGGTCTACCGCAGTGCGGCCGCGCACGGCGGTCCGCTCGACCCCAACATCGGCATGCTCTCCATCGCGGCCACCGCACGTCGCGGCCTCGCCGCGGAACAACTCTGGGACCACGCCCAGCCGATGTCCGGCGGCCTCGACGTCGTCGTCGGCCTCGGCAACGCGGAGCAGGCCGTCGGCCTCGCCGGCCTGTGGCCCACCCTCGGCCGGGCCTTCAACGGCCTCGCCGAGACGGCCCAGCAGCCGGCCGACGTCATCGCCGACTGCGGCCGCATCGGCCCCGACGCGGCCGTCTCCGAGATGCTCTCGCAGGCCGCGCTGGTCCTGCTGCTCGCCCGCACCGAACCCGAGCACCTCGCCCGGATCCGGGACCGGGCCGCCGCGCTCTCCGCCAAGCTGCACGGTGCGCAGCGCGGCGCCGCGCAGGTCGGGCTGCCGCTGATCGGTGTGCTGCTCATCGCGGACCCCGGCAACACGCGGCTTCCCGGACAGGTCAACGACATGCTCGTCGCCTCGCAGACCGGAGCCCGGGTCGTCGGTGTCATCGCCGAGGACGCCGTCGGTGCCGGGCAGCTGTCGGGCCGCAAGCGCGGCCGGGTGGAGAAGTCCCTGCTGATCCGCTCCGCCCGCAAGGTCGTCGGCGATCTGCACCAGCAGTTCGGTTCCGCCTGGGCCGGGCCGGCGATGCCGGGCAGCGGAGCCGTGCAGTGAGTGGCGGCACCCTGGGCGGAGGACACACCCTGGGGGGCTCCCCCGGGCAGCCGGCCCACAGCGTCGTCGACCACTCCCTCGTCAAGCGGTTCCGGCAGGAGGCCGGTGACCGGATCGCGGAACAGCGCCGTCTGGACCAGACGTCCGGCGTCGCCCCGATGTCCACCGAGGACGAGCGGCAGTACGCCCGCGCGGTCATAGCCCAGATCCTCGAGGAGTACGCCCGGGCCGAGATCAACGCGGGCCGGTCGCCGCTGGACGCCGAGACCGAGGAGGCGTACGCGGCGGCCGTGCACGCGGCGCTGTTCGGCGTCGGCCGGCTCCAGCCGCTGCTCGACGACGCCGAGGTCGAGAACATCGACATCAACGGCTGCGACCACGTCTTCGTCGGGTATGCCGACGGCCGTGAGGTGCAGGGCGACGCCGTCGCCGAGACCGACGAGGAACTCGTCGAGCTCATCCAGGTCCTCGGCGCCTACTCGGGTCTGTCGTCCCGTCCCTTCGACTCGGCCAACCCGCAGCTCGACCTGCGGCTCCCCGACGGCTCGCGGCTCTCCGCGGTCATGGAGGTCACCCGCCGCCCGGCGCTGTCCATCCGGCGGGCCAGGATGGGCAAGGTCTTCATGGCCGACCTGGTCGGCAACGGGACCATCTCGCCGGAGGTCGCCAACTTCCTGGCCTGCGCCGTGCGCGCCCGCAAGAACATCATGATCGCGGGGGCCACCAACGCCGGAAAGACCACCCTGCTGCGCGCCCTCGCCAACGAGATCCCGCCGCACGAGCGGCTGATCACCGTGGAACGCGCCCTGGAACTCGGCCTGGACCAGTTCCCCGATCTGCACCCCAACGTGGTGGCGTTCGAGGAGCGGCTGCCCAACTCCGAGGGCCTGGGCTCGATCAGCATGGCGGAGCTCGTGCGCCGTTCCCTGCGCATGAACCCCTCGCGGGTCATCGTCGGTGAGGTCCTCGGCGACGAGATCGTCACCATGCTCAACGCGATGTCGCAGGGCAACGACGGCTCCCTGTCCACCATCCACGCGAACAGCTCCAGCGAGGTGTTCAGCCGTATCTCCACCTACGCGCTCCAGGCCAACGAGCGGCTGCCCATCGAGGCCAGCCAGATGCTCATCGCCGGAGCCATCAACTTCGTCGTCTTCATCGAGCGCCGCAACAACTTCCACAGCGGCGGGCGGCTGAGCCGCACCGTGACCTCGGTCCGCGAGGTCAACGGTGTCGACGGCCGCGTGCTGTCCAGCGAGGTGTTCGCCGAGATGCCCGACGGGCGGATCGTGCCCCACGCGCCCATCTCCTGCCTCGAAGAACTGACCGTCCACGGCTACCGGCCGTCCGGGACCTGGGGGTGACCACGGCCGTATGAACGGAATCTCTGCCCTGGGCGGCATCTTCTCGCTGCCCGTGCTGTACGCACTGCTGTCCGGCGTCGTCGTGGGAGGCGGCGTGGCGCTGCTGATCGTGGCGGTGCGCGGGCTGCCCGCCAAGCCCGAACACGAGAAGGCGAAGGCGAGCGAGCGCGCGGCGGAGCTGGCACGCTTCGCCAGCCGCCGCGGTTCGCTCGCCGCCGGCGTCGGCCTGGTCGTCCTGCTGCTCACCCGCTGGGCGGTCGCGGGCCTCGCCGCGGGCATCCTGGTCTTCGTCTGGGACCGGCTGTTCGGCGGCGCCAAGGAGGAACGGTCCGCCATGCGCCGGGTCGAGGCGCTCGCCGCCTGGACCGAGTCGCTGCGCGACACCATCGCCGGCGCCGTCGGCCTGGAACAGGCCATTCCCGCCTCGGCGCGCGCCGCGACGCCCGCCCTGCGCCCGCACCTCGACGCCCTGGTGGACCGGCTGCGGGCGCGTACGCCGCTGCCCGACGCCCTCCAGCACCTCGCCGACGAGATCGACGACGCGTCCGCGGACATCATCATCGCGGCCCTCATGCTCAACGCCCGGCTGCGCGGGCCCGGTCTGCGCGAGGTGCTCGGCGCCCTCGCCAAGTCGGCCCGTGAGGAGGTCGACATGCGGCAGCGCGTCATGGCGCAGCGCTCCAGCACCCGGCGCAGTGTGCAGATCGTCGTCGGCGTCAGCGTGGCGTTCGTGCTCGGTCTGTCGATCTTCAACCCGCAGTTCGTCGAGCCCTACGGTTCGCCGGTCGGGCAGCTGGTGCTGGCCGGGGTGTGCGGGCTGTTCGCGATGGGCTTCTGGTGGCTGCGCAAGCTCTCCAGCATCGACACCCCGGCCCGCTTCCTGACCCGGGACCAGCCGGCGGTGACGTTCGTACGTCCGCGTTCCGAGCAGGAGGAGGTGGCGTCGCGATGACGACGACAGTGCTGATCGGCGCGGTCTTCGGACTCGGCGTCTACATCCTGGTGCGGGCCCTGGTCCCCACCCGGCGCAGCTCCCTGTCCACCCTCGCGGAGATCGACCGCATGCGGGCGCGCGGCGTCTCGCACAGCGCGCAGAACCACACCACGGACTCCGGCAAGCTGGGCGGAATCCGCTCCGACGTGGGCCGCCGGGTCGCGGACTTCTACCTCCAGCAGGGGTGGGAACAGCGGTCGCTGCGCGCGGACCTGGCGGTGCTCGACCGCAGCTGGGAGTCGTTCCTGGCGACGAAGGTGCTGCTCGCCGCGGCGGGGCTGTTCTTCGGCCCGCTGCTCTTCGCCGTCGCCTGGGTGCTCGGCGTCGGCAGCAGCCCGATCGTCCCGGTCTGGCTGGCGCTGCTCTTCGCCGGCATCTTCTTCATGCTCCCGGACCTGGAGGTCCGGCGGGACGCGGCGGACAAGCGCCGGGACCTCCGCCGGGTCATCGGCGCCTATCTGGACCTGGTGTCGATGAACCTCGCCGGCGGCCGGGGCCTCCCGGAGGCCCTGATGGCGGCGGCCGAGATCAGCGACGGCTGGGCGCTGCGGCGGGTGCGCAACTGCCTGTCGGACGCCCGGATCACCGGTACGAGCCAGTGGCAGGCGCTCGGACGGCTCGGCGAGGAGCTGGGCGTGGAAGAGCTCAAGGATCTCTCGTCGTCGCTGGCGCTCGTGGCCGACGACGGCGCGAAGGTGCGGGAATCCCTGGCCTCCCGGGCCGAGACCATGCGGCACCGGGAGATGGCGGAGATCGAGGGCAGCGCCGGCGAGAAGTCGCAGTCGATGCTGGTCGCGCAGCTTCTGCTGTGCGCGGGCTTCCTGGTCTTCCTGATCTTCCCGGCGGCGATGCGCGTCTTCCAGGTCTGACCCTTCTCCCCAACCCCACTTATTCGAGAGGACACCAACCATGAACTTCGGATCCCGGATCAGCCACCCGGCTGTCGACTTCCTGCTGACCTTCCTCCAGGGCCGCATCCAGCGCGCCCGCTCCGGCGAACTCGACCGCGGCGCGTCCGCCGTCGAGTGGGTGATCATCTCCGCGGTCGTGGTGGCGATCGTCGGCGTCGTCGCCGGTCTCATCAACGCCGCGCTGAAGGACGGCGCGAAGAAGGTCGGCGACTGCATCGAGGGCGCCAAGGCCACCGGAACCTGCTGACGGGCCGGTCGACCGGCCGACGAACTTCCACGGGGACGCACAGCATGAGACGTACCAACGTCGCACCCGGCCGCGGATCGCTGCCGGGCGGCACCGCGCTGCGCCGGGGCGTGCGACGCCGGCTGGACGCCGCGCGCGGCGACAGCGGTTCCGGCGACCGCCGGGGGCGTACGGGCAGCGATCGGGGCATGACCGCGATCGAGTTCGTGCTGTTGACGCCCGTCCTGTTCTTCATGATCTTCGCTTCGGTGCAGTTCGCGCTGTACTTCTTCGCGGATCATGTCGCTCAGGCGGCGGCGCAGGCGGGCGCACGCGAGGCGCGCGCCGAGGCGGACGAGAACCCGGGCGGCTGGCGTGGCAAGGCGACGTCCAAGGCGCGGGGCTACATCGATCAGCTCGGGCCGCAGCTTCTCACCTCACCGGCCGTGAAGGCCGTGCAGTCCGAGCAGAACATGGTGGGCGTGGAGATCGAGGCGGACGTGCCGTCGGTCTTCCCGGGGCTGAACCTGACCGTCCACGCGCAGTCGCAGGGACCGGTCGAGCGCTTCGTGGAAGAGGAGGGCTGATGACGCGGGAGCACGCCGCGGCACAGTCGCGGGACGCGGTCCGGGGCCCCGGGCGCACCGGGGAGACCGGTGCGCGCCGCGGGGGCCCGGCGGGCCGGGACGCCGGTCTGTCCTCGGTCGAGGTGGTCATCCTGGCGCCGGTGATGATCCTGTTCATCCTGGTGCTCGTCGCCTTCGGGCAACTGGTCGACGGGCGTGGCGCGGTCGACGGCGCGGCCCGTGACGCGGCCCGCGCCGGCTCGATCCAGAAGGACTCCGGGCTGGCGATGTCCGAGGCGCGGAAGGCGGCGGAGTCGGACCTCGCCGATGTGTGCGCCGGCGGCGTGACGGTGCGGAAGACGAGCGCCGGATTCAAACCGGGCGGGTTCTTCACCGTCGAGGTCAGCTGCCAGGTCCGCGGGCTGGACATGCTGGGCCTGGACATCCCCACACAGCTGACCGGAACCTCCACTTCACCGCTCGACCGTTTCCGGAGGGCGGCATGAGAGAGCTGACGGCGCTGCGCGCGCGCTGCCGGGCCCGGTTCGCGGGACGGCTCGACGACCGGGGCTCCGGCGCCGGCGCAGTGATCATCTTCGCGGTGCTGTTCCTGGCGCTGGCCGGCTTCGTCATCGACGGCGGGCTGTCCATCTCGCAGCGCGAGCGCGCGGCCGACATCGCGGAACAGGCCGCCCGTTATGCGGCCAACGACATCGACATCGAGGCCGTCCGGGAGAACCGCGGCGGGGCCGCACCCATCAACTACGCCAACTGTGGCCGGCGGGTGCGCGAGTTCGCGCAGGAGGCGGGGCTCAGCGGCCCGGACGCCGCGCGGGCCCGGTGCACCGGGGGCGATGTGGACTTCGTCGAGGTCGACATCCAGCTGACGTACCGGCCGATCCTCACGGGCCTGTTCTACGACCGCGAGATCACCGTGCACGGCGAGTCCCGGGCCGAGATCCGCACAGGCTGACCCCACGGTCCGGCATCACTCCTCCCCCCACACCGTTCAGAAAACGGAGGTTCTCCCCTCACATGATCGAACGCATCGCTTCCACGGGCGTCGGCGTGGCCCTCGCGGTCACGACGGCGCTGCTGCTCACCGGCTGCAGCAGTGAGGAATCCAAGGGCTCGGGGAAGATCGAGGGCGCCGGGCAGGGGGCGAGCGAGCCCGCTCCCTCGCACTCGACGGACCACCGACGGGTGTCCACGGCCGGTTTCGACCTGCCGAAGGACGTCACGGTGGCCGTCGAGGCGGACACCACGGGCGAGAAGGCGAAGGACGCCGTCCTCGAGGGGCACGCCAAGACCCTCATGGGACGGCTGGAGTACCTCACCGGCCGGGACCCGAAGTCCCCGGCCATCGACCGCTACGTCGACGACACCGCCCGCCCGCCGCTGGTGGACCAGGCGGAGCAGGCCGACGCGCGGAATGAGACGGTCACCGGCACCTTCCGTTATTACCAGCGGAAGGTGACGTCGGTCCGGAAGGACATCGCACAGGTCACCTACTGCGAGGACCAGTCGAAGGCCTTCAGCAGGAACGTCGGGACGGGCAAGGTCAAGAAGACCGAGCCGAGCGCCCAGGACTACATCCAGTACACCGAGGCGTTGCAGAAGACGGGCGGAAGTTGGCGCGTCCTCGCCTCGAAGTCGGAACGGGGAGCTGCCGCATGCCAGTGAATCACCTGAATCACCTCAGCCACCTGCATCACCGGAATCGCCTGGCCGGGATACCGGTCGCCGCCGCGCTGGTGCTCGGCCTCGCGGCCCCGGCCTACGCCGGCACCGGATACACCCAGGGCGGCAGCGGCACCGAACAGAGCGGCTCCTCCGACCAGGGCAGCGGCACGATCGCGGCCGGGGTGAAGGTCCGCACCAACCTCAAGGCGAAGTCGGGGGCGTCGCCGGTCACGCCCGCCGACACGAACTGGACCCCGCCGCTGTGCTGGACCCAGCCCAAGTTCTCCGGCAAGGAGTACAAGGCGGACAGCAAGAAGACCGCCCTCCGCGACCCGAAGACGGGCAAGCCGCTGCCCGGCTGGGACAAGGGCAAGGACTTCCACGAGAAGGACAAGGGCGCCTGGTGGTTCCGGACCTACGACCGGGACCAGATCATGAGCGGCGACCCGGACACCCCGAAGCGGATGGAGGACTGCGCCGGCCTCCCCGGAATCGTCTGGGTGCCGGAGGGTGACCCCAAGCCCCAGAAGGCCATTTCGCCGGAGGTGCTCTCCGGGATCGCGTTCAAGGCCATGAAGCTGCCGGCCGCGCCGGTGAAGCTGAGCCCGGCGGCGAACCGGCAGATCGTGAACCTCGACACCAAGGTGAAGTTCGAGGCGCCCCTCGACCGGGTCTGGGTCACCGCGACCTTCGACGACTTCGGCGTGAACGTGGCCGCGACCACGGTGGCCACCCCGGTCGCCCTGAAGATCGACGCCGGCACGGAGTTCGCCGACCCGCAGTCCTGCACGTACGACCTGCGCAAGGACGGCGACGGCTACGCGGTCGACTCGGGTGACAAGGGCTGCAACGTCACCTACCGCAAGTCCTCGGGCGACGGCACCTACCCGCTGAAGGCGCAGATCACCTGGAAGGTCACCTGGACCGACTCGGCGGACCCGGACGGTCCGGCCCAGCAGCCGGCCCTGCCGGACGGTCTGTCGACGTTCGAACAGGACGTGACCGTCAAGGAGATCCAGGCCATCAACCGCTGACCGGCGCCGCACACGGCACCGCACACACCGGTCACGGGAGATCTCCCGTCCTTCGACACCCCCCGGGCCCGCTGACTAGGCTCGGGGGGCCGGTACTTCCCCATCACCCAGGCGACCCGCAAAGGCATAGGACATCCGCCATGGCGCGCACAGCCCGCCCCAGCCCCACCTCGACCCCCCAGCCGAGGCCCCTGCCCCGAGGCCGCCGGACCGCCGGTGACTTCGCCAAGGCCTTCCTCGCGTTCATCGCACTGGCCGGGCTCGTCGTCGGTGTTCCGGCGGCGCTCGCGTCCTTCGTCGGCTGGCCGCTGCCGAGCGAGATGCCCTCTCTCGCCACCCTCCAGCAAGAGATCACCACGACGGTCTTCATCAAGGTCCTGACGGTGGTCGTCTGGGTGGCCTGGGCCCAGTTCACCGCCTGTGTGCTCGTCGAGGCCAAGGCCGAGCTGTCCGGAGTCGGCGTCCCCACCCGCATCCCGGGCGCCGGCCCCAGCCAGTTGCTCGCCCGGCAGCTCGTCGCCGCGCTGCTGCTCGTCGGCGCGACCGCCGCGAGCTTCACGCCCGGTCTCTCCCAGCTCGGCCAGACCTACGAGGACAACCACCGGCCGACGGTGGCCGCCGCCGCTCAGCAGACCCCCGGCGACCTCGCCGTCCAGGCCACCCAGCAGGCCGCGGAGCGGATCGCGAAGGAAGCCGAGCAGACCGAGGCCAAGGGCGGGCAGTCGGCCGAGCAGGGCACGAAGTTCTACCGCATCCAGCCGCCCGAGGGCCGCCACCACGACTCGCTCTGGGAGATAGCGCAGCGCCACCTCGACGACGGGCGCCGCTACCACGAGATCTACGAGCTCAACAAGGACCGGCTGCAGCCCGACGGTTCGCAGCTCTCCCAGGCCAGCCTGATCCGCCCCGGCTGGATCATGGAGATGCCCGCGGACGCCCACGGCGGCGAACTCGTGGAGATGCCCGACGCGTCGCCGAAGGTCTCCGAGGACGTACGCGAGCAGATCAGCGACTACACCGAGTCCAGCCCGACCGCGCAGCAGGACGGCGCCGGGCAGCAGGTCGGCTCCGGACACCAGGGCGGTTCCGGAGAGCAGGGCGGCTCGGGACAGCAGGGCGGTTCGGGACAGCAGGGCGGCGGCCTCGACGCGGCCGGCGACCAGATCACCCAGCCCATCTCCGTCGTCCCCCAGGCACCCGACGGTTCCGTCGAGCGCCCGGCCGACAGCGGACCGGCGCCCGCCGCCGAACAGGCCACGCCCGCACAGGAGTCGTCCTCCTTCGGCCTCTCCGACGCCCTCATGGGTGCCCCGCTGCTCGCCGCCGGGCTGCTCGGGGCGCTCGGCCGCCGCCGGCGGGCCGCCCTCTGGCAGTCGGCGGTGCGCGCGGTCGGCGGCCGCACCCCGGACCTGATGACGCCCACCGGCGACGCCGCGGACGTCCAGGACGCGCTGTTCGTCGGCGCCGACCCGGCCGCCGTCCGCGACCTCGACCGGGCCCTGCGCGGCCTCGCCGCCGCCCTCGGCGCGGAGAACCGCACCCTGCCCACCGTCTACGCCGCCTGGCTCACCGACGGCGAACTGCACCTCCAGCTCGCCCACCCCGCCGGGCAGCCGCCCGCGCCCTGGCAGCTCGGCCAGGACCAGACCTTCTGGCGCATCCTGCGCTCCGACGTCGCCGAGACGGAGGCCGACGGCGCCGCCGCGCCGTACCCGGGGCTGGTCAGCCTCGGCTCCTTCGACGACGCGCGCCTGATGCTCAACCTGGAGGCCGTGCCGGGCATCGTCTCGCTGTCCGGTGCCGCCGCGGACCGTACGGCCGTGCTGGCGTCCGTCGCCGCCGAACTCGCCACCAACGGCTGGTCGGACCGGCTGACCGTGACCCTCGTCGGATTCGGCGAGGAGCTCGGAGCCCTGGCCCCGACCCGCATCCGGCACCTCGAGGACACCGCCGCTCTGCTGGAGACTATGGGCGCCGAGACCGACCAGCGGCGCCGCGCCCTCGGCAACGCGGGCCACGACTCGGTCCTCACCGGCCGCACCGGACCCGCCCGGCACACCCAGTGGGCACCGCACCTGGTGCTGCTCGCCGAGCAGCCGGGCGAGGAGGAGGCGGCGCAGATCGCCGAACTCGCCTCCGACTCCGGCCGGCTGGGCATCGGCTACCTGGTAGGAACCGGATCCACCGGCCTGCCGGGCGCCACCTGGGAACTGGAGATCACCTCCGACGGCCGGCTGCTGGCTCCGCTGCTCGGCCTGGAACTCCAGGCGCAGCAGCTGCCGCAGGAGCTGCACGCGGCGGTCGTCGAGCTCTTCACCGACGCCGACCCGGCGCCCGAGGGCCAGGAGCGGGAGCCCGACCGGGCCCGCATGCCGTTCATGGTGGACATCAGCGAGCACGGCCGCCCCGCCGTCTACGCCCGACTGGTCGGCCCGTACGAGGTGACGGGCCTCGACGACCCCGACGGCGAACGCAGCCCGCTGCTGCACGAGGCACTCGCCATGCTGCTGCTGCACCGGGAGGGCGTGCACCCGCGCGTCCTGGCGTCGGCGCTGTGGCCGCGCGGCGCCACCGAGGACGTCCGCGACTCGCTCATCGAGCGGCTGCGCGGCTGGCTCGGCAACGACCCGGACGGCACCCCCCGGCTGGCCACCGACGACACCGGACGGCTCACGCTCGCCCGGTCCGTCGTCTCCGACCTGGACGTGCTGCGCACCCTGCACCACGAGGCGACCGCGGGAAGCGGCTCACAGCGGGCCTCCGTACGGGAACGGCTGCTCACCGACGCCCTCGCGCTCGTCCGGGGCCCGCTCCTGGCGGACCGGCCCGCGGGCCGCTACGGCTGGCTCTCCCACGAGATCATCGACGCCCGGCTGCCGCTGCTCGTCGCCGACGTGGCGCTCGCGCTCTCCGAACACCACCTGGGCGCCGAGCACCCGGAGAAGGCGATCGAGGCCCTCAACACCGCGCTGCCGTCGGCCCCGTCGGACGAGCGGCTCTGGAACGAGCAGCTCCGGGCGGCCCACGCCACCGGTGACCCGGCCCTGCTGGAGTCCACCGTGGAGTCCCTGATCGCCCACAACAACGCCCTGAGCGGCGGTGCGCGGGGCCTGCCGCCGCGCACCGAGGCCCTGCTCGACGAACTCCTGCCGTCCTGGCGCGGCACGGAGGCCGCAACCGGCTGACACCGTCCGCCCGGCGCGGCACACCACAGAACACGGCTGGGGCCGGAGTCCGTACAGGACTCCGGCCCCAGCTGTTGTTCGGGCCCGGCTGTTGTTCGGGCCCAGCCGTTGTCCGGCCCCCGGCGCGGCCCCCCACCGCGCCGGCCGCGCCCCGGTCGGCGCCGCCACCGCCGCCCGCCGGGGATCCGTCGGGCCGGGCAGCGGCCCGGGTCCCCGGTCTGAGGGGCCCTCGCATCGCGCCGGGCCACCCTCTTGGCGAGTCCGCCGACAGTGCGGCGGAGCCGCAGGCCGGACCGCGAACCGGCAGGACCGCCACCTGATCTGGCCCGACCTGGCCTGGCCAGGCCAGGCGCGGACCGGACCGTCACCCGGCAGGCTCGCCGAACGGCAGCGGCGTCATCCGCGCCCGGCGGCCACCGGTTGTGCGGTCAAGTGCCGTACGGCGGCCGCCGCCCCCCGACCGTGGGCCGCCGCCCCCACCGGCCGTGGGGTGGCCGCCGGGCCGGACCGTCTACTGGATGGTCCAGCCGACCCGGCCGACGCCGCTGCTGTAGAAGGCGCACACCCCCTGCGACTCCGAGTACTGCCCCGGAGCCAGGGTCACCCACTGACCGGAGACGTCCGGAGCCCGCCCGCAGACGATCTCCGCGCGGAAGGTGACCGGGTGGTCGGTGTTGTTGGTGCAGCCCGCGATGCCGTGATCGGGGTTGTTGGCGTGGGTCCAGCCGTCACAGTCCACCCCGCCAGGGGTGGCGGACTCAGCGGCCTGCGCCACCGGCGTGCTGAGCCCGAAGGCGACAGCGGACAGGGTGGCGGCGATGCCGACGGCGAAAGCGTTCCTCTTGAAGCGCACGATGTGCCCCCGTAGTACTCGTCGTTCGGTGTGTGACCCGGCCACCCCTCGGGGTGCCCGGTGACGACCAGTCAAGGACACCGGCACGCGGACGGGAACCTCACAGATCCGAGGGTGGCGTTCCCGGAGGTGGCATGACGCTCCCGCGACGCGCCCCGACCCGCGACGCGCCCCGACCCGCGACGCGCCCCGACCTGTGCCTCAACCCGTCCCGTGCCCGCTCCCGCGACGCGCCTGTCCTGTCCCGTCCCGTGCCCGCTCCCGCGACGCGCCTGTCCTGTCCCGTCCCGTGCCCCGCCCCCGCAATGCGCCCTGTGCACCGTCCCCCGCCCCGTGCCCGGTCAGCCCTTGCTGACCGCCGCCAGGATCTCCGGGAGCCGGCCCGACACCCGGGGCGCCGCGAGGCGCAGGCCGAGCGCCACCAGCGCCAGCCCGTACGCCGCCCCCAGCGGCAGGACGAGCCACAGCCAGGCGTGCGCGCCGGCCAGATGCAGCCAGATCGTCAGCCCCACCACCGGTGTGCCCACGATCAGCCCCGCCAGCAGCGAGACGGCGAAACTGATCCAGGCCAGCCCTGCCTGCCCCGGTGCCGCACTCTTGTAGCCAGTGTCCTGCGGAATCGAGTACGGGAAGAGGGCCGAGGCCAGCGCGCCCGTCCCCACCAGGGAGCCCAGCAGCGTCAGCGAAAGGCCCAGCACCTCCGGGAGCGCGTCCCACTGCCCGGCGTATGCGGCCATGCCCACCGTCACGAGCAGCACGAACGGCAGCCCCACGGCCCCCAGCGCCATCGCCCGGCCACGGAGCTCCAGCAGGGCGTCGCGGCGGGAGGCGATCGTCTGCGCCACCATCCAGAACGCCGACGTGTCCTGCCCGAACTGGTTGCCCATCTGCAGACCCAGCAGGCCCGCGGCCCAGCACGCCGTGTACACGCTGGTGTTGCCCTGCAGCGCCGAGATGAACGGGAGCAGCAGCCCCATCCCGAGCGATGTCGCCCAGGCGGCACGCGACCTCGGGTCACGCCAGGAGTACCGCAGCGTGCGCAGCATGACCGTTCCGGTACGGCCTGTCGGCAACAGTCCCGCAAGCCCCGCGCTCCGGCCCTCCTTCTGCTGCTCCTGCGTCACCGCCTGCAGCGTCGAGCCGTCGGGCGCGGTCATCAGGTGCACCAGACTCCGCTGCCACCACCGCAGCAGTAGCACCAGCACCACGGCGTTCGCCAGCAACTGGGCCAGACACTGGGCGTATGCGCCGTCGCCGGCCGCCCGGACGGCGTCCAGCGCCGACGCCGGCGGCAGCCAGCGCAGCACCTCCGAGGCCGGCTCCAGCACCTTCAGCCCGTCGGGCTCGGCCAGCTTCTGCGCCCCCAGATTGACGAACTGCAGGCCGATCGCGATGAACAGGCCGCTCAGCAGCGCCATGTCGCGGCCCTTGCGGCTGGTCAGCAGCCGGATGTTGGCGGCCGCGACCGCCCGCGACAGCGCCACGCACACCAGCAGCACCAGCGCCGCCGCCGGCACCCCGGCCGCCACCGCCGCCGCGCCGTCCGCCACGGCGATCACCGAGCCGACGACGAGCGTCAGGGTGAACAGCGGGCCTATCCCGATCAACGAGCTGACCAGCAGCGCCCTGACGAGCGGCCGGGGCCGCAACGGCAGCATCACCAGCCGCGTCGGGTCCAGCGTCTCGTCACCGCCCGGGAACCACAGCGGCATCGCCGCCCACGCCAGCGCCAGCATCGCCACGACGACCACGGTGAGCGCCCCGGCGTGCGCATTGCCGCGCAATGCGATCAGTCCGAGCAGCTGCAGCGCCGCGAACAGCAGCGTCACCACGACGGACGCCACATACGCGACCCGGCGGCCCGACGACTGGCGCAGACCGTTGCGCAGCAGCGACAGCTTCAGCCGGACGAAGACCGGGGTGAGGGCGGGAGCAACGGGCGCCGTGGACGCCGTGCCGGCGCTCACCGGGCGCCGCCGAGCCACTCCAGATCCTGCCCGGACGCCCCGGCGTTCGCGCCGACCAGCTCGAGGAAGGCAGCTTGCAGCGAGGGAGCGTCGCCGCGCACCTCCGCCAGCGTCCCCCGGGCCCGGATCCGGCCCGCCGCCATCACCGCCACCCAGTCGCAGAGGCTCTCCACCAGCTCCATCACATGGCTGGAGAAGACCACGGTGGCGCCCGACGCGGTGTAGCGCTCCAGCACGCCGCGGATGGTCTGGGCGGACACCGGGTCCACGCCCTCGAACGGCTCGTCCAGGAAGAGCACCCGGGGGTTGTGCAGCAGCGCCGACGCCAGCCCGATCTTCTTCCGCATGCCGGTCGAGTAGTCGACGACGAGCTTGTGCTGTGAGCCGGCGAGATCCAGCACCTCCAGCAACTGGGCGGCGCGCCGGTCCACCTCCTCGCCGGGCAGCCCCCGCAGCCGCCCGGTGTAGGCCAGCAGCTCCCGGCCGGAGAGCCGCTCGAAGAGGCGCAGCCCCTCCGGCAGCACGCCGATCCGCGACTTCACCGCGACCGGGTCCTGCCACACGTCGTGACCGTCGATCTCGACCCGGCCGGAGTCCGGCCGCAGCAGACCGGTCACCATCGACAGCGTGGTGGTCTTGCCCGCTCCGTTCGGGCCGACGAGGCCCACGAACTGTCCGGCGGGCAGCTCCAGATCGATCCCCGCCACGGCGACCTGCTCCCCGAAGCGCTTCCACAGGCCCTGGATACGCACCGCGGGCGGCTGCACGGCCCCCGCGGCTCCGGCGCGGCCCTCGGTACGCACCTCCACAGGTGCTTCCGCCAGGGCGGGCGCGGTGGGCTCGGCGGCGGTGGGCCGGTCGGCCCGCTCCCGAGCGGCGGTGTCCGCCGCCCGGTCCTTCTCGTCTCGTTCCCCTGACACAGCAGTGCCTTTCGACGTCCCCGTGGGGGCGTCCTGCGCCCCCCATCCGTCGAACACGATACGGGCGGGGGGACGGGCCGCGGCACCCTGTGGATAACTGCCCGTGGCCCGTGCGGCACCCTGCCGGGCCCCGCCGATCGGCCGGGCGGCACCGCGCCCGGTACGGAGGCACGGCCTCCGGTGGCTCAGGACGCCGAAAGCCGAAGCGGGAATGCCGAAGGGGGAATGCCGAAGCGGGAATGCCGACGCCGGAGCGCCGACGCCGGGACGCCGGTGCGCCCCGCGACAGGTCCCCCCAAGACGCCGGGCGGCTCGGTTCAGTGGCCGCGCGACTCGGCGGCTTCCCGCCCGCAGGCGTACACCAGCGGACTGATCAGTTCTGCCACATCCGGCAGCCACCGGTTCGTGGCCGTCGGCCGCCGGGCCCACTGCGCGGCGCCCCGCGAGCCGATGCGCGTCGGCGGCGCCACCACGCAGTCGTCCTCACCCCGGGCCACCAGATCCAGACTCTGCGGCGGCATGCCCAGCCGCCTCACCAGGTCCGGCACCTTGGGGGCCGCCCCGGCCAGGACGAGGAACAGCATGCGGCGGTCCGGGGTGCAGATGATCGGCCCCAGTGGCACGGCCATCCGCTCCATCCGGGCCAGCGCCAGGCACCCGGCCGCCTCCGACACGTCCAGGACGTCGAACGCACGCCCCGTCGGCAGCAGGATCGACGCCCGCGGCTGCTTCCCCCACAGCCGTCGGGCCACCGACGCGCTGCCCGTCGCCTGCGCCGCCCAGTCGGTGCGGGCAGGGTGCGCCCCCGGAGCGGGGCAGTCCGGTGCGGAGCACGAGCAGCGCTCGGTGCCGTCGTCGGCGGGCTCCAGCCAGGTGCCCGGGAGCACGTCCCAGTGGCGCTCCTCCACGTATCGCACGGCGGTGTCGAGCAGGGCGTCCCCGCGCTGCTGAGGGATATGAGGGACATCGGTTCCGGTCACTCCAATGGTCTCTTCCACACGCAGCACAACTCCCCCTCCCCGCAAGGGTTACGGGCCACACGGGCGTGCCCGAGGCGCATCGTTTTGGCATCCGGGGCGCATGGGCGCATCGGCGGGGGCGCGCGGAAGAAGGGGTGTGGGGGCGGGGTAGTGCATACGCGGCAGGGTGTGCGCGGTGGTGAGTCCGGCACGGTGGCGTGTGTGCGGGCGGCCGATGTGCGCGGCGACGGCCCACCGTGGCGGCGCGCGCGGGGCGCGGGCGCGCTGACCGGGCCCGGCCACCGGGCGTGCGCGCCGCTCCCCGTGCGACGGTCCGCGCCGTGCGCGAGGGCGCTCGGGAGCAGTGGTGGTGATGCCGCGTGCGGCGGGGCGGCCGGGCGCGGGCGGTGTGCGGTGTGCGCGTGGCGGTGCGCGGCGGCTGGGACGCCGCGGCCTTACGGAACGCGCAGCCGCCTTCCGGAAATCTCGCCGAATCGCCTCGCAAGACGATGAACAGCAGAAATAGCACGAATTCCCAGGATTCCGGATGGGCAGAGAACAGGGGCGTCGACCAAGGGGGTAGTGCCATGGCCGCCAGGCCGCTTGTAGCGCGTCAGCCCAACGAACGGTTGCAGGCGCTCATTCAGGAAGCTGCCTGCTCCAACGCGGGGCTGGCCCGCAGGGTCAACATGTGCGGTGCCGAGCACGGGCTCGACCTGCGCTACGACAAGACGTCGGTCGCCCGCTGGCTGCGCGGGCAGCAGCCGCGCGGCCGCGCCCCCGGGATCATCGCGGAGGCGCTGGGACGGAAGCTCGGCCGGACCGTCACCATCGACGAGATCGGGATGGCGAACGGCAAGAACCTCGCCTCCGGCGTGGGCCTGCAGTTCGCGCCGACCGTGCTGGGCGCCATCGAGCAGGTCTGCGAGCTGTGGCGCAGCGACGTCGGCCGGCGCGACTTCCTGAGCGGGGCGACGGTCGCCGCCTCGGCCCTCGTCGAGCCGAGCCGTGACTGGCTGATCACCGGTATCGACGCGCAGGTCGCGCGCACCGCCGGGGCCCGGGTCGGGCTCGCCGACGTGGACGCCGTGCGGGCCATGACCGAGGCCCTCGTCGAACTCGACCACCGGTTCGGCAGCGGCCGGGTCCGGCCCGTGGTCGTCCACTACCTCAACAGTGTGGTGTCCGGGCTCCTCGGCGGCTCCTACCGGGAGTCCGTCGGCCGTGAACTCTTCGCCGCCGTGGCCCGGTTGACCGAACTCGCCGGCTACATGGCCGTGGACACCGGCCAGCCCGGTCTGGCGCAGCGGTACTACATCCAGGCCCTGCGACTGGCCCAGGCGGCGGGCGACCGTGGCTACGGGGGTTACGTGCTCGCCGCCGGAATGAGTCACCTCGCCGCGTCCCTCGGCAATCCGCGGGAGATCGCGCAACTCGCACGCGCCGCCCAGGAAGGGGCGCGGGGGCGGGTCACGCCGCGCGCGGAGGCGATGTTCTACGCCGCGGAGGCGCGGGGGCACGCGCTGCTGGGGGACGGGCGGGCGTTCCAGGTCGTTGCGGGGCAGGCGCTCGCCGCGATGGAGCGGGCGGGGGAGGTGGAGAAGGACGTGTCCGGGGTGGCCGAGGGGTCGGCCTCGGGGGACGACCCGGCGTGGATCGCCCATTTCGACCACGCCTATCTCGCCGACGAACTGGCCCACTGCCACCGGGACCTGGGGCAGGCGGAGCCGGCGCAGCGGCGCGCGGAGGAGGCGCTGAGCGGGCATCCGGAGTCGCGGGTGCGGCGGCGGGCGATCGATCTGGTGTTGCTGGCGTCGGCGCAGGTGCAGTTGCGGGAGGTCGAGCAGGCGTGCCACACGGGGACGCAGGCGCTGGATCTGCTGGCCGGTCTGCGGTCGAACCGGGGGGAGGAGTATCTGGAGGACCTGCAGCAGCGGTTGGAGCCGTTTCGGCATGAGGCGGTGGTGCGGGAGTTCGGGGCGCGGATGGATGCGCAGGGGCAGGCGGCGTGATCGCGGTGCCGCGCGGTTTCGCCGTGCGGCGCGCGCTCGGGGGTTCTGGGGTTCGTTTCGGCGGGCCTCGTTTGTTGGGTGCGGGTGTGTGGGTGGTTTCGGGGGCGGGGGCTCCGGGGTGGGGGGGTCCGGAACGTATATTTACGGCCCTGGGGGCCACAAATACACGGAAGCTTCCGGAACCCCCCACCCCTGCGCCCCCACCCCCCTTGCGTCCACCCCGCCCTGCGCCCCTATCTGCTTCGTCCGGACCGCTGGGTAGGTGGCACCGCGCCTCATTCGTTCGCCTCGTGCGGCCCCGTACGTCGGTGATCACCTCGCTCTGAGCTTCCTTGAGTGCGGCCCGTCTTGTCATGCGCGGTGTCACCTTGACCTGGCCGTCTGGGGGCCAACTCCTGATGCTCAGCCTGTTGTGACTCTTTGGGGGCCCTTCAGTTGTCATTGCCCAGCGCGTTCGGCTCGTGTGTGACGCCGGGTGGCTGTGGGGGGCCTCATCCGGGATTGAGTTGGGTTGTTTGTGGTGATATGGGGTGTGGGGCTGAGGGGTTGGGGTTTGGGTGGGTTTGTGGGGGTGGGGTGGTGGGGTGTGGGGGTGATGGAATGTTGGATTCCGGTGGGGGCGGGGGGTGTCTGTGCAGGTGGGGAGGGGTGAGGGCAGGGACATGGCAGAGGGGTGCGGCGACCCGGTAGCGTGACCCGACGGTTCCGTAAGTTCCGCCCAGTCATAGGAGTCCCGGTGTCGCACAGCGGACAGGGAAACGACCCGCATCTGCCTGCGGCCACGCCCGCACATGAAGGCGTCGTGCTGCCCGCACACGGGGAGCCGTGGGTGCCGGAGCAGTCCGGGCCGACGGCCGGGCAGCCGTGGGGGCAGCCCTGGGGGCCGGAGCCCGCCCAGCCGCAGCCCGTGCAGCCACCGGCCGCGCAGCAGCAGCCCGCCCAGCCGCACGTCACGCAGCCGCACGTCACGCAGCCGCAGGCGGCGCAGCCGCTGCCGGCCGAGGAGTCCGGCGATGCGCAGGCGACCCAGTACATACCGCCGGTGTCCGCCGGTGCCCCGCTGCCGCCCGAGGTCCGGGACCAGCCGACGCAGTTCCTCGGCCGCCGCTCGTTGTCGGAGCAGGGTTCGGACGCGGAGGCGACGCAGCTCATCGGGGCCCCCGTGCCGGCTCCCGAGGCGCCGTCGCGGGCCCCGTACGGGATCCGGCCGGGCATGCCCGGTGACCGGCAGCCGCCCGCGGAGTTCGACGGGCTGTTCCGTGCGGACGCGGGGGACGCGTCCCCGGGCTCCACACAGCAGATACCCCGGTACGACCCGCAGTTCGACGCCCCGCAGCAGCACGAGCCCCCGGCGCGTTCCCGCAAGGGGCTCTCGCCGGTGGCGCTGATCGCGATCGTCATCGCGGGGTGCACCGTCGCGGGGCTCGCGGCCGGTGCCGCGCTGAGCGGCGACGATGAGGAAAAGGGCGTCAAGAAGGCAGCCCAGTCGAGTGCCGCCGGGGCGGAAGAGAACGAGAAGCAGAGCCCGTCGGCCGCGGCCGATCCGGCGGAGCGGCAGGCGAAGTCGCTCGACAGCCTGCTGGAGGACAGCAACAACAGCCGTTCGACGGTGATCCGTTCCGTCGAGAACACCCGGACCTGCACCAACCTGGGCCAGTCCGCGCAGGACCTGCGCGCCGCCGCCGGGCAGCGCAACGGACTGGTGACCCGGCTGCAGAAGCTCTCGGTCGACGAACTGCCGAACAACGCGGCGCTCACCGCTTCCCTGACGCGCGCCTGGAAGGCGTCCGCCGCCGCCGACAACCACTACGCCGCGTGGGCCGACCAGGTCGGCGGGCGCAAGGGCTGCCACAAGGGCCGGGCGCGGGTCACCCCGCAGGCGGCCGCGGGCAACCGGGCGAGCGGGCAGGCCACGGTGGCCAAGAAGGAGGCCGCCGCGCTCTGGAACAAGATCGCGTCGAAGTACGGCCTTCCGCAGCGCCAGTTCACTCAGCTCTGAGGGGCCACTCAGGTCTGAGGGCCACCCAGGAGGTCAGCCCTCCTCGCGGCGGTGCTCCAGTGTGCCCGAGACGTCCACGAAGCCGTCCCGTTCCGCGACCAGCCGTCCGTCCCGGACGCGCTGGTACGTCACCATCGCGTTGGTGATGCGGGGGAAGCCCTTGACGGCGAGCATGTCCTCGTAGCGCCAGCTCAGCTCGGGGGTCAGGCCGCCGGTGTCGACGCCCCCGTCGCCGAGCGGGCCGTCCAGGGCGCGGCGTACGGAGTGCGCGGTGACCTCGCCGTCGTCGCCGAGCGACTTGACGGCCTCGCGCAGCACGGTGTAGGCGATCCAGGTGGTCTGTACGCCGGGGTCGGCGGCGTCGATGCGGTTGTCGCCGAAGGCGTGATCACGGATGACCCGGCGCATCGGGTCCCAGCGCCGGTCGCTCGCCACCGGGTACCAGCCCGTCACTGAGGCGCCGTCCAGCTTGCTGCCGGTGCGGGTCACCAGTGACTGCTGCACGCTGCCCAGCACGGAGGCGAGCCGGACCCGCAGGCCGTCCGGCTGGAGGCGGCGGAAGGAGTCGAAGAAGGTGTCGGTGCGGTCGCCGAGCGCGGCGGTGACGCAGGAGTCCGCACCGCCCATCGCCCGGCGGGCCTGCCGGCTGTAGTCGGTGGCGTCCTCGGGGGCCCGTATGTCGTCGGCGGTGCCGCGCCTGCCCTGTGCCAGGCCCGAGTTGAGGAACGACGGCATCTGGTCGCCCGCGATGGTGTCCGGGCGGACCAGGGACACCTCGGTGCAGGACCGGGCGAGCTGGCGGCCGTTGCCGGCCAGCAGGGAGGCCTGGCCGCCGTTGACGGGGTACGAGAGCGGGCTGGTGAACTCCTCGTCCGTGACCCCGTAGCCGCCGATGTACGGGATGCCCTCCGCCTCGAGCTGGGGCATGTACGAGTGCCCGTACTGGCTGTACGAGCCCACCACCGCGACGACGTCCCGGGACAGCGCGCGCCGGGCGCAGCGGCCCGCGCCCACGGTGTTGTTGTGGTCGTTGCAGGTCAGGACCTTGAGTTCATGGCCGTTCAGGCCACCTTGCTCGTTGACCCAGCGGGCGTAGGCCTTGGCCATGGCCGGCATCCCCGGCATATTGGTCGCCCCGGTGCCCTCCGGGGCCCAGGTCATGACCGTCACCGGGGCCTTGGATCTGTCGGGTATGCCGGGTATCGCCCCGCAGAGGCTCAGCAGCGCCGCACCGACCGCCGTGGTCGCCGTGGCGAGCACCGCGGCCTTGAAGGGGCGGGGGGAGGAGGGGCGTCGCCGTCCGGTCATGTTCGGCAACCCTTCCGGTTGCCCCGTAACGCCGGAGTGATGCGATCTCAACGCTCGGTGACGCCGGGGTGAACAGAAGGGACCGAGTCGGCACCCCGTGTGAAGAACGTATGCTCGATTGCCATGCAAGGTTCGGAGAAGTCTTCCCGCCGCGGCCGTCGCTCCACCACCATGGGCGACATGCCGCTCAATGACATGCCGTGGTGGCGCTGGCGCAGCAATGTGCGCTCGGCGCTGCACATGCTCTCCGACCCGGGGTTCCAGCAGGAGTGCTGGCTGGCGGGCAGGGACGGTTATGGCGACGTCACGGACGCCGTCTACCGGCTCGTCGAGGACACCTGGCTCGACAACTGGTCCGCCGAGAAGTACGTGGGAACGATCTTCCGTGACTCGCAGGAGGCGGCCCTCGTGGACGTCGCCGTGCTGCGGGTGCTCCGGATCATGCACCAGGTGGGTCCCGACGCCCCCGTCTCCGCCTATCTGGAGCACCACGGGTGGCAGGAGGCCGTACGGGCCGCCCGGGAGGCCCACGTCCGGCTCGCCGCGAACGACGGCGAGGACCCGGACGCGCCGCCGCGCTCGCTGGAAGTGCTCGCGATCATGACCCGGACGGCTTGAGCTCCGCGGGTGTGCGACGCTATGGGGTCATGAACGAGTCGCAGTCCGCCGCGCCCCAGCAGGCCCCTGAGCAGTACGTCCTCACCCTCTCCTGCCCGGACAAGCGGGGCATCGTGCACGCCGTGTCGAGCTACCTCTTCATGACCGGGTGCAACATCGAGGACAGCCACCAGTTCGGGGACCGGGACACCGGGCTCTTCTTCATGCGGGTGCACTTCGAGGCCGAGGTGCCCGTCACCCTGGAGAAGCTGCGGGCCAGCTTCGCGGCGGTCGGCGACTCCTTCGGCATGGACTGGCAGATCCACCGCGCCGAGGAGCGGATGCGGATCGTCCTCATGGTCAGCAGGTTCGGGCACTGCCTGAACGACCTGCTCTTCCGGTCGAGCATCGGGGCGCTGCCGGTGGAGATCGCGGCCGTGGTGTCCAACCACACCGACTTCGCCGAGCTCGTCGGCTCCTACGACATCCCCTTCCATCACATTCCGGTGACGAAGGAGAACAAGGCCGAGGCGGAGGCGCGGCTGCTGGAGCTGGTGCGGAGCGAGGGCGTGGAGCTGGTCGTCCTCGCCCGCTACATGCAGGTCCTCTCCGACGACCTGTGCAAGGAGCTCTCCGGCCGGATCATCAACATCCACCACTCGTTCCTGCCGAGCTTCAAGGGCGCCAAGCCGTACCACCAGGCCCACGCGCGCGGGGTGAAGCTCATCGGGGCCACCGCCCACTACGTGACCGCGGACCTCGACGAGGGCCCGATCATCGAGCAGGAGGTGGAGCGGGTGGGCCACGAGGTCACGCCGGAGCAGCTCGTGGCGATCGGCCGGGACGTCGAGTGCCAGGCGCTCGCCCGTGCCGTGAAGTGGCACAGCGAGCACCGGGTGCTGCTGAACGGCAGCCGTACGGTCGTCTTCGCCTGAGGCTCTTCCTCCGGATCCGGCCGGGCCCGCTCCCGCGGGCCCGGAGTGCGTCGGTCGCGGCGGTTCAGAGGCGGGAGAGGGAGGCCACGGCCGAGAGCACGTCGCGGATCGCCTCGCGGTCGCCCTCCTGGCCCGCCGCGGCCTGCTCCGGCGGCACATGTCCGGCCGCGAGCCGGCAGAACTCGATCCCGTCCAGCGCCACATGTGCCACCGCGTGGTCCTGTGACGCCGCGGCGGCTGGCGAGTCGAGCGGGATGTGCCAGTCGCCGCCCCCGCTGCCCTCCACTTCGAGATGGAGGGAGCGGCCCGGGGCGCCCGCCGCGACCAGGGTGCGAGGCGGGCTCGCCAGCCCGGCCCGCCGCCGCTCCGCGAGCGCCGCCGGCAGCATCCGCACCGCCAGGTCGATCATGAGGTTGAGGTGGCCGGGCACCGGCGGCTCGTACGGGTAGTCGACGGCCTCCGCGATGTCACCGGCGTGCACCCAGCACTCGAAGGCCCGGTCGACGAAGGAGTCCCGCAGCGGCAGCGTGAAGTCCCCGTACGGCACCTCCAGTTCGGCGACGCCGCGCCCGGCGAAGGACACCGTGCGGATCAGGGTGTGGGCCTGGTCGCGCCAGGGCTCCCGGAGCGAGCGCGGCTGCTCCGGCGGCCCGCCGCGCCAGTACGCCTCCGTCCGGGACGCCGGGGAGTGCTCGGCGGGCGCCGCGGCGCCGAGCGGGTCGGGGAGCCCGAGTGCCACGGCCACCAGGGAATCCACCGTCATCAGATGCCCGATGACCGCGGCCACGGTGACCTCCCGCTCCACTGCGTGGTCCTCCTCGAACCACCTCAGCCGGACCGGAGCACGCCACTCCGCGGCGCCCATGTCGCGCAGCAGGGCGTCCAGCCGCGCGGACTCGGCGTCGTACGGCGCGGCCCACTCGGGCACCGGAATGCGCGCGGGCCGGCGGCCCAGACAGCCCTCCAGGACCCGGGAGCGCAGCAGGGGGTCCAGGTCGAGATTGTCCTCCTTGTGCAGCAGGCCGACGGCGTCGCGCAGCCGCACCGCCTCGTCCGCGCAGCCGGCGCAGTCGGTGAGGTGCGCCTCGACGGCCGCCGTCTCCTCGGCGGAGCAGGCGGCCAGCGCCCAGGCGCCGAGCAGCGACTTCAGCACCCGGTGGTCGTGGACCGGTGCGGGAGTCGGGGCCGGCGGCCGGAGCGGCCGCGGGGTCCCGGGCGGCCGGGGCGCGGGCACGCGGGTGATGTCCTCGCGGACCGCGGGCGGCGGGTCGGGCAGTGGCCCGTTGTCCTCCGGCGCCGAGCGCGGCGGTGGTATCCGCGGGCGTCCGGCGCTGCCGAACCGGCGGGGGCCCGGCCCGGCGCCGCCGTTGCGCCCGCCGTCCCGGCCGTCGTCCTCCGGATCGTGCCACCCGGGGCCGAACGGTCCGCTCACAGAGCCCTCCCGCAGCCGGGCGGCGACGCCGCGTGTGGTGAGTGACTGCGCGCGGTGGCCAGCAACTGCAGCCCCAGGCGGAGCCTCCGCCGGGCCTCGTCCTCGGTGACGCCCAGGTCGGCGGCGGTCTGCCGGTAGTCCCGGCGCTGGAAATAGGCGAGTTCGAGCGCGGCGCGCAGGGAGGCGGGCATGGACGTCCGGATGTAGTCGGCGCGGGCCGCGGTGGACGCCTCCCGGACCTTCTCCTCGACCTCGTCGGGTGTGCCGTCCCCGCCCTGCCGTATCAGCTCCGACTCGGCCTGCCGGAGCCGGTGGACGGCCTGGCGCTGGGTGAGCATCGCCACCCAGGAGCGCAGCGGACCCTGCTTGGCATCATAGGCATCCGGATTTTCCCAGATATAGCCGAAGACTTCCCGTGTGACCCGGTCCGCGGCGTCCTCGTCGTCGAGGACCCGGTGGGCGAGGCTGTGCACGAGTGACGCGAACCGGTCGTACAGCTCGCCCAGCGCCGCGGCCTCGCCGCGCGCCAGCCGCTGCTGCATTTTCCGGTCCCAACGGGGTGCTGCGTCGCTCGTCATACGGCCCTCGTCCCTGTGCCGTCGTCGTCCCTGGCGTTCACCGTCCCATCGAATGTAGTGGGCAGAACGGACACCGGGCTTCTCTTTGCGGCAATGTGCACCCCTTCCGTCCTCGTGGCTGGTATAGATCCGGTCACTTTGCCCGGGTACCCGGAGACGGGGGTTCCGTGCTGTGCATAGGGTCGACGGAGCGGCCACCGAGGCGGGTGTTTCATGGGAACGCCCTCGGGCAGCCGAAGGAGGAAGGACTGCTTCCGCATAGCGATCGCAGAGTGCGCGAGTGAAGGGACTTCGGGCGCGTGACGTTGAAAGTGATGGAGGACGAGCAGGGCCAATGGGCTGTCCTGCAAGTCTCCGGAGAGATGGACCTGGTGACCTCGCCCGCGGTTCGGCAGCATGTGCACGACGCCGTGGCGGACGGTCGCCGCAGCCTGGTACTGGACCTCTCCGGGGTGCGTTTCTGCGACTCCAGCGGCGTCGGTGTCCTCATCGCCGCCCGTCGGCTGATGCGCTCGTGCCAGGGCCGGCTGCGGCTGATCCTCCCGGCGCGCGGGGCCGAGGACGGCTCCCACGTGAACCGGGTGCTCGCCGCGCTGGGCGTCCGACGGCTCTTCGAGGTCTACCCGGACGTCACGGCGGCCGTGGACGAGGCGGCGAGCCCGCTCTCCGCCTGACCCTCCCGCAGTACCGCCGGAACGGTTCCGCCGGCGGGAACGCGTGCCTTCGGGCGGAACGTTCACCTTCGGGCGGAGAATTCACCGTCAGGCCGAACGTTCGCCTCCGGCCGGTGTCCACCGGAGGGCGGGATCACCGGATGCGGCCCCCGGCCGCGGTCACGAAGGCGTGGATGGCGTCCCGGCTGATGTCCCGGCGCGTGTCCATGTCGGGCCGGCCGACGGCCTTGTGCACCACACTCGCGGCGTCCAGAGCCTCGCCCGCCAGGGCGACCAGTGTGTCGTCGTCGGAGAGCATCTGGATCCGGAAGAACGCCTCCTGCGCCTGGGAGCGCAGATCGTACGAGCGGGTCCGGATCTCGGTCTCGTTCTCGTCCGTGCGGCCCTCGTGTGCGAAGAACCACCGGTGGATGAGGGTGCGCCGGTAGTTCACCAGGAGTCCGGCGTACGCGCTGCAGGCGTCCAGCATCTCCTGCCGGCGCCGCTCGTCCCGGGCGAACTGCTCATTCCGGTCGGATGCCCGCCGCTGGAAGACATGAGTGATGCCCGATCCCAGCAGAGTTCCCAGGACCGCTATGACACTTGCCGCAACCGCCTCCATGACCGGAGGAGATCATCTGAACACGAGCCCGCGCCAGACCACTTACTATCTGAGCAGCCGGTACCCGACAGAACGTGAGGCCGACGTGGACCGCCCAGAGTACGAGCGCAAGATCGCCCGCCGCTTCGCCACCTTCGACCAGGACGGCAACGGCTACATCTCCCGTGAGGACTTCAACGCGGCGGCCGCCGCCGTCCTGGCGGAGTTCGACACCGCCGCCCGCTCGATGAAGGGCCAGGCGCTCTACGACGGCGCGGAGGCGTTCTGGCAGGGCATGGCGGGGATGGCCGACCGCGACGGCGACCAGCGCATCACCCGCGAGGAATTCGTCAACGGCGCGGTGAAGCGGCTGCGGGACAACTCCCAGCGCTTCGCCGAGATCGCCCGGCCCTTCCTGCACTCCGTGATCGCGATCGCCGACTCGGACGGGGACGGCGGCATGACCCCGGGCGAGGCGGAGCGGGTGCTGCGGGTGCTCGGTGTCACACCCGAGGAGTGCACCCAGGTGGCGACGGCCCTCGACGCCGACGGCGACGGGCGGATCGCGGAGGACGAGGTCATCGCCGCGTTCGCCGCCTTCTTCACCACGCCCGAACCGGACGCCTGACCGGACGCCTGACCGGACGCCTGACCGGAGGCCTGACCGGAGGCCCGGCCGGGGCCCGGGGCTCGCTCCCGGGGCGTTCCCGGCGGCCGTGCGGCCGGTTCAGCGACTGGTTCCCGGCGCCGGTCCGGACGACGATTCCGCAGGCAGGGATCCGGCGAACCGTTCCCGCAGCCGGTACTTGAGGACCTTGCGCAGCGTCTCGTTGCGGGGCAGCTCGGCCACCAGCTCGAGCTGCTCGGGGAGTTTGTGGACGGCGAGCCCGGCGTCCCGCAGATGCCCGGTCACCGCCTCCAGCGTGACCGGCGGGGCCCCGTCCGGCTGCTCGATCACCGCGCACACCCGCTCCCCGCGCGTCGCGTCCGGCAGGCCGATGACGGCCACGTCGCCGACGCCCGGGAGGCCGTGCAGCAGTTCCTCGATCTCCCGCGCCGAGATGTTCTCGCCCTTGCGGATGATGACGTCCTTCAGCCGGCCGGTGAGGACGAGATGGCCGTCCGCGGTGAGCCGCCCCAGGTCGCCGGTGATGAGGAAGCCGTCGTCGTCGAACGCGGCGGCGGTCACGGCCGGGTCCGAGTACCCGCGGCAGACGGCCTCGCCGCGCAGCCGTACCTCGCCTTCCGCCCCCGGTGCGGTCGGCTTGCCGTGCGCGTCGACGATGTGGATCTCCATGCCCGCGGGCGGCCGTCCCTCCGTACCGGCCAGCTGCTCCGTGGTGTCCTCCGGTGAACCCATCGTGATCATCGGGGCCTCGGTCATGCCGTAGCCGTGGGCCAGTTCGCAGCCCAGCTCCGCCACGACCGCGTGGTAAAGCTCCGGTGGCTTCGGCGCGCCGCCGCCCGCCAGCAGGCGCAGCGTGGGGAGGAGCCGCCGTCCGGGGTCCTTGCGCTGCTCGGCCAGGAACATCGTGTAGAAAGCGGTGCTGCCGCCCGCGACCGTCACCCCGTGCCGGCGGTAGGCGTCGAGCGAGCCGGGCAGGGAGAACTGCTCCAACAGTAGGGCGGGGAAGCCGCAGAGCAGCATCATCACCAGATAGTCCGGGCCGCCGATGTGGGCGAACGGGAAGGCCACCGAGCCGACATCGGACGGGGTGAGCCGCAGCGCGCCGGCCAGGCACGAACCGCCCGCGATCAGACTGCCGTCGGTGTGCAGAACGCCCTTGGGGTCGGAGGTCGTGCCCGACGTCCAGTAGATCCAGCGGACATCCGTGCCGTTGGCGGGCGGTGGCGGCAGGACGGACGGATCCGCGTCCGGGAGGCCCGTGCGCAGGTCGAGCACGAGCGGCGGACCGGGCAGTCCGCGGGTCAGCCGGTGGGCCATCGCGGTGTGGTCGAAGCCGCGCCACCGGCCCGGAACGGCGAAGAACCCGGCGCGCGCCTCGCGCAGCGCGAAGCCCACCTCGCGGTCCCGGAGAAAAGGGATCACCGGGCTCTGCACCGCGCCGAGCCGGGCCAGCGCCACCGACAGCAGCACCGTCTCGATCCGGGTGGGCAGTTGCCAGACCACCCGGCTGCCGGGGCGGACGCCGAGCTCGTACAGCCCCGCCGCGGTGCGCTCCGCCCGCGCGCGCAGCTCCCCGAAGGTCAGTCGGCGCACGCGGGGGGCGGCGCCGCTCTCGACTGCGCCGGTGCCTGGAGCGGGGGTGCCGTCACCGCCGACCGGGGTTCTGCTGCCGGCCGGAACGTTCGTGCCGGCGGCCGGCGGGCCGTCGGCGTCCTGGAGGAGTGCCGGGGCGTCCGGGGTGAGGGAGGCGCGGCGGGTGACCAGCTCCCACAGCGTCGCCGCCCCCTCCAGGCCGTGCGCGATGTCCTCCGGGCCGTGCGCGCCGCCGGTCATCTCCGAGCCCCCTCGTTGCTGACGGATAGTCAGATTGCGCGGGAAGCGTAGGGCGGGACGCCTTGTCGGTCCAGAGGGGGCGGGCTAGCCTCCATATCTGACGGAGCATCAGAAGTGACCTTCGGAAGCGCGAAGAGGAGAGGCCATGACCGCAGTCACCCCGGGAACGCCGTCGGCGGCCCCGGCCGACCTGCCGCGCATCGTCAGCGTCGACGACCATGTCATCGAGCCCGCGCACCTCTTCGAGACCTGGCTGCCGGCCAAATACCGGGAGCGCGGACCGCGGCCCCTGACCGCCGGCATCGGACAGCTGGAGTACACCGGCGGCAAGTACGTCATCACCATGGACCCGGACGGGCCGCCGACCGACTGGTGGATCTACGAGGACCTGAAGTTCCCGTACAAGCGCAACATCGCCGCCGTCGGCTTCGACCGGGACGAGATGACCCTCGAAGGGATCACCCGGCAGGAGATGCGCCGCGGCTGCTGGGACCCGGCCGCGCGGTTGAAGGACATGGACCTCAACCATGTCGAGGCCTCCCTCTGCTTTCCCACCTTCCCCCGCTTCTGCGGGCAGACCTTCGCGGAGGCGCACGACAAGGAGGTCGCCCTGGCCTGCGTCCGTGCGTACAACGACTGGATGGTGGAGGAGTGGTGCGGGGACAGCGGCGGCCGGCTGATCCCGCTGTGCCTCATCCCGCTCTGGGACGTCGGTCTCGCGGTCGCGGAGATCCGGCGGAACGCGGCCCGCGGCGTCCGGGCCGTGACGTTCAGCGAGATCCCCACCTGCCTGGGGCTGCCGAGCATCCACTCCGGCTACTGGGATCCCTTCTTCGCCGCCTGTCAGGAGACGGGCACCGTGGTCAACATGCACATCGGCTCGTCCTCGCAGATGCCCGCCGCCTCGCCGGACGCACCCCCGGCCGTCCAGGCGACGCTGAGCTTCAACAACGCGATGGCGTCGATGACGGACTTCCTCTTCAGCGGGGTGCTGGTGCGGTTCCCCCGGCTGAAACTGGCCTACAGCGAAGGCCAGATGGGGTGGATCCCGTATGCGCTGGAACGGGCCGACGACGTCTGGGAGGAGCACCGTGCCTGGGGCGGGGTCCGCGATCTGATCCCCGAACCCCCGTCGACGTACTACTACCGGCAGATCTTCTGCTGCTTCTTCCGCGACAAGCACGGAGTCGCCTCACTGGACGTGGTCGGACGGGACAACGCCACCTTCGAGACCGACTACCCGCATGTGGACTCGACCTTCCCGCACACCAAGGAGGTCGCGCTCGACCACGTGAAGGGGCTCGACGAGGAGACCGTGCACAAGCTCATGCGCGGCAACGCCATACGGATGCTCGACCTCGATCTGGACGGGTGAGCGCGGCGGATGGACCTGACGTACACCGAAGAGGAGGAAGACTTCCGGCACCGGCTCCGGGCCTGGCTGGGCGGCGCGCTGCCGAAACTGCCACCGCGGCCCGACCCGCACGACTGGCCGGGGCGGCGGGCGTACGACCTGGGCTGGCAGCGGGCGCTGTACGACGCCGGATACGCGGGGCTGCACTGGCCGCGGGACGCCGGCGGCCGAGGGGCGACCCCCACCCAGCACCTGATCTTCCTGGAGGAGACCGAGCGGGCGGGGGCACCCTACGTCGGCGCGAACTTCGTCGGACTGCTGCACGCCGGCCCGACCATCGCCGCCGAGGGGACTTCGGAGCAGCGCCGCCGGTGGCTGCCGCCGATCCTGCGGGGCGAAGAGGTGTGGTGCCAGGGGTTCAGTGAGCCCGAGGCCGGGTCGGACCTGGCGGCGCTGCGAACCCGCGCCGTACGCGACGGGGACTGCTACGTCGTCAGCGGATCGAAGCTCTGGACCTCCCACGCGGAGGTCGCCGACTGGTGCGAACTGCTGGTCCGCACCGATCCGGAGGCGCCGCGGCACCGGGGGATCTCCTGGCTGGCGATGCCGATGGACGCGCCGGGGGTGACCGTACGGCCGCTGCGCACCCTGGCCGGTTCGACGGAGTTCGCGGAGGTCTTCCTGGACGAGGTGAGGGTGCCGGTCTCGCACCGCATTGGCGCGGAGCACGACGGCTGGCGGGTCACCATGGTCACCCTGTCCTTCGAACGGGGCACCGCCTTCGTGGGGGAGGTCGTCGCCTGTCGGCGCGTGCTGGGCGAACTGGCCCGTACGGCGCGGCGGAACGGCCGCTGGGACGACCCGGTGCTGCGACGCCGGCTGGGCCGGCTCGCCGCGGAGTTCGCGGCCTTGTGGCGGCTCACCCAGTGGAACGTGAGCGAGGCGCAGCACCGGCCGGGGGGCGCGGACGGGGCGCGGGCCGCCGGTGGTGGCGGCTCCGGGGGAAGGCCGGGAGCCGGGGTGCGCCAGGGGGCTCCCGGAGCCGGTGCGGGCGCGGGGGTTCCCGGCGTCGGCGGCTCGGTCTTCAAACTGCGCTACTCGCACGCCCGGCAGGAGCTGTACGACGCGGCGGCGGACGTCCTCGGGGCGGCCGACGCGCTGGACGCCGACCGGGAATGGGTCGCGGACCGGTTGTCGTCGCTCTCCTACACGATCGCCGCGGGCACCTCGCAGATCCAGCGGAACATCGTCGCCGAGCGCATCCTCGGCCTGCCCAAGGGGCGCTGACCATGGACTTCCGGCTCACGGAGGAGCAAGCGGCGCTGCGCAGCACGGTCCGGGCGCTGCTGGAGACGCACTTCGGCCCCGACCGGCTGCGGGCTGCCGCGGGGGTCGCGGCGGCTGGGGGCGGAGGATGCGGAGCGTCCGGCGGGGCCGGTGGGTCCGGCGGATTCGGTGGGGCCGGCGGCTTCGGGGGCTGTGCGGATGGGAGTGGGAACAGGGGGTCGGTGGCGGAGTGGCCCGGGGGCGTGGCGGTTCCGGCGGCTCGACCCGGCGGTTCGGGGAGTTGTGCGGATGGGCGCGGGAGCGAGGGGCCGGGGGCGAAGTGGGCCGGGGGCCGGGTGGACCGGGAACTCTGGAGGCATCTCGGCGCCGTGGGGTTCTTCGGGCTGCGTCTGCCGGAGGAGCACCCGAGTGGAGCCGGTGCGGGGCTGGGGCTGCCGGAGGCCGTGCTGATCTTCGAGGAAGCCGGGCGAGCGCTGGTACCGGGACCGCTCCTGGCCACGCATCTGGCGGCAGGGCTGGTCGAGGGCGCGGCGACCGGCGAAGTGATCGTCACCGCGATGGACGGGGGCCCGCACGGGATCCCCCCCGAGGAGGAAATGGAGGGCAGCCCTTCCGAGGGTGCCGTGCGGGCCGTGCGGGCTATGCGGGTCGTGCGGGTCGGGGAAGCCGGAGAGGCCGAGGGCGCCGTGCGGGCCGGGGAGGCCGAGGGTGTCGTGGGTGTCGAGGGCGTCGCGGGGGCCGATGCCCTCGTGGAGCATCTGAGCAGTGCCGACGCGGTACTCGTCATCGGCGGAACGGCTGTCGCAGTGCTGTTACCGGACAGGATCACCGCCCGCCCGCTCCGCTCGGTGGATCCGCTGACACCGCTTCACCGGCACGAGGCGGCTGCCGGAAGCAGGGGCGTCGTCCGGGGAGGCGCTGATTCCCCCGGAAGCCGTGCAGCGGCGCTGGCGTCCGACGGTGTACCGACACAGTTCGGCTCGCCGAGGTGCCAGGCAGCCGAACTGCGCCGGGAAGCCGTACTGCTCACCGCCGCACAGCAACTCGGCAGCGCCGGGCGGACCGTGGAGGCGGCCGTGCTGCACGCGCGCGAGCGGCGACAGTTCGGACAGGCCATCGGGGCCTTCCAAGCGATCAAGCACCTGTGTGCCGACATGCTGGTGCGGGCGGAACTCGCACGGAGCGCCGTGTACGCCGCCGCCGTCACGGGTGACGGTGATGACATCGCCGCCGCGAAGCTGCTGGCCGACGAAGCCGCCGTGCGCAACGCACGCGACTGCCTGCAGGTGTCCGGCGGCATGGGCTTCACCTGGGAGTCCGAGGTGCATCTGCACCTCAAGCGGGCATGGTTGCGGGCGGGCCAGTGGCTGTCGGAATCGTCCGCGGAGGAGGCATTGGCGGCGTCCCTGGTGGAGGCCGAGCCGGCAGCCGGCCGGTAGGGCGACTGGCAGAGAGCCGACGGGTGGTGATGTCGCCCGCTGTTGGACATCGGGGAAATGCCTGATGGGTCCAACCGGATTCGTCACTCAGTGTTGATACCGGGTTGTGTCCGAGACGTGACTCGTGAGAAGGGGGAGCCGTCACCGGCCTCCGGTACGCTCCCATGCGTGCGAGTGGTTCCGATGCGCAATAACCCCGGTGCGGCCGATGCGGCGAGGCTCCCGGGGGAGCGAAGGCACCTTGCTCGCGCCCGGTGGGGGCGTTCCGGGCCCCGTTGTTCGAGTCGCCGCAGCGCGTGTCGCACAGTATGCAGTACGCATACTCCTTTGCGCCGGAATATGCCCGAAGCGCTTGTTGGGGTAACCGTACGGCAACCATGCTGTTCTCCGTTGGGATCACGTTCCGTGATCACATGGAGGCGCGCGGCGATGTGTCCGCCGGTTCGGATGGTGTGAGCGGTGCAGGTGCTTCAGGTTCAGCTGGAGGTGCGGCCCGACCCCGCGGAGGTGGGGCGGGCTCGGAGATGGGCTCGATCGCGCCTCGCGCGATCCGGCATACGGCCCGATGAGCCGCTGGCCGAGACGTTGATCCTGCTGATCTCCGAGCTGGTCACCAACGCTGTGGTGCACACCGGCTGTCCGGCGGTTCTGAGGATGCTCCTGCCGGATGCCGATACGGACTACACGGGGGCCGAGACCGTCCGGGTCGAGGTCGCCGACCGCAGTGCCCGGGCGCCGATGCCGCGGCACGCGGACGGTGGCGACACCAACGGTCGCGGCCTGGAGCTCGTCGACGGCCTTGCCGACCGCTGGGGCTGGGAGCCGGAGGGGGCGGGCAAGAGTATCTGGTGTGAGATCGACCGTTGTCAGTCGCTGAGCGCGGCCGCGTATGAACCCCAATGCGCCATTTCAAATGGGGCATAGGTCGCAAAGTTCAGATCAGGTGTTGACGACTCGTATTCACTTGATCACCCTTGTGGGAGCGATTCGTCGCGAGGGGACGTCGAGGGCGTGTGCTGTTGGTCCTCGGCGAGTGCGGGTCGTGGTCCGGTGCTCGCCGCGAGCCCCTGCTCAACTGCAGGGCTGAGCACCGGAGCCGGGTGGCGGTCCGCCGTGCCGTGCTCGGGGCGCGCATGAGCGCGCCGCCACCCGACCGGACTTCCTCCGTCCCGATCGCCGCTGTTCTTGGCGGTCACAGCTCTTGGTCACAGCAGTGCCACGGGCGCGACCGGGGTGCCGGTGCCTCCCACGAACGGCTCCGGCATCGCGGACAGCAGGAACGCGTAGCGCCCCTCCTCCGCGCAGACTTCCGACAGCTCCTCCAGGTTCCAGTTCTGACCCTGCAACATGCCCATCTCGACCAGGTCGAGCGCGTGTACCGGCAGCCACAGGTTCTCGATCTCCGGTGGGAAGATCTCGAAGGTGAGGGTGTCATTGGCGACGGCCGCCACGTCGCGGGCGTGGAACCACTCCGGACAGCGGATCGACAGCCCGGGAGACGGAAACGCGTACCCCTGCTTGTCGCCGGCCAGGTACCGCTGGACCTGACCGGTGCGTATCAGCACGATGTCCCCGGACCGGACGGTGGTGCCCGCCAGTTCCTCGGCGGCTTCCAGGTCCTCCGGGGTGACGGCGTGGTCGTCGTCGAGCCGCTCTCGGCCGTGCGCGCGGGCGACATCGAGCAGGACCCCTCGGGAGACGATGTGCCGCGCCTTCTCGATGCCGCTGAACGCCGAGCCCGCGTGGGCGGTCACCGTGTTTGCCGGGCGGCCGTTGTAGATCTTTCCCGAGTGCGAGACATGCGTCAGGCCGTCCCAATGGGTGGCCGCCTGAAGGGCCATGGTGACGGTGTCGTCGCTGGTGGCTACGGTGCCGGGGCCGAACATCTCCAGGTTCACGGCAACCATGGTGTGCAGCGGGTTCACCCGGCCCGGGATGAGGCCCGTCTGCACGCCGTCCTGCTGGAGCGGGAGGGCCAAGGGCACCCGACGGCCGCTGCGGACGGCGGCCGCGGCTGCTTGTACGACGGAGTCGGTGATGAGGTTGAGTGTGCCGGTCTCATCCACTTCGCCCCACCGGCCCCAGTTGTTGACCCGGTGGGCGATGTCGTGAAACTCCGGTGGCAGGGGCACGAGGTCTCCTTCTTGGGTCGGTGTAAGGCCGGGCCTGCCGGTGATCGAAGGGCTGAGGGTCCGGAGCAACCGCCGTCGGCCCGGCGGCGGTTGCTCCGGAGGTGCGCTCGGTGCGCCCTTCTGGTGTCGGTGATGGGGCGGGTGTGGAGCGGTGAGGGGCGCCGTGGCCTCCCAGGGATCCCGTTCGCCGGCCGTGCTGTGCCTCCAGTTGTGCTGTGCCCTCGACGGTGCAGTGGCTCCCGGTCGCTGCTCAATGCTCGGTTCACGTCCCGGCTCCGGAGGTGCGCTCGGTGCGGCGGAGCCGGATCGCTGAGGTACGGGTCTTGTGTTCGACGCCGCCTCTGCTCAGAATCTAACGGTTCGTCAGAAACTGCGGGAAGGGGCGCGGCGTGGGGAACTTCTTGGCCGGCAAGGTGGTCGCCGTCACGGGCGCCGGCCGCGGGATCGGGCGGGCCGTTGCTCTGGCCTGTGCTGCCGAGGGCGCGCGGGTCGTCGTCAACGACTACGGGGTGTCGATCGAGGGCGGCGATCCGAGCAGCGCGGTCGCCGAAGCCGTGGTCAAGGACATCGAAGCGGCCGGTGGCGAGGCAGTGGCCGTCGCCGACGACGTCTCGACGATGGCCGGCGGACAGCGGATCGTCGACACCGCCCTCGCGGAGTACGGACGGGTGGACGGCGTCGTGTGCGTGGCGGGCATTCTGCGGGAGCGGATGCTCTTCAACATGAGCGAGGAGGAGTGGGACCCGGTCGTCGCCACTCACCTCAAGGGCACGTTCACCGTCTTCCGTGCCGCCGCGGCGGTGATGCGGCGCCAGGGCACGGGTACCTTGATCGGCTTCACCAGCGGCAACCACCAGGGAAGCGTCGCCCAGGCCAACTATGCGGCGGCCAAGGGCGGTGTCATCTCGCTGGTACGGAGTGCCGCTCTGGGACTGCACAAGTACGGGGTGACGGCGAACTGTGTGGCCCCGGTGGCCAGGACGCGCATGTCGGCGAACGTGCCGATGGAGCTGAAGGAGATCGGGGAGCCCGAGGACGTGGCCGCTCTCGTCGTCTATCTGCTGAGCGAGCGGGCGCGGCAGGAGAAGATCACCGGTCAGGTCTATACCGTGGCCGGCCCCAAGATCGCGGTGTGGGCGCAGCCACGTGAACTGCGGGCCGCTTATGCCGAGGGTGCCTGGACTCCCGAGCGGATCGCGGACTTCCTGCCCGGCTCGGTGGGGACCGACCCGATGCCGATGCTCGCCCAGCTGGAGGCGATGGCAGCCGCGGCGGCCGGCCGGGACCGGCCCAACGCCCGTCCCGGCACGTGACACCGGTGGGTTGACGACCTCGGCCGGGGCGCAACCGATCGGGGCACCCGGCGGAGAGACGGTCCGGAGTGGGCCACCGGAGCTAGCGGCGCGGCGCGCACGGCATGCACCGAAGTAAGTGGAACGGCGCGCACCGAACGCACCGGAGCGAGCGGAATGGCGCGCATTCGAACGCACCGTGCTCACCGATGCGCGGGCAGGAGCGGTCCGGCGAAAGGAGCAAAGCGCAGCCCGCGACGCGGAGTCGGCCGGCGCAGGGTCGGGCGACGCGGCACGGCGCGCCGGGTGACCGGTGCCCCGCGGTGCAGTCGCGAGCCCGGCAGAACGCAGACCCCGTACGACGTGGGCGAGGGGAGACGGCGTGGACTTCAGCTTCGGTGCGGAGGACGACTGCTTCCGCGAAGAGGCGCGCGCATGGCTTCGGGAGCACCTGGCCGGCGAATACGCCGCGGCGGGTGGGGAGCCGGAGGTGCGGCGGCGCTGGGAGCGTGAGCTCGGCGCGGACGGCTGGGTCGGGCTCGGCTGGCGGGGGGAGTACGGCAACCGGTCCGCCTCGGTGACCCAGCAAGTGGTGTGGGCGGAGGAGTACGCCCGGGCGCAGGCACCCGGCCGGGTCGGGCACATCGGGGAGAACCTGCTGGCTCCCACGCTGCTCGCCCATGGCGACGCGGCACAGTGCGAACGGTTCCTGCCCGCCGTCGCCCGCGGTGAGGAACTGTGGTGCCAGGGCTACAGCGAGCCGGACGCGGGATCGGACCTCGCCGGGATCCGCACCGTCGCCGTGCGGGACCCGGCCCACGGGACGTACCGGATCACCGGGCAGAAGATCTGGACGTCCCTCGCCCGGGACGCCGACTGGTGCTTCGTGCTCGCGCGGACGGACCCGGACTCACAACGCCATCACGGCCTCTCCTTCCTGCTGGTTCCCATGGACCAGCCGGGGCGGATCGAGGTGCGGCCGATCCGTCAGATGTCGGGGTCGGCCGAGTTCAACGAGGTGTTCTTCGACGGTGCCGCGGCGCGGTCCGAGCACCTGGTCGGCGGCCCGGGCAACGGCTGGCGGGTCGCCATGGGGCTGCTCGCCCTGGAGCGCGGTGTCTCCACGTTGGTCCAGCAGATCGGCTTCTTCGAGGAGCTGGACCGGGTGCTGCGGCAGGGCGCCCGAACCGGTGCCCTCCGGGATCCGGTGCTGTGCGACCGCCTCGTACGGCAGTGGGCCGAGCTGCACACCATGCGCTGGAACGCCCTGCGCACCCTCGGATCGTCCGCAGGGACGGCCCCGGGTGCGCCGAGCGTCGCCAAGCTGCTGTGGGGCCGCTGGCATCAGCGGCTCGGCGAACTCGCCATGCAGGTACGGGGCGCGGCGGCGACAGCCGGACCGTCGGACTGGTCGGCGGACAGCCCGTACGAACTCGACGCGCTGCAGCATCTGTTCCTGTTCACCCGGGCCGACACCATCTACGGGGGATCGGACGAGATCCAGCGCGGCATCATCGCCGAGCGAGTCCTCGGCCTCCCGAAGGAGTCACGCGGATGCCTGTGAAGACGCACTACGGGCACTGGATCGGCGGCCGTTGGCGGGCGTCCGCCAACGGCCACTACCCGGTGATCAATCCGGCGACGGAGGAAACGGTCGGCCGAGCCCCCGAGGCGGACGGTGCACAGGTCGGCCGAGCCGTCACCGCCGCCCGGGCCGCGTACGAGGACTGGGCACGGACCGATCCCCGCGAGCGGGCCGCCGTGCTCGACCGCATCGCGGATCTGCTCGTCGAGCACGGCAAGGACCTGGTGCCGCTCCTTCAGGCCGAGACGGGCGCCACCCTGCACGTCGCCTCAACCCTCCAGGTCCCCACCGCCGCCGACCGGTTCCGGCGTTACGCGCGCGGTGCCGTGGAGCCGGACACCGTGCCGCTCGCCCCGCAGCCCGTAAAGGCGAGTCCGCTCGCGCCCGGTGGGCTCATCGGCGCCGCCGCCGTCCGCCGCCCCGTGGGTGTCGTGGGTTGTATCACCTCCTACAACTTTCCGATCGTCAACCTCGCGGGCAAAGTGGCACCCGCCTTGGCCATGGGCAACACGGTCGTCGCCAAGCCGGCCCCGCAGGACCCGCTGGGCTGCCTGGAGCTGGGCCCTCTGCTCCAGGAGGCCGGGCTGCCCGATGGCGTCTTCAATGTCGTCACCGGCTCCGGTGCGGCGGCCGGAGAGGCGCTGGTGGCGCACCCGGATGTCGACATGATCAGCTTCACCGGTTCGACCGCTGTCGGGCGGCGGATCGCCCAGTCCGCCGGCGACACGATGAAACGCACCCTGATGGAGCTGGGCGGCAAGGGCGCGGCCATCGTGCTGGAGGACGCCGACGAGAGGGTGGCCACGTCGGCGATCCGGGCGGTCGGTACCACCTGGTCGTTCCACAGCGGTCAGATCTGCACGGCACCGACCCGCGTTCTCGTCCATCGATCGCTGTACGAGAAGGTCGTTGCCGGTCTCCGACAGTACGCCGGTGCACTGACCGTCGGGGACCCTGTGGATAACTCCACGGTCGTCGGCCCGTTGATCTCCGCCGCGCAGCGGGACCGGGTTGAGGCGTACATCGCCGGGGCCGTCCGTCAGGGGGCCCGGCTCGTCGTGGGCGGCACCCGGCCGGCGCTCCCCACCGGCTTCTTCGTCGCCCCGACACTCCTGGCCGACGTCGCACCGGAGATGACCGTCGCCCAGGAGGAGCTCTTCGGACCGGTCGTGGTGGCGATCCCGTTCGACGACGAGGACGAGGCGGTCCGGATCGCCAACGGGACCCCGTACGGCCTCTACGACTATGTGTTCAGCGCCGACGCCGGACGGGCCTGGGGGCTCGCGGCGCGGCTGCGCAGCGGCAATGTCGGCATCAACACGGTTCAGCGCCACCCCGAGACGCCCTTCGGCGGCTTCAAGGAGAGCGGCGTCGGACGGGACGGCGGATCGTTCGGCCTCCACGCCTACAGCGAGCTCCAGTCCGTCGTCTGGCCCTCCTGACTCCTCGGCCCCTGACCCGTTCGCGGCCTCGTCCGGCTTCGGCCCGACCTGGCCCCACCCCGTGACGTCCGGCCTTCCTGAAGGGAACAGCAGCCATGAGAGGTGTGATCTTCGACGGCAGGCGGACCCGGGTCGTCGACGACCTGGAGGTCCGCGACCCAGGGCCGGGCGAGGTGCTGGTCGGTGTGCGGGCGGCGGGGCTGTGCCACAGCGATCTGTCGGTCGTGGACGGCACCATTCCCTTTCCGGTTCCGGTCGTTCTCGGCCATGAGGGCGCGGGGGTGGTCGAAGCCGTGGGCCCCGGCGTCGCCCATGTGGGTCCCGGAGATCATGTGGCGCTGTCGACGCTGGCCAACTGTGGTGCGTGCGCCGACTGCGACCGTGGCCGGCCCACCATGTGCCGCGCGGCCATCGGGCGCCCCGGCCGGCCGTTCTCCCGGGCCGGGGAACGGCTCCACAACTTCGCCTCCAACTCGGCCTTCGCGGAACGTACCGTCGTCAAGGCCGTCCAGGCGGTGAAGATCCACCCGGAGATCCCTTTCACCTCGGCCGCCCTCATCGGCTGCGGAGTGCTGACCGGTGTGGGGGCCGTGCTCAACCGGGCCGGGACGGGGCGCGGCGAGAGTGTCGTCGTCATCGGGGCCGGCGGGATCGGGCTGAACGTCATCCAGGGCGCCCGGATGGCGGGTGCCCTGACCATCGTGGCGGTGGACGCCAACCCCGAGAAGGAGGCAGCGGCCCGGCAGTTCGGTGCCACGCACTTCATCGACGCCTCCGCCGCGCCCGACACCGTCGCCGCCGTCCGGCGCATCCTCCCCACCGGCGCGGACCACACCTTCGAGTGCGTGGGAAGGACCGAGCTCATCCGGCAGGCCGTCGACCTGCTGGACCGGGGCGGCCGGGCTGTGCTCCTCGGTGTGCCGCCCGCCGATGCCGAAGCATCCTTCCGCGTCTCCTCGATGTATCTCGACAAGTCGATTCTCGGCTGCCGGTACGGGTCGTCGCGGCCACAGCGCGACATCGCGCTCTACGCGGAGCTGTACCGGGCGGGCCGCCTCATGCTGGACGAACTGGTCAGCCGGAGCTACCCGGTCGAGGACTTCGCCAAGGCGGCGGACGACGCCCGGCACGGCCGGGTGGCGCGCGGGGTGCTGACGTTCTGAGCGGTCGGCGGCGGCCGGCGTTCGAGGACCGCCGCGCGAGGGGGCGGAGAGGAGGGTGACGGGCCGGTTCGGCGTACGGTGTCCCGGCAGAGGCTCTCCCGGGATCTTCGCACCCCTCGGGCGCGGGCCGTTGCCGGATGCCACCCGGAATCGCGCGGCCACGAGATCCGTGGAGACGCGCCGAGGACGGTCCGGAAGCCGCCTGGGGAACGCTTGAAAGTCCGCCCCGGAAGCCGGCCTGGGGGATGCCGGCGCCGCGGGGGGTTCCGCGACGCGTACCGGTCAATCGGTGAAGCGCCCGAACGCCCCGCGGTGGAAGAGCAGCGGGCCCTCCGCCGCGGCGGCGTCGTCGGTGCCGAGCGCCTCGACGCGGCCGACCACGATCAGATGGTCGCCGCCCGTGTGCACGGCGTGGATCGTGCAGTCGATCCACGCCGGCGCGCCGTCCAGCCGCGGCGAGCCCGTCACCGGCGACGGGGCGTGGGCCACACCCGCGAACTTGTCCGGCCGCTCGGCGCTGCTCACGGCGAAGTTCCGGCACAGTGCACCCTGATGCGCGCCCAGGATGTTGACGCAGAAGACCCCGGCCCGGGCTATACGGGGCCAGGTCGTGGACGTCCGCGCCACCATGAAGGCGACCAGCGGCGGGGCGAGGGAGAGCGAGGCGAACGACTGGCATGCGAAGGCCGCCGGTCCGCCTTCTCCCCGCGGAGCGGGGCCTGCGCCGTCCTGTGGTGTCGACCGGCGGCCGTCCGTGCAGGGCAGGATGTTGGCGGCTGCGGCTGCGGCTGCGGCTGCGGGTGCGGGTGCGGGTGCGGGGGCGGTGATCACGGTGACGCCGCTGGCGAACGCGCCCAGGACGCGACGGAAGTCCGCGGGATCGATGGGTGGGCGCTCGCCGTCCCGGACGGCGCGCAGGTCGGGGCGAGGGAGGGGATCGACCGGATGCTCGGAGGTCGGTGAGCCGGTCGCGCGGAGATAACGCACGACGGTGGCAGCCATGCCCGCATGTCCCATCATGAGAACCATTGAAACTGATGCATCGTCAGATGAGAAGGGTCGGGTACTGCCCGTGCGGCGGGCTTTCGTTCCCGGGGCGGAGCATCGGCTTCGCCGGCACGGCAGCCGCTCACCCGCTCAGCGGCCCCGGAAGTACGGTGGCCTGCGCTCCCTGAACGACGCCACCCCCTCGCCGGCGTCCAGCGTCGTCATGTTGCTCTCCTGGGCGGCGGCCTCCGCGGCGAACGCCGAGGTGCGGTTGTCGTCGAGTGACGCGTTCACCAGCTGCTTGGTGAGAGCGAGGGCCCGCGTGGGCCCCGCCGCCAGACGCTCGGCCCACGTGCGCGTCACCTTCTCCAGAGCCGCCGCGGGAAGCACCCGGTTGACCAGGCCCAGACGCTCGGCGTCGGTCGCGGACAGGGCATCTCCGAAGAACATCAGCTCCTTGGCCCGCTGCGGCCCCACCAGACGGGTCAGCAGGTAGGCGCCGCCTCCGTCCGGCACGAGTCCCCGGCGCACGAACACCTCGATGAAGGTGGCCGATTCGGACGCCAGGACGAGATCGCAGGCGAGAGCCAGGTGCGCGCCGAGGCCGGCGGCTGCGCCGTTGACCGAGGCGATCACCGGCTTCTCGCAGTCGAGGACGGCCGCGATGAGCCGCTGGGCGCCGCCCCGGATCGTCCGGGCCACATCGCCTGCGACGCGTTCCCGTTCGGGTGCGGCCGTGTCGCCGCGCAGATCGGCACCCGAGCAGAAACCCCGGCCGGAGCCGGTGATGACGACGGCCCGCACGGCGGGGTCGGAGGAGGCCGCTTCAAGTAGCGCGATGATGCGTTCCCGCTGGTCCCGGGCTATGGCGTTCAGTGCCTCGGGGCGGTTGAGGGTGATCCACGAGACCCCGTTGTCAGTGGCGTGCAGTACACCTGTCTCCACGGACTTCTCGGGGGAGGCACTCATGCGCAAGCTCCTTGGTCGGTGGTGGGGAATGTGGTGGCGGCTCGTCGCTCGGACGGTGGGGCGGGCGCGGGGCGACCCGGGTTCGTCGCGGCGGCCGGTGAGGTGTCTTTCCCGCGCGGGGGGCGGGAAAGGCGCGGTGCGCCGGCCGCCGCGGCGGGGCGTCTCGGTCCCGGCCCGCACCTGGAGAGGGGGCGGCAATACGGAAGGCAGCGGTGTGCGGGGCCGGTCGGCCCGGTCCCGGGCGCTTCCTGCGGGGGCCGTGGCACACGCAGCACCGGTCCGGATGCCGCCGCTGCGCGGGCGCGCTCGCTCACCGGCATACGACCAGGGCGTCGAGCGCCACTGCGCCCTGGCCCCGCTCCAGCACCACGAGCGGGTTGATGTCCAGCTCGGCGATGCCGTCGCCCAGTTCGAGCGCCAGCCGCTGGGTGCGCAGCACCACCTCGACCAGGGCGTCCACATCCGCGGGAGGGGCTCCGCGCACACCCTCCAGAAGGGCGTGCCCGCGCAGCTCGCGCAGCATGGATCTGGCCTGGTCCTCGCCGAACGGGGGGACCCGGACGGACGTGTCCCGCAGGACCTCCACCAGCACCCCGCCGAGCCCGACCGTCACCGTGGGGCCGAAGAGGCTGTCGTGGGTGACGCCCACGACCATCTCCACTCCCCGCTCGATCATCTGGCAGACCAGCACACCGTCCAGGTCGATCCGTTCGTACCGGGCGATGTCGGTGAGCTCCCGATAGGCGTCCCGGACCTGACTGGCCGAGGTCAGCCCGACTTTGACCAGCCCCAGTTCGGTCTTGTGGGCGAGCTGGGGGGCGGAGGCCTTCAGGACGACCGGATAGCCGACGGGCCCGGCGGCCCGGACGGCGGCGGCCGCGCTGGTCACCAACTGCTCGCGCGGCACCCGGATCCCGTAGGCCCGGAGGAGCTGCTTCGCGGCGTACTCGCTGAGTTCCCTGCCGGGCTGCAGCAGGGGCTCGGCCTTGCGGGCCGAGGGGGACAGCGTCCGTGGGGCGTCGTCGAAGGGGGAGCGGTAGTGCGCGGTGAAGCGATGATGTCCGAGGTAGGACCGGACGGCGGTGATGCAGTTGGAGAAGGTGCGGAAGGTGGCGACACGGGAGGAGCCGAGGAGAGTGGTGCGATAGGCGTCCTCGGTGCCGGCCGGCGATCCCCAGACGACGCACACCAGCTTGTCCGTGGCTTCCGCGGCGTCGACGAGATCCTGAGCGAGCTTGTCGCTCAGAGGCGGGAAGGGGCCGGTGATCGGGCAGATGAGCACACCCACGGAGGGGTCCGCGAGGATCGCGTCGATGATTTTCCGGCCGCGCCAGTCGCCCACCGGGTGGCCCCCGTTGTCGACGGGGTTGGCGACGTCGAGGTAGTCCGGTATCCACTGGTGCAGTTCGGCCTGCTTGGCGTCGGACAGCGTCGGCAGCTCAAGGCCCGCGGCGGCGGCCAGGTCCGAGAAGTGGGCACCGGTGCCCCCGGAGATCGAATACACGACCACGCCGTCGGCCTGCGGGGGGCGTGCGCGGGCAAGGAGCGCGGCGGTGTCCTGGAGCTCGTCGAGCCCGTCGACACGGATCACGCCGAACTGCCGCATGGCCGCGTCGACGACCTCGTCGGCTCCGGTCAGTTTGCCGGTGTGGGAGGCCGCCGTCCGGCTTCCGGTCGCGGTCCGGCCGACCTTGACGGCCACGACCGGCACCTTGTTACGGGCGGCCCGGTCGGCGGCCAGCAGGAAGCTGCGGCCGTCCTTCAGCCCTTCCACATAGGCGGCGATGGCGCCGACCTCGGGCTGTGAGGCGAAGTAGGAGATGAAGTCCGCGGTTTCCAGATCGGCCTCATTGCCCGTCGGTGCCCAGTGGGAGAGCCGGATGCCGAGCTCCTGAAGGCTGAAGACCGGCCGGCCCTGATGGCCGGACTGGGTGATGAGGGCGATCGCGGGGCCCGTGAGGTCCTGCCGGAACTCCTCGAAGGCATTGACGTTGGTGTTGGGGCCGAGCAGCCGGAGGCCGGAACGTTGGACGGCCGCGGCGAGCCGGTTCTGCGCGGCGGCCCCGTCGTCGCCGGTCTCCGCGAAGCCGGACGCGAAGGCGACGGCGAACCTGACCTTCGTCGCCGCCAGTTCCTCGATCACGGGAAGGGGGTCGGCCACCAGGACGACAGCGAGGTCCACGGGGCCCGGCAGCTCCGACACGGACGGGTGGCAGGGCAGCCCGTAAACGGTGCGGCGGCTCGGGTTGACCGGGTGGAGGCGGGCGCCGACCCGCTCGGACCAGTCGAGGAGCCGGCGGGTGATCCCCGCATTGGGGCGGCCCGGGCTGTCCGACGCGCCGATCACGGCCATGGACTCGGGCCGGAAGAAGCGGTCGAGATCGGGAACGGGCAGGTGCAGGGGGCGCCCACTGACGTCGGTGCCCTTGCCCGGATCCGCTGTCTCGTGGACCGTGGTCCGGGAGTGTTCACCGCAGGCCGCGACGCGGGCCGGGCGGGAGTGCGTGGTCAGGGTGCCATGAGTCGATCCAAGCATCGTCTCGCCCGCTCCTGCTCGATGGCCGATAGGACGCCGCCAGACAAACTGACGCTCAGTCAGATTACGCAACTGATGCGTAGTCAGGAACAGGGCTGCAGGGAAAAAGTCGACCTTGAGGAGATCCGGTAGCGCTGTCGCGGGCTTCGCGGGCTTCGCGGGCTTCGCGGGCTTCGCGGGCTTCGCGGGCTTCGCGGGCTTCGCAACTCTGCCGGCGTCTCGGACGTTTCGATGACCGTAACGCCACTCGAACGAAGGCACGCCACATGAACGACGCCACGCCCAGCCCATCCGCCACCTGGTCCGCCTCTCCGGCGCCCGGCGCAACCGACGCCTCGCATGCAGACCCGATCACTGCCACGTCCCTCGACCCGATTCCGGGCAGGACCGTCGATTCGCCCGCGGAGTCGACCGTCGGCTCGACCGCGGGTACGGCTGCCGACTCGCCTCCGGGGTCGTCTGTCGGCTCGCCTCCAGGTCCGGCCGTTGACTCACCCCCGGGACCGGCCGCCACATCTGCCGCCGGCCCGGGTGCCACATCGGCCGCCGGCCCGGGTTCCGCAGGACCGGCAGGCCCGACTGGGGTCCCGGTCCGGGAGTTCGTGGTGTCGGACGGGGCGGCCGGGCCGTACGCCGTCACGGTCGGTCCCGACGGTGCGCTCTGGTTCACCCTGGTGCACGCCGGGAAGATCGGACGTCTCGCCCCGCCGCTGGACGGCCCTGCGTCCTCGGTGTCGCCCTCGGCCGCGGAGGAGGAGGGGGCCGATGGCGTCGAGTTCGCGCTGGACCCGCTGTCGTGCGGGCCGACGGTCATCGCCACCGGTCCCGACGGTGCGCTGTGGTTCACCGAGTACCGAGCTCACCGGATCGGCCGCATCACGGCTGACGGTGAGGTCGGCCATGTCTCGCTGCCCACCGCGGAGGCCGGGCCGTTCGGCATCGTCGCCGGGCCGGACGGTGCCCTGTGGTTCACCGAAACCGCCGCGGACCGGATCGGCCGGGTCACCACCGAGGGGGAGGTCAGCGAGTTCCCGCTGCCGGTCGCCGGCGCGTTTCCCTCCGCCATCACGGCAGGTCCGGACGGGGCGCTGTGGTTCACCATGAACCAGGCCAACGCCATCGGCCGCATCACCACCGCAGGCCGGATCACGGTCTTTCCCCTGCCCACGGAAGGGTCCGCTCCGGTGGGGATCACGGCCGGCGGGGACGGGGCCCTGTGGTTCGTCGAGATCGGCGCGGGCCGGATCGGCCGCATCACGACGGACGGTGGGATCACGGAGTTCCCGCTGCCCGACCCCGAAGCCCGCCCCCACGCCATCACGGCCGATGCCAACGGCGGCTGCTGGTTCACCGAGTGGGGCGCGAACCGCATCGGGTGGATCGGAGCCGACGGCGAACTGGCGGAGTGCGACTTGCCCACCCCGTCGTCCGAGCCCCATGGCCTGGTTCAGGGGCCGGACGGCGCGATCTGGGCGGCGCTGGAGACGGGCGCCCTCGCCCGGCTCGACCCTGCTTCCCTGCCCCGCCCGAGCGCACCGCCCACGACGCCGCCCGGGACACGCCGATCATGACGCCGCCCGCGGCGCACCGCCCGCGGCGCACCGCCCGCGGCGCACCGCCCGCGGCGCACCGCCCGCGGCGCACCGCCCTTGACGCACCGCCCCCGACGCACCCGCCGCCACGCGTCGGCCACCACGCGTCGGCCACCACGCACCGCCTGTCGCCCTTGACGCACCGCCCCTGAGGCCGCACCGGCGGGTGCGGAGTGGTGAGTGGAGGGCGCGGAAGAGGGTGATCAGCTTTCCTGGGCGCGTGGGGGCGCGGACCGGGGCGTGCGTCGCTGCCGTCCCTGCCGCCCCTGGCGGACGGCCCGTCGCTCGCTCAGTTCCCGCCGGGCCTCCTCCCGCCGGACGGCGTGCGCGATCCTGCCTGCGTCGATGGACAGTTCGCGGAGCATTCCGCTGATGGGGTTGGTGTAGCCGGTGAAGTAGAGGCCCGGAGCGGCCGGCCGACGGCCGTGGGAATGGGGGTGGCCGCGTTGGTCCAGTACGTCCAGGTGGCCGACCAACTCCTCCAGCCCGCGCCGCCACCCCGTGGCCGCGATGACGACATCGGGGGCCAGGGTGGCGCCGTCCGCGAGGATCACCCGGTCGTGCTCGAAGGAGTGGACGGCCGCGACCGGTTCGACCCGCCCCGAGCGTACTGCTTTGATCAGTCCCACGTTCTGCACCGGGATCGCACCGTCCCGGGCCCGGGTGGCGAGCCCGGTGTCCGGGCGCGGCAACCCGTGCCGGGTGAGATCCGGGCCGCAGAGCCGGGCGACGGCGCGCGCCGCCCCGTCCACCACGGGGCGCGGCCACCGGCGTACGAGGATGCCCGTCCGCTGTGCGGGCCAGCCGAGCGTGGAACGGCGCACGATGTGCGGCGGGGTGCGCACCGCGAGCCGTACGCGGGACGCCCCGCCCTCGGCAAGGTCGACGGCGATCTCTGCCCCGGTGTTGCCGCTGCCGACGACCAGGACGTCCAGACCGCGGTAGGGGGCGGCATTGCGGTAGCGGCTCGCGTGCGCCACCTCTCCGCCGAAGGCGTCCCGGCCGGGCCAGTCGGGGACATACGGGGTGTGGTTGAAGCCGGTGGCGACGACGACGGCATCGGTGGTGAGTTCCCGTCCTCCGGTCGCCCGCAGCAGCCACCCCGGTCCGGCGTCGCCGTCGGGTTCCGGCCCCGAGCTGGAGCCCGGCCCCGAGCTGGAGTCCGGCCCCGAGCTGGAGTCCGGCCCCGAGTCGGAGCCCGGCGCCGAGGTGGGGTCCGGCATCGAAGCGGAATCGGGCGTAGGTGCCGGACCCGACGTCGAAAGGGCGCCAGGCCCTGATGCGGAATCCGACGTCGAAGGGGCGCCCGGTCCCGGAGCGAAGCCCGAGCCCGAGCCCGAGGCCGCATTCGCCGAGGCCCCAGCCCTCGTTCCAGTCCCCGTTCCAGCCTCGGTTCCCGCCCCGGCGCCCGGGGTGGAGTCCGACTCGGGTGCGGAACCAGCCTCCTGAGCAGCGTGAGCCGCGGAGCCCCGCCGTTCGATCCTGGAGACCTCGACGCCGGTGACGATCTCCAGCCGGTGATGCTCGGCGTACTGCTCCAGATAGCGCACCATGTCGTCGCGGCCGAGCCACCGTCCGTACGAGCGCGGGATCGGGAAGCCGGGCAGGGCCGACAGTCGCCGTGTGGTGTGCAGTTCGAGCCGGTCGTAGTGCCCGCGCCAGGCACCGCCCACGTCGTCGGACCTCTCCAGCACCACGGCACGTATCCCCTGTTCGCCCAGTGCCGCAGCGGTGGCCAGGCCGCCCGGCCCGCCACCTATGACGTACACGGGGGAACGGTGCGTAGAGGTCGTGCGGGCCGTGGGCGTCGTGGGGGTGATGTCGGGCATGTTCGTGAGCGTAGCCCCGCATTTGACGCGTGTACGTCAAAGCGATACCGAACGCGTTACGGATTGATCACGGTCCGCAACCTCTTGCGCCGGGCGCCCGGATCAGCTGAACTGACGTATCGTCAGATTTGTGGAGGGGTGGGGCCAGTGCGGACGATCTTCCTCAGCGGAACCGAATGGCTTGCCGTGCTGCGCATCGGCCTCGGCCTGTGGTGGCTGGAGAGCTGGCGCCATAAGGACAAGAAGGGCTGGTTCGAACGCGGAACCGGAATAGCCTGGGCGGGGAGTGTCGCGGCGCAGCACCGCTGGCCTTTCGTGCGACGTGGTTTCGACGTGGTCGTCGCCCCGCGCCCCAAGCTCATGGCGAATGTCGTCGTCCACGCCGAACTGGCCCTCGGGTTGGGGCTGATCCTGGGCTTCCTCACGCCGGTCGCGCTGGTCGGAGGGCTGCTGCTCAATCTGATCTACCTGTTGCTGATGATCCACGACTGGGCCGAGCAGGGGCAGAACTCCATGATGGCGCTGATCTCGCTCGTTGCCTTCACCGGAGTGAGCTGGCAGTCCTGGTCGCTCGACGGGGCGTGGGGGCTGTTCCTGTGACGCGTCGGCCGAACGGCCCGCAGGCCGCCGAGTCGCGAGCTGCCGAGTCGCGAGCCGCCGAGTCCCGACCCGTCGAAGCCCGTTCTCCGGTGGTCGATGCGGCTCGCTTCGATCTTCCCGAGACGGATGCCTTCACCCGCGCCTACTGGGATGCCGCAGCCGAGGGGATGCTGTTGATCCGGCGTTGCGCGGCCTGCGGTGTCGCGCACCACTATCCGCGGGAGTTCTGCCCGCGCTGCTGGAGTGGGGAGGTGTCCTGGGAGCGGGCGAGTGGGCGGGCCGCCCTCTACACCTGGTCCGTGGTGCACCGGAACGACCTGCCGCCGTTCGGTGAGCGGCTCCCGTATGTGGCCGCCGTGGTCGATCTCGCCGAGGGACCGCGCATGATGACGGAGATCGTGGACTGCGATCCGGACCGGCTGGCCGTCGGGCAGGATCTCGAAGTGGCCTTCCGCGACGTGGTCCGGGGGTCCGAATCCCGCCGGCCCGAGTCTCAGGGGGGTGCGGATCAGGAGGTCGAGCGGATCGCCGTACCGGTTTTCCGTCCCGCCTGCTCAGGGTCGTCCGTCGGTTGACGGGTTCGGGCGCGCGGCAGTCCGCTCCCGCAGGACGGCGGCCGTCTGCCGGCACCAGTCGAGGTTCTCCTGTTCGAACCGCCGGCCCCGCAGGCAGGTCAGATAGGGCCCGATCCGGGTGCCCTCCCGCAGGAACGTCTCCTCGTCGAGCGTGCCGCGCAGCTGCCGCAGGGTCTGATCGAAGAGCGCGACTTTCGCCGCCGCCACCGTTGCCCGCTCCGTGAGCTGCTCGATGAGCGGTTCCGTCGCGACGTGGTCGGCGGTCTGGATCTTGACCAGCAGGTCGTCCCGGATGAACGACGGCTTGGACGCGCTCGCCGCGAAGCGCTCCAACTCGGCCAGGCCGGCCGGGGTGACGGTGAAGAGCCGCTTGTTCGGCCGGGACTCCTGGACGATCTGCCGCCCGGCCACCAGCCCCTCCCGCTCGAGCTTCGACAGTTCGAGGTACAGCTGCTGGGGCAATGCGTGCCAGAAGTTGGCCACTCCGAGATCGAAAACCTTCGCCAACTGGTAGCCGCTGTACTCGCCGTCGAGCAGCGCGGCGAGCACCGCATGGCGCAGCGGCATGGCCCCGCCCTCCCGATCCTGTTCGCCTGCGCGACGTCGTCGCCCTGTTCCCCGAGCAGCATAGTCACTAGCATGAATACTCACATTGTTGAGTAGGAGGAGGCGCCATGCCGGCTGCAGGAATCGTCCATGCGACCGCGGAGAACTTCCGCACGGCCGTCGAGAAGCGGGACCTGGCCGCGATCGAGCGCCTCTTCGCACCGGACATCCGGTTCCACAGCCCGGTGAAGTTCACTCCGTTCGAGGGGCGCCCCACCGTCCACGGGCTCTTCGGTGTGCTACTGCGCACCTTCGAGAACTTCCGCTATGTCGGGGAGTTCAGCGGCACGGCCCAGCTCAGCGACAGGGCTCAGCTCGGTGGCACTGACAGGTCCAGCGGTGCGGACAGGTCCAGCGGCACGGACAGGTCCAGCGCTGCGGACCGGTTCCCTGGTGAGGCCGGGGCCGCGAGTGCGGCTGGGCCCGTCGACGGCGGTGCCGAGGCCGACTCGCACGTTCTGATCTTCCGTGCCACGGTGAACGGCAAGGAGATCCACGGAATGGACCTGCTGCAGCTCGACGAGGCGGGCCTGATCGAAGAGTTCACCGTCATGGTCCGCCCGCAGTCGGCGCTGAGTGCGCTCAGCGAAGCGGTGTACGCGGGGCTGGTCGCCGACGGTCTCGTGCCCGGCTCCTGACCGGGGCTGACGTGTGGGGCGGCGCCTCAGGCCCGGCCGAGGATCACCGTCCCCGAGGAGCAGAACCAGCCGCCCGTACCGGAGACCACTGCCAGTTCGGGAAGTCGGCACCGTGGCCGGGCGGCGTCAGGTCCCTCCGTCCCCGGCCTGTTCGTGCCCGGCCCGTCCGTCCCCAGCCCCTCCGTCCCCGGCCCCTCCGTCCCTGGCCCGTCCGAGTCCGGTCTGTCCGTGTTCGGCCTGGCGGTATCGCGCCTGTCGGCGTCGGCCGCCCCCGCCCGGGAGTCGCGTGCGGTCCCGGTCTTCGCCTGCTTCCGTACCTGCCGTTCGCCCGCCTCGCCACGCAGTTGACGTACCGCCTCCACCAGCAGGAACAGCCCGCGCATCCCCGGGTGGCAGGCGGACAGGCCGCCGCCGTCGGTGTTGACGGGCAGGGCGCCGTCCCGCAGCAGCCGACCGTTCTCCACGAACGCGCCGCCGTCCCCCTTCGGGCAGAAGCCCAGGTCCTCCAGGGTCACCAGGGTCATATAGGTGAAGGCGTCGTAGATCTCGGCCAGATCGATGTCGTCCGGCCGGACGCCGGCGCGGGCGAAGGCCAGGCGCCCCGACACCGCGGCGGGCGAGACGGTGAAGTCCTCCCACTCGGACATCGCGGAGTGGGAGAGGGCCTCGCCGGTGCCCAGTACCCACACCGGTGCCTTTGTCGTGTCCGGTACGTACTCCTCGGCCGCCAGCAGCACCGCGCAGCCGCCGTCCGAACGGATGCAGCAGTGCAGCTTGGTGAAGGGGTCGGCGATCATCGGGCCGGAGAGGACGTCGTCGACCGTGATCGGCGTCCGGTGCATGGCCTCGGGGTTGCGGGCGGCGTTGGCCCGGGCCTGGACCGCGACCTCCGCGAGCTGCTCCAGCGTGGTCCCGTACTGATGCATGTGCCGCCGGGCCGCCATGGCGTACTTGGCGACGAGCGTGTGACCGTACGGGGCCTCGAACTGGAGCGGGCCGCGCGCACCGAGCGCCAGGTTCGCGGTGCGCCGCCCGGCCTTGAGGTCGGCGCGGGCGGTGGAGCCGTACACCAGCAGGACGGCGTTGGCGTGACCGGCGGCGATGGCGTCCGCCGCGTGCGCCGCCATCACCTCCCAGGTGGCGCCCCCCACCGCTGTGGAGTCGGTCCAGGTGGGGCGCAGTCCCAGGTACTCCGCCACCTCGACCGGCGGCAGGGTGCCCAGCCCGGCGGAGGCGAAGCCGTCGATGACCGAGCGGTCCAGCCCGGAGTCGGCGAGCGCGCGCCGGGCCGCCTGTGCGTGCAGGGCGTACGGGGTGCCGCCCCCGGGGGACGTCACGTCCACCCGGCCGCAGTCCGAGAGGGCGACACCGACGACGGCGACCTTGCGGGCGGCGGTGGCTGTCAGCGGTGACATGAATCTGACGGTACATCAGATCGCGTGTCGCGCCACCCCGCGGAAGTCGTCGCGGGCGGCCGTTCCGTCTCTGTCCATCTCCACTCCCACCCCCTACGATGTCCGCCTTCTGATATGACGGTTCGTCAGATAGGGGGCCGGAGCCGATGGACGCCGCGTTCACCACGGAGCAGGACGAAATCCGCCGCACGCTGCGCGAACTGCTGCTCAAGCGCTGCGGTCCCGACCAGGTCAAGGCCGCGGTGCGGACACCGTACGGATGGGACGCCGCGCTCTGGCGGCAGCTCGCCGAGCAGCTCGGGCTGCCCGGTCTGGCCCTTCCGGTCGCGTACGGGGGCGTGGGGTGCGGTCCGGCCGAACTGGCCCTCGCCTGCGAGGAGACCGGTCGTGCCCTGCTGCCCTCCCCGCTGCTGTCCAGCGCGGTGCTGGTGGCACCGCTGATCCGGGCACTCGGCACGGAGCAGCAGCGGGCCGCGCTGCTGCCCCAGCTCGCGGCGGGTGTGCTGACGGCGGCGCTCGCCGTGCCCGCGGCGCTGCTGCCGGTCGCCCTCGGGCTCACCGGTGCGCAGGGCCCTACTGGTGCGATGGGTCCCACCGGCGACGGCGCCCCCGACCGCATCAGTGATCGCATCGGTGACCGCATCGAAGACCGGATCGGGGCCCGGCCCCGGATCGGCGTCACCGGTGGCCGGGGAGCCGATGGGTCCGACCGGCACGGCCACCGGGCAGGCGCGGCGGACGGTTCCGCCGATGACGCCGGCGGCTGGGCGGGCGGCGGCCGCGCGGGCGGTGTCCAGGCGCGGCGGGGGCCCGACGGCTGGCAACTGTACGGGCAGGCCGACCAGGTGCTCGACGGGCACAGCGCCGGGCTGTTGCTCGTCGCCGCCCGCACAGGCGGTTACACGCACGGTCGGACGCTGCTGTTCCTCGTCCGGAGCGGTGCGGTCGGGCTGACGCGGACCCGGCTGACCGTCCTCGACGAGACCCGGCCGCAGGCTCGTATCGAACTGCGTGACGTTCCGGCGGAGTTGCTGGGCACCGCCGGTTCATCCGGCGCCTCCGGGCCGTCCCGCGCCTCCCGTCCTTCCGGCGCGCCCGGTTCCGCGGGCAGCCCGGCGCACTCCACCGCCGCAATCCGTCCCGGTGCCTCTAGCGCGGCCGAGGGAGCCGGGGGAGCCGGGGGAATCAGGGGCGCAACAGCGCGCAAAGGAGAAGCAGAAGCAGGAGCAGGAGCAGGAGTAGGAGGCATGGAGCCACCCGACGTGGTGAGCGCCCTCGCCGCCCTCGGCGGCACGGTGGCCGCGGTGCTCGCGGCGGAGGCGGTCGGCGCGGCGGACGCGGTGTTCACCGCAACCGTCGAGTACGTCCGCCGGCGGGAACAGTTCGGCCGGCCCATCGGCTCCTTCCAGGCGGTCCAGCACCGGCTGGCCGACCTCCATGTGCGGATCGAGGCGGCGCGGTCGGCCGCGTACTACGCGGCGTGGGACGCGGACCGGTGCCATCGGGACCCGTCGGCCCCGGCCACCGCCGTCACCGGGCCTCCCGTGGGCGGCCTCGCTCTGGCCCAGGCGCTGGAGGCGCAGCGCACGGTGGCGGGCGAGGCGATCCAGCTCCATGGCGGCATCGGCTTCACCTGGGAACACGACGCGCACCTCTACTTCAAGCGGGCGGCGTCGGACGAGCTGCTCTTCGGCCCCGTCCACCGGCTGCGGGCCCATGCGGCGGAGGGCGCCGGGCTGTTCCTGGGGGACGGAGAACGGTTCGGGGACGGCCGCGGCCGAGGGGCGGTGGGCGTCCGATGAGCGCCGCCGGCCGGCCGGTGCCCGCGTGGGTGCGGCTGATCCGGAAGGTCTCCACGACACGGGCCTTCGCCAGGGTCGCGCCGCATGTCGTTCCCGCGCTGGACCGTGGGGTGCACCGGCTGACGAGGGGCAGGGTGCTGTTGAGCGCCCGGCTCCTGCCGGGGCTGATCCTCACCTCGACGGGGGCGAGGAGCGGGCAGCCGCGGCGGACGCCGCTGGCCTGCATGCCGGAGAGCGGCGGAACGTTCATCCTGGTCGGCAGCAACTTCGGCCGCCCGGGGCACCCGTCCTGGTCCGCCAACCTGCTGGCGCATCCGGATGCGGAGATCACCTGGCAGGGGCGCGACATCGCGGTGCGGGCGCGGCTGCTGGAGGATGTGGAACGGGAGTCGGCATGGTCCGCGGTGGTCGGCTTCTGGCCGCCGTACGCGCAGTATCAGGCCAGGGTGGAACGGCGGATCCGCCTGTTCCGACTGGAACCCCGGGGCTGACGGGCGGCCGCCGCGCGTGCACCGCCGCCGGACGGTTCTGCGCCGTCGCGCCCGCGGAGGAGTGCCGCCGATGCGACGGCCCGGCCCCGCGGCGATGCCCGGCCCGGGTGAGGGGGCAGCCCTGGAACGGCCGTGCGGCCGGCACGGCCGCCTCCTGGACACCACCACCGACCCCTGGCGCCGGGGCACACCGTCCGCAGTCCGGAACGGCACCGCGGCGGGCGCTCGGACGGGGCCCGAGCGTTCGCCACGGTCCATGACAGGACGCGCCCGGACAGGGGCGGCGTGGCAGGACAGCGGGGCAGGGCGGCGGGGCAGGGCGGCGCAGCAGGGCGTGCGCCGCGGAGGTCGCACCGACCCCGGGCCGTGGCACCGCTGCCCGGGCCGATCCGCCGTGCGCGCCGTGCGCCACCGCAATGGCCTGGAGCGCCCGCCGCTACTTCGGCGGCTTCTTGCCCGTGACGCCGAGGTGGACCAGCAGAGCCAGGTTCGGCTTCAGCTCCGCCTGCTTGACGCCCCAGCTCTGGAAGCCCTTCTGGTGCGCGGCGACCGCGGCGAGCATGGCGACCAGGGAGCCGGAGACGGCCGCCGGGCTGACGTCCTTGTCGACCTTTCCCTTGGACTGGAGTTCCTTGACGGAATCCGTGAGGGAATTGGTGACGGCGTTGAGGATCTTCATCCGGATCTTGTAGAACCGTTTGTCCCCCTCCGCCGCTCCGAGGTCGATGACGCGCAGGATGGCGTCGTTCTTCCGCCAGAAGGAGAGGAAGCCGTCGACCAGTTCCTCGGCGGTCTGCCAGCCGGATTTCCCGACCCAGGAGCGGCCCGCCACCAGGCCGGTCAGGCTCTGCCCCTCCTTGGCCATCTCCTCGGCGAGCTCCAGGACGGCGCCCTCGACGTCCGGGAAGTACTGGTAAAAGGTCGCGGGGGAAGTTCCCGCCTTACGGGCGACGTCGATGACCTTGACATCGCGGTACGGCGAGGAGCTGAGCATCTCACTCAGGCAGTCGAGCAGCTTCTGCCGCGTCGCCTGCCCGCGGCGCCCGGCGACCCGGCCGTCAACGGTGCGAACTTGTCCTGTCATGCCGTCAGCTTACCGAGGGGTGATCGGATCGCGATTCGGCCGCATGCAAATGGGGAGTGGGCACGCCTTTGTGGAGAAGAACCAGCTCAGGGAGGTTGGGGGCAGGGGCCCGGCAGTGCGAATACCAGCCACTTCCGAGGCGGCGGAGACCTCTGTGGCGCCCGGTGACCTCCGGTGTACCGAGCGTCAAATCGCTCCGGAGTGGAAAAGCGTGGCCGGGGCCGGAAGGATGAATTCTCTTATCAACAGGCTGTGGACAAGTTTCGTGGACAATGGCGCCGCGCACGGGTGGAAAACGCTGGATAGCGTAGTGAACGAGACATCGTCCGACAGGGAGCCACCGCCCCCGCCCGTTCCCGGAGCTCGCCGCGGGCCCGCGACCGGCCGGCCCCCGGCCCGCCCGCAAGCCCGCCCGGCTCCCATCCCCCGCCGGCCCGTACCCACGGTGCCTGCCCGGGCGTAACCCCTGATCTGCCGTTAGCGTGTCGATGACGGTATCCATCGTGCATCCGTGCATCCGTGCATCTGTGCACCCCGCACGCAGGACGTGCACACCCTGTGCAGGAGACGCACCTCCGGGCAGGGCGCACGCCCTGCCCGGACGTGCACACCCACCCAGGAGAGGGCCGGGCGCCATGGCCGCATTCGCTGAGGGAGTGCCCTGCTGGACCGACGCGATGCTCGCGGACGTCGAGGCGGGCAAGCGCTTCTACGGCGAGCTCTTCGGCTGGAGCTTCCAGCCGGGCGACACGGCCTACGGCCCCTACGAGCAGGCGTCGCACGACGGGAAGACCGTCGCCGCGCTCACCCGCAAGCCGGACGGGCGCCTCCCCACGGTGTGGAACATCTACTTCGCCACCGGGGACGCCCCGGCCGCCCTCGCGAGGATCCGTGCGGCCGGCGGCCAGGTCATCATGGACCCCCGGCCGATCGACGGGTTCGGGACGATGGCGATGGTCGTCGACCCGGGCGGCGCGGTCTTCGGGCTGTGGCAGGGCGGCAGTCATCCGGGATTCGCGCAGCAGGGGCGCCCCGGTTCGTACGCCTGGACGGAGCTCTACACCCGCGACAAGGCGAAGGTCGACCCCTTCTACGAGGCCGTCTTCGGGTACGGGCAGCAGGACCTGGACACCGAGGACGGCACGGACTTCGCGATGTGGGCGCCGGCGGGCAGGCCCGTGGACCTGGCGAACGCCGTGGCGGGCCGCGGCGTGATCGACGGCAGCTTCCCGGCGGAGCTCCCCGCGCACTTCCTCGTCTACTTCGCTGTCCAGGACTGCGACAGCGCCGCCGGGACGGCCGTACGGCTCGGTGGACGCGTCATCCTCGAACCGGAGGACACCCCGTACGGACGGTTCTCGGTCCTGGTCGACAATCAGGGGGCGAGCTTCGCCGTCATCGATCTCGCCGCCGCGGAGCGATGAACGCGCCACCTCTTCCGGGTGACCATCGGTAACCTCCGTTGGCCTGCCGCTATGCACACAAATGTCTGGGGAGACACCCCGATTTGGCCCCCGGTTCGCAACGAATGCCTTCGCCAGGAAGAATCGGTCTGCGTATCCCGGGACGGTTCACGGTGAGACGCTGCACGGGGCTGAAATCCGTCAGACCCCGACGGGGAGGTGGCAGGCAAGTGGTGGAGCAGCTGACGCAGCACGACCCGAGGCGGATCGGGCCCTTCGAGGTGCTCGGCCGACTCGGTGCCGGCGGCATGGGGCTGGTCTATCTCGCCCGCTCGGCATCGGGCCGGCGGGTCGCGATCAAGACGGTGCGGACCGAACTGGCCGAGGACCAGCTGTTCCGGGTCCGCTTCACCCGCGAGGTGGAGGCGGCCCGTGCGGTGAGCGGCTTCTACACCGCCGCGGTGGTCGACGCCGATCCGCGGGCCGCCGTGCCCTGGCTCGCGACCGCCTACGTCCCCGCTCCCTCCCTCGAGGAAATAGTCAACGAGTGCGGGCCGTTGCCGACGCAGGCGGTGCGCTGGCTGGCGGCGGGCGTCGCCGAGGCGCTGCAGTCCATTCACGGGGCGGGGCTCGTCCACCGCGACCTCAAGCCGTCCAATGTGCTGGTCGTCGAGGACGGCCCCCGGGTCATCGACTTCGGCATCGCCAGCGGGGTGTCGAACACCCGGCTCACGATGACCAATGTGGCCGTCGGTACGCCCGCGTACATGTCGCCGGAGCAGGCGCGGGACTCGCGCAGCGTGACCGGCGCGAGCGACATCTTCTCCCTGGGCTCGACGCTGGCGTTCGCGGCGACGGGACATGCGCCGTTCCACGGCGCGAACCCCGTGGAGACCGTCTTCATGCTGCTGCGCGAAGGGCCCGACCTGGAAGGGCTGCCCGACGACCTGCGGCCGCTCATCGACTCCTGTATGCAGATGGCCGCCGAGCACCGGCCCAGCCCCGCCGACCTCCAGTCGCAGCTCGCGCCGCATCTCTTCGCCGCCGGCGGGGACGACAGCGGTACGGCGTCGGCCTGGCTGCCCGCCAGCGCGGTCACGATGATCGAGGACCGGCGCGGCGGCCGGACGTCCGCGGTCGCCGGCCGGGGTGCCGGCGCCGGCCGGGGCGCGGCTGCCGGAGGCCGCAAGGCGGGCAGCGGCGGCCGTGGGGCCGCCGGCGCGGTGCCGCCGCCCCCGAACCACGCCCCCGGAGCGGCCCGGCAGGACGCCGGCGGTGCCGCGCCGCTGGGCACCTCCGCGCCGATCGGCCCCGGCCCCTCCGCCAGCCGTCCGGCCGCCGACCCGCGCAGCGGCATGGTCCCGGCCGGTGACCGGGCGGCGGGCTGGGACGGCGCGTCGTCCGCCGTCGTCGCCGATGCCGCACCGCAGCAGCAGGCCGGACCGCAGCCGCAGGGCCGTTCCCTGCGGCTGCCCGGCACCCAGGTGCCGATAGGGCCCGGCCCGCGCGCCGGGGAGGTGCGCGACCCGCAGGCGGGGGCGGCCTCCGGGTCGGCCACCGGCTGGGTACGGCCGCCGACCGGCGCCTTCACCGGGCAGTCCGCCGCTGCCGCCCCCGAGGGCTCGGCCGTGGCCGCCCCGGGGCCGCTGCCCGTCCCCGCGCCGTCGCCCGCGCCGGACGGCCCGATGCCGCCCACCACGGCTCCGCACGCCGAACCCGCCGAGCCGCCGGGCGCGCCCGCCCGTTGGCGGCCGTGGCGGTTCCGGATGTCCAACGACGTGTGGGGCACCCCCGCCGTCGCCGCCGACCGGCTGTACGTCACCTCCTTCGAGGTGCACGCCCTCGATGTGGCCACCGGGCGGCGGCAGTTCAAGACCCGGGACGTGGCGTGGGCCATGGCGGTGGCGGACGGGCGCATCCACGCCTCCGACGGCCCCACCCTCTACGCGCTGGACGCCACGGACGGTTCGGAGCGCTGGCGGCTGGCCGCCGACGGCTGGGTGTACTCGCTCAAGGTCGACCACGGCACGGTCGTCACCGGCACCCGCGGCGGCGGCGTGCAGGCGTGGGAGGCGGCCAACGGCGAGAAGCTGTGGGAAATCTCCGGCGCCCAGGCCGACTTCGAGACCCCCGAGTCCGGACCGGCGGTCCAGGACGGCGTGGTCTATGTGTGGTCCGACGGACGGCTGCGCGCCCTCGAGGCACGCACCGGGATGGAGCGCTGGTCCTACCCGGTCGGCGACGCCGCCGCCTGCGGTGGTGTCCCGGTGCGGCTGCTGCCCGCCCCGGACGGCGCCGTCTACGTCTGTGCGGGGACCCGGGTCCTCGCGCTCGACGTGGCGCGCGGCGAGGTGCGGTGGCGCTTCGAGGCGCCCGCGACGTTCCTGAGCGCCCCGGCGTTCGCGCCCGGCCCGGCGGTGACGGGCGGCGGTGTCTACGTCGCCGACTACCTCGGCACGGTCTACGCGCTGGACGCGGCCGACGGCCGGGAACGCTGGCGCATCGCGACCGAGGCCCGTCAGTCGACCGAACCGGTGCTGGTCGCGGCGGGCTCGGTGCACGTCGGCAGCGGCAGCGCGCTGTACACGCTGGACGCGGTGACGGGCACCCCGAAGTGGCGTTTCGCCGCCCAGGGAGAGGTGATCGGCGCTCCCGTCGTCGCGGACGGCCGGGTCCACTTCGGCTCGGCGGACCACTGCCTCTACACCCTGGACGCCGGCGGCGGCCAGCTGCGCTGGAAGCTGGCTACCGGCGGCGAGATCACCGGATCCCCGCTGGTGGCGGGCGGTGTGGTGTACGCGTGCAGCAAGGACCGCTGTGTCTACGCCCTGGACGCCCTGAAGGGCACCGGCATGGCGAGGCCGTCGGCACCGGCCGGGCCCCGCTGAGGGCCCCGGGCCGGCCCTGTCGGACCGGCCCGGGACGACCCGTGCGAAGCGCCTGGGGGGACCTTGCCCGCTGAGTGCGCGCCCCGGGCGGGCTCATCGCGCAAGGACGCCTAACCCGGCGGGGCGACGCGGGCGTAGGTGAGGCTGTTGCTGGTCCCGCCCGTGGTCGTGACGGTGACGGCGGCGCTGCCGGTGCCCGGCGGCGCCACCGCGGTGACCTGGGTCGGGGACAGCACGGTGAACGCCGTGGTGGTCGCGTCGAACTGGACCGCGGTGGTCGTGGTCAGCCCGGACCCGGTGAGGGTGACGGTGTTGCCGCCGGCCTCCGGCCCGGTCGCCGGGGTCAGCGCGGTGAGCAACGGCCCGGCGAGGTAGCCGTAGTCGACTCCGGCGCTGGTGCCGCCGGGGCCGGTGACGCTCACGGCGACGTTGCCGGTGCCGGGCGGGGGCACCGCGGTGAGCAGATTGTCCGTCACCACCGTGAACGCCGCGGCGGCCGCGCCGAATTGCACGGAGTCGGCCAGGGTCAGATTCGATCCGGTGACCGAGACCGTGTTGCCGCCCGCGGTGGGACCGGTGTTCGGGAGGACCGCGGTGACGGCGGGAGCCGCCACGTAGAAGTAGTACGCCCCCGGTCCGTTGGTGCCCCCGGGAGTGGTCACCTCGACGGTCACCGGCCCGGCCGCGCCGGGCGGCGCGACGGCGTTGATCTGCGTACCGGAGACCACCGTGAAACTCGCCGCCGGGACGTTCCCGAACTTCACCCCCGTCGCCCCGGCCAGCCCGGACCCGGTGAGGACGACGGTGTTCCCGCCCGGCGTCGGCCCCTGCAGCGGGCTCACCGAGCCGATCACCGGGGCGGTGACGTAGGTGTAGCCCAGCCCGTTGCTGGTGCCGTCGGGGGTGACGACGGTGACCTGGACGGTTCCGGTGCCCGGCGGTGCCGTCGCGTTGATCTGGGTGGGGGAGAGCACGGTGAACGCGGCATTGGTGGAACCGAACTTGACCTGGGTGGTCCCGGTCAGGTTCGTGCCCGTCAGCGTGACGGTGGTGCCGCCCGCGGCCGGCCCCGAGGTCGGGTTCAGGGAGGCCAGTGTGGGGGCGGGCGTGTAGGTGTAGCTGAGGCCGTTGCTGGTGCCGCTGGGGGTGGTGGCGGTGACCTGGACGGTTCCGGTTCCGGGGGGTGCGGTGGCGGTGATCTGGGTGTTGGAGACGACGGTGAAGGTGGCGTTGGTCGTGCCGAACTTGACCTGGGTGGTCCCGGTGAGGTTCGTGCCGGTGAGGGTGACGGTGGTGCCGCCGGCGGCCGTTCCGGAGGTGGGGTTCAGGGAGATCAGCGTGGGGGCCGGGAT